>DATHCY010000106.1:0-32061 GCA_035319305.1 Methanocella sp.
GCATGATTGAAGCGTATAGCAGTGTCCGGGCGGACACACGGAGGTCGATCTTTTCACGCTCCTCGATCTTGCGTAGAAATCGGTCCACAATGTCGATGATATCGATGTTCCACGGATCGATCTCGCCATTGCGGGCCATCTCAAGCAGGATCTCGACGGACTCTTCCTGTGGCTGCTGCTGTTGCGACTGGAGTTCTGGCTCTGCCGGAGTATCAATTGCCATAGAGCCTCACTCCCGTGATGCTCGAGATGTTGTTCTCCTGCATTGCGATGCCGATGGTGCGGTTTGCCGACTCGATCATTGGCTTGCGCAGCGACACCACGATGAACTGGGCGTTGCCGGACAGTGACTTGATCATTCGAGCCACCCGCTCCGCGTTCGCGCCGTCAAGGAACATGTCTACCTCGTCGAACGCGTAGAATGGTGCGGGCCTGTGCCGCTGGATCGAGAAGATAAAAGCCAGCGCTGTCAGGCTCTTCTCTCCACCAGACATCGCATCCATACGCTGCAGCGCCTTGCCATGGGGCTGGGCATTGATGGTAAGCCCGCCGGTAAACGGATCTTCCGACTTCTCCAGGATCAACTCGCCGAACCCGTCCGACAGGTCCCGGAAAATGCCCCGGAAATTATCGTTGATCGAGTTGAATGTCGTCATGAATGTCTCCTTCTTCATGGTCTTGTAGTGCTCGATCTTGTCCAGAAGGTCCTGGCGCTCCCTGGTCAGGATGTCGCGCTTCTCGGTGGTCTCCTTTAGCCGGGCTTCCACCGAGTCATACTCAGTGATTGCGAGCATGTTGACCGGCTCCAACTCCCGCATCTTACGGTCCAGCAGCGAAATGTTCGCTCTAATCCGATCCAGCGGAGGCACATCTTCGGAAGGTGTGACGCCCCTCTGCTGCACCATCCCTTCCATGCGTCGGATCTTCTCGATATTCTCGTCCCGGGAGATCTCCAGTGTGTTCAGCAGGCCGGTAATCCGCTCCAGCGAGCGCCGGGCATCGTAGAGATCATGGTCAGCTTTGGTTAGTGTCTCGGATATCTCGTCACGTTTTCTCTTCATGCCAACCAGCTCGGCCTCGATCTCCTTTTCCCGTTTGTTCAGATCTGACATGTTCCCCTTATGTCCTTTGATCTGTGCTTCGTTCTCTGCGATCTTCTCCCGCAGGGCCACGATATTCCCATCAATCTCCTGCAGGCGCTTGCGATTCTCGTCGACGCGATTCTGTACAAAGCCTTGCTCCATCTTGCCGGAGGCTATGCCCGCCTCGATGTCTCGGATGCGCCCTTCCAGGCGTCGCATCTCCTCTTCGATCCGGGTCGCCTCCTCGGTAAGCTGAGGGATCTCCGAGCCCTTCAACTCACCTTCCAGCTTAGAGGTATCGGCCGATAGCGAGGTGATGTCGGAATCTGCCTTTGTGATGGAATCCTCGATCTGGATCATTTCATCCCGCAACTGGCGGCGCTCATCCCGTAGTGCTATGATGGCAGCCTCTTTCTCTCTCATCATGATCAGCAGCCGGCCTGCCCTTGCCGCGATCTCGTCCTTTCGGGATGATAGCTTCGTGATCTGGGACTCCAGCTCTGATCGGTCTTTCTTGATTGAGTAGATGTGCCCATCGACCGATTCCACCTTCGAGACGGCCATGTCTCGCTCCGATTCGGCCGCGGTGATCTGCTCCGCGATCGTCCTGATCCGCTCCTTTTCAGAGGCCTTGAACTTGAGCCTAGACTTATGGCGGGAGCCGCCGGTCATCGCGCCGCTCTTCTCGACGAGATCGCCGTCTAAGGTAACCATCCTGATGCTGCCAATCATGCGACGGGCGGTCTCCAGCGTATCGACGACCATTGTATCGCCGAACACGTACCAGAAGGCCCCGTCGTATTTCGGGTTATAGTCGACCAAGTTAATGGCGTAGTCGATGATACCTGGCTGATCCTTGAATTCGCGCATAGGGGGGCGCTGTCGCATACGGTTCAGCGGCAAAAATGTGGCGGTGCCCTTCCGCAGATCTTTCAGGTGGTAGATACAGCGCGATGCGTCCTCGTCATTATCCACGACGATGTTCTGCAGCCGATTACCGGCTGCAACCTCCAGCGCCATAGCGTAGCGATCGTCGACTTTGCCTAGTTCGGCGATGGTGCCGTAGATGCCCGGCAGTCCCCGGCTATTCCTTGCCTGCAGGACAGTCTCGACTGCTTGGCTGTAATCTGATTCCTCGTACGCCCTAATCCGTCCCTCGGCCCTAGCATACTCCTCCTGGAGCTTCCGCAGCTTCGACTCTATCGCGAGCTGATCTTGCTTCGCCCGGGCACGAGCGCTTTCCATGTCCGAGATGTCCGACGAGATCGCCCGTGATCGGCGCTGGAGCTCAATGATGTCACGTTCTATATTGCCTCCCTCGACCTTCACGCCTTCGATTTCGCTCCGGCCTGAGGCAATGGCGGAATCGGCATCCATCTCCTCATCCTGTTTGCGACGTGCCGAATCCAAAATACGGTCTTTCTCCCTAACCTTTTCATTGCGCAGGTTTCTCGCTATCTCCAGGGCGCCCTTAAGCTCTGACAGCTTCGTCCTGACGCCCTCAAATTTGGAATCCATTAGCGTGATCTTACCGTGCACTTCGTCCAGCGCCGCCTCCTGGCGCCTGATTTCACCGTGTAGACTGGATTTTCGCTGCTCCTCTTCCGCGACCTTCGCCGCTAAGGACTCGATCTGCCCGTTCGCTGCCTCGATGTCCAGAAACAGCTTCTGCTTCTCACGCTCCCGGTTGCCTGTCTCCGATTTAGAGAACTCAATGATGTTGGAGCATGCCTTAATGCCCGCCCGAGCCTCCTCGATCTCCCGCCTGATCCTGATCTGCTCTTCCTCGCCTTTCTTAGCGATGACCTCGCTCAGCGTCCGGATCTCGGCTTTGAGGCGATCGACCACGATGACCTTCGATTCCACATCGGAGATGATAAATTCGCGCTTCGACGCCTTCTCCTTGAGATCCTCGAGCAGCAACTCCAGCGACTGTCGGGCGTCGTTCAGTTCCGATAGCAGCAGGAAGCCCTCGTTCCTGATCTTCTCATCCCGGTAGGACTGGTAACGCAGCGCCTGATCCCGTTCCTGCTTTAGCTGGGAAAGCCTGCCCTCAACTTCGGTGATGATAATGTTCACCCGCTCGATGCGCTCCCGAACGACATCCAGCTCGGAGAGCGCCTTATCGGTTTTTTCATCGAACTCGGCGGTACCGGCGATCTCGTCGATGATCTTGCGTCGCTCAATATCGCTCATGCTGATGATCCGGGTGACATCGCCCTGAAGCACCACATTGTATCCGTCGGGGGAAATTTTAGCTTTCCCAAGCTGTTCATGTATATCGTTGAGTGAACAGGGCTTCTCATTAAAATAGTAGTAGCTGTAGTAGCCGCTATCGCTGGACTTGATCCGTCGAGTCACCGAGATCTCGTCCATCTCCATGGGCATCTCCCGATCGGTATTATCGAACCGAATGGTCACCTCGGCAACGCCAGGGCCTTTGCCGTCGGCGTTGTAGATTAGATCGGTGAGCTTTTCCGCTCGCATGGTTCGTGAGTTCGAGAGGCCGAGGCAGAAGAGGATACTATCTATAATGTTACTCTTGCCGGAGCCATTGGGCCCGGAGATAGTGGTAAAGTCGTCGTAGAAAGGCACTTTGACCTTGCGTGCGAACGACTTAAAGTTCGTCAGCTCGATCTCTTTGATGTGCATAAGACTCACATTTAATTAATCGTAATAGGGGGTTGAACCGTCGACTAGGAGCTTTTTGAGACACGGAAAAAGCTCAGCGCGTCCTTAGACTCCTCTTTTCCGTCATTATTACGCTCCCTCACGAAGATTTCCTGATCCGCTCCGCTTGCTACATACTGGTTGTAGAGCTGGAACTCCCTGGGATCCTTCTGACCATCCAGCGACAGATCCGGATCGGCCATATCAACCAAGCCGTCGTCCTCGGAAAACCTCTCAAGCAGCTCGTTGAACAGGCACTCAAAGCTACCCAGCTTTTTTAGCGTTTCCGAGAGCGCGATCTGCGTCTCTGCTAATTCCCCTTCCAGGTGGACCACCCTGTCTTCGAGCGTTTTCATTCGGTCTGGGTCCTCAGACTCAATCCTGTGGACGCGTTCCCTTAAAGAGCGGATCTCTTCGTCCTTATCCTTAAGGCGTTTCTCCAGCCGCGCCAGCACAATATCCTTTACATCCCCTTCCATTAGTGTCTCAATCTGTGGCCGGAACATATATATTTAGTGGTATTCGGACGAACGCCAGTCACTATAACAGATAGCCCCTATAGATCTGGCGACTTGGCGATATGATCATCGCACTGTTTTGAATACCTTGCCAGAGTTCCCGTAGGGTAGCACGAAAACACAAAACACTTTTTTAGAGAGACACGAAAACTCTAATTCACCAAGTGGTTCACGGCTAAAAACGAACTGCATAAAACCGAGCAATCAGATCCATATCCTAGAGGCATCATGTCAGTTTTTTAAGCAACCGGATCAGATCGTCCTTCTCGTCGCCTAAAACAGAGTAAAATCCTTCTTCGAGTATCAACGCCCTTTTTAAGGCGACATCGATCGTTGTGAGCCCTTTTTCCGTCACAACGAGTGATTTTGCACGCCTGTCTACCGGGTGTTGCTCCCTGATGATATGCCCTTTCTTTTCCAGCGTCCGTAGGACCTCGGAAACCATCATCTTGTCCGCGTTGAGATATTTTGCCAAGTCCATCTGGGTGACGATCTTTCCGCTTTTTGTCAGCACCATGAGGCTGGTCAGCATGCTGAACTGAGTGTTGGTCAGGTCAAAACTCATCAGTTCTTTACGTAGCGTTTTTTCCAGACGATGGACAACTTTTAAGAGCTGATAGCTGGGGCCGACGGCAAGCTTGCCGATTGCCGGGGATACGGAGTTCCAGTCAACCTCCCTGGCGATTTTTGACAAGCATTCCTCGTCGATGTTAATGTCCATATCGGTTATTTTGTCGTGTCACGTTAAAAATTTTATTATTTTCCAATCGTGAAATCTGTAGTAATCGAATTTGTGGCTATGGGATAAAAATTGTGGGCCCATAGGGCCCACAGTTCTCATTAAATCTTAGAGTTCTTTGATCTTTTTACTGCTCATGGATCCGGATTGATCGCGATGCCCTGAGGGTTCGACCCTACTGGTATCGGCGAACCTGTGATCTGGCTGGTTACAGTATCAATCTTTACGACCTCGTTCAGGTTATTGATAGATACGTAAGCGTCTTTGCCATCTGGCGAAATCATCACAAATGCCGCGATTCCAGGTACTGATATGGGCGAGCCTACGACCGATTGGGAGGGTATATCAATCACACCGATATTGTGTGCAAATGAATTACTCACGTATGCCAACGTACCGTTTGGCGCTACTGCAACGTTGGTCGGGAATGTTCCAATCTGCGGTCCGACGACGATCGTGTTGACGACCTGCCTGCTGGCGGTGTTGATCACTGCCACCGAACCATTGAATTGTTCGGCTACAAATGCCAGTGTTCCGTCCGGCGTAAACGTTACACCAGCCGGGCCTTGATCAGGTCCCAGGGTGATATTGGCGATCACAGTATTTAGCGTCGTATCGATGACCGACACGTTACCTTCGCCATTGGTTACGTATGCCTGGTTACCGTTGGGTGATACCGCAACGCCATAGGGCTGGAATCCTATGGGTATTGTCGCTATGACTGTTTGCGATGCGGTGTCTATGACCGAGACATTACTAACGTCGCTGCCCAAGCCACCATTTGTGACGTACGCTATAGCACCGCTGGGCGTAAATGCTACGTCCGTAGGGGCCACACCTACCGGGATAGTGTTAATTACTCCGTTCGTAGAGGTATCGATCACTGATACGCTGTTATCGTTTTGATTGGTCACATACGCTTGTGCGCCATCCGGTGTGATCGCGATACGCCATGGGTTCGCCCCCACAGAAATGTTCGCTACGAGCGCGTTGGTTGCGATATCAAATACCGTGACGTTGTTGCTATTGTCGTTCACGACATACGCGAACTTTTGAGTGGCCGCATGCATATTGCCGAAAAGCCCGTAATTTGCTGTGACGTTGAGCGTTTGTCCCGATGTCACTGTGATCATACGGCTGGTCGGGGTCGTATTAGTATACCCTGATTTTACGACTTCGCTGATCTTGTAAGTCCCAGGTTTCAGGTTGGCAAACTGGTACTCGCCACCTATACCTGTGACTGCTGTCTGTATGGATCCGTTCGAACTTTGCAGCTGAATGGTCCAGTCAGGCAGCCCCTGATCACCATTATCGAATTTTTTATTGGAGTTTAGATCGTTGTATTTCAAACCTTTAATCGTAGCAGGATTCGCGTTTCCAAAATCTATTACTGCCCTCCTATTATTGGATCCGACGGTGACAACCGCACTCATAGGAGTAATATTGATATAGCCTGCGGGCACCACTTCTGTGACAGTGTAAGTACCTGCCGCGAGACGCATGAACTCATAGGATCCCTTCTTGTCAGTCTGAGTCTGGGAAACAAGCACGTTCTTAGAGTTATAGAGTTTTATAGTGACACTAGGTATCCCTTGCTCCCCACGATCCTGATTGCCATTGCCGTTTAAGTCCAAGAACTTGGTCCCAGTTATGACAAGGTTACCATTTCCGTTATTACCGTTACCATTTCCGTTACCATTTCCGTTACCATTTCCGTTATTGCCGTTATTTCCGTTATTTCCGTTATTGCCGTTATTGCCGTTACCATTTCCGTTATCGCTGCAAGCATTGGCAGATGCTATTGATAGCTCTACAGGCCCTGCGCATAGCAGTACGATGAGTGCTATTAACAATATGCTATGTTTTAAGTTCCTTTGAATGATATCCCCTCCATTATAATTATAAAATAATCATATGTTAATTATATACTTGCTCGTCAAATATATATTATGCATGGGCTTAAGTTAAAATTAAATCGTAAATACCAGGGCCTCCGTAGCGATTATGGACAGTATTTCATGCGATATATAATTATAAAATCGGCGTGCTTCTGCATTTTATTATACAGAGAATCCCATACGTTATCATCTAGATATTTTTATAAATAATCGTTTTTCGTGCAACCCGTTTAATCCACCACCAAACACTATCAAATCAAGATGTCAATGAAGAATTGCTCCTTATCCGTTCAATGATGAACGGTTCAACGGCGCGAGGGATCAAGACATGCAAGATAAAAATGATCAAAAATTTCAGATGTGTACAGCGATCGTCGACGACGAAAAGGACCTTATCGTAGTCTATCAGAAAGCACTGGCAAAGAAGGGTATACCTGTCTGCTTTGTTGCCAACGATGGCCTAGAAGCCGTGAAGAAGTTCACCGGCTGTGACAACAAGCCATCGGTGGTGATCATGGACTACCGGCTTCCCGTCATGAACGGCATCGAAGCGACACGTGAAATGCTGAAGCTCGAGCCCGAGACTAAAATCATCTTCATCAGCGGTGACATCTCTGCCCAGGAAGATGCTATCAAGGCAGGAGCATACCACTTTCTCAAAAAGCCCACAAGCATTAGAGAAATCACCACCGTGATCACGCAGGCCATGTCTAGTAAGGGCACCGCGTAAGCTATGAGCTGAAGAAGTTAGAAGAAGTCACTCTACGATTTCTCTAATAACCCAGTACCCCCAGTTCGATGTGGTGGTTGTACCTATATAGATGATCGTGTTATCCACTCCTTACCGGGTTTACCGATCGGTTGCGCACAACACAGCGTTCGTATTCCTTCACGGGCACAAAGCCAACCATTTTATCGATAACGAACACAGAGCAAGAGAAAACCCCATCCCATTCAGGGCGACATTGAACCGAGTCTCCTTAGCTCGCCAGGCATTTACGTGGAAACCCTTATCACCTACCTGGTTACAGCGACGCCTTTAAGCGTCCTCTGCAAGGGCTGCAAGGTGCTGGCGATCGTAAAATATTTTTGTGGGGGAGCGGGGCAGACCAAGGAGCAAATAAAATCCAATGGGCCGGGAACCTGCCCGTGCCGGAGAAAAACCGGAGCTTGAATGGAGATCAGCACCTCTACCATCAATGTGGCGAGTGCTTTTCAATAAAACAGGAAGCCATGCCCTTCAGGGCATGGTAGTTCACGACGACTATGTTCAATAGCAGATTTACATTAATTGCTATAATTCGCTAAGGGGTCCGCGGTCAAACCACGAACTTAAGATTATCGGGGCTCGTGGGCAATGGAATCCTACTGGGTTTAGCTGTGTGGGCAGTCACCCTTCTGATGCGGGTAGCATAACCACGAATCTGGCGCCCTGCGTGTAGTCGCCTGGTACCCGATCCTCCACCCAGACCCTGCCATGGTAATAGTCGATTATTTTTGTGATCAGATAAAGGCCAAAGCCTCTGCGCTCGGTCTTTTCTCCGGACTCTTTGACGGTCATAAAAATTTTCTTCTTCAAATTATCTGGGATGCCCGGCCCGGTGTCCGTAACAAATATCCTGTAATACCTGCGACCTTCAAGGATCACTTGATCGTAGGTGAGATCAATTATCACCGGCCCGGTCGAATGTCTGATCGCATTATCGATGAGGTTATCAAACACGTCACTGAGCAGGTCGCCTGCTCTGACAATGCAATCCGATCCCTTAACATAATTAATCGTTGCCTGCCTGTCAGGCAGGCTCGAATAGCGGGATTTTACCACCGAAAGTATTTCGCATGCGTCCACGTTCTTCAGCGGGGCCTTTTCTGCCTGCACCTGAGTGAGCTTTTTTACGTCGCTGATCATCCGAGAGCTGCGCCTTATGATCTCGATTGAATTTTCAATCAGATCCTTGTTGCTAGCTCCGGCCTCTTGCTGGATTTCCATTATCTCTAGGTATCCCATTAGAGACTGGTTCATATTGGTTATATCATGTCCCATCAGGTCCAGGTAGAGTTCCGCACGCTGTTTTGACTCTCGCAGCTCTTTCTCGTACCGCTTGCGCTCCGTGATGTCGAACAGCGTCGCCACGGTCGCGGGCTTTCCTCGGTACATGATACGACCTGCCGTAAGCTGGATCCATCTCGATTCCCCGCTTCTGGCGACGATCTTTATCTCGTACTGAGAGGGCACGTCTTCACCCCGATGCCTGGCGAAATATCGATCTAAGACCTGCTCTTTGAAATCCGGGTGTATGGTTTCTTCGAGCCTCTTACCTGTAAGTTCTTCCTTCGAGTACCCCATGATCTGTTCAGAAGCCCGATTGACATTGACATATCGTCCGTTCTGTATGATGACAATGGCGGCTGTCGATGATTCTGCCAGTACCCTGAACTTTTCCTCGCTTTCTCGCAATGCCTCCTCTGCCCGCTTGCGATCGGTGATATCGATCGCGATAGCCAGTCCTGCGGGCTGGTTTTCGTACTGGAAGATCGTCGTGGAGATGTTAATCCACAGCTCTTGGCCGTCTTTTCGGGCGACCTTGGACTCGTAGCGGGTTGGCGCTGTTCCCCTCTGCAATCGCATCAGCCCGCGTTTTTTGACTGTTTCCCTGAACTCAGTGTGCATCACATCCCAGAAATTCATGTTCAGAAGTTCGTCTTTGCTGTAGCCGGTGAGCGATTCAGCAGCCGGGTTTACATACATGAACTTCTGACGATAGACGATGATAGCGGCCGCACTGGTTTCCGCCAGCGCACGGAATCGCTCCTCGCTCTCCCGCAGCGCTTCCTCTGCCTGAATTCGCTCTGTGCTATCCCTAGAGATCGCCAGAACATACTCCTTGTTTTCAAATCTAACCCTGCGCATGTTCAATTCACACTGTATCTCCTCAGTGTTCTTCTTATGGATTCGAGCGGTGAAGAGGATCGAGCTGGATTTACCGGAATAAATCCGGTCTAGTTCCCCACTATTTTCAGGGAGGATGTCATACATAGTAAGCGAATAGCATTCAGCTTCATGATAGCCGATCTGATCGCACACCGACCGACTCACATATAGAAAAAGGCCTGACGGAACATCTGTTAAAAAGATAGCATCGTTGCTCTGGTCCAGAAGCGCCTTGAACTTCTCCAGATCAGCGAGCTTTTTCAGGGGCTCAGAGCTATCCTTTTTCCGGGAGGGCTCCTCCCCAGAACGCGTGATCCCTTCACGTAAATCTGCAGAGCGATCTTGCCGATCATCGGGCTTCTTCCAGAATTGCGATGGCATATTCCACCTTAAAATCATTCATAAGACATAGTTATATAATATCCTGCAAATATCCGGCAAAAGTGGTTATTTCTCTAATACGAATTCATTTACGGAGCGGTAGGATTTAATCTGCACCCACATAGGTATCATCCCTTGAATAGGGAGCCCCCCACGGGAAGAATTCGGTTTTTGGCAGGCTATCATGCCCATCTGCTCGAAAACTCGACCCCTGCTTGGTCTCCGGATTGATAGACTTACACGCCGGCATTCTCTCTACCGTATTCTGCATACCCTGACTGGGCAGTCCTTTTGTCCATGTATCTTAACATGTATAGCTTGGGCTATGCTGTTGTCCTTTATGCCCCGGTTAGGCACTTAACCGCGGCGATGAAATAGCCTCGACCTATAGCGTTCGACGGTACCGTTTATCCGTATCGTTTGTAGCGCAACAATGAAGGTACCAACGAAAGTAGTGTCGAGCATACGCCGAAAAATTGATCAATCTGACGCGCGCCGGTATTATGAAAAAGCTATGCTCGTCTGGTACCACTAACTATTAATCTCTGGGGCAGGTGGTCAGACTCAAAATAGGCTGCACTTGTCACCCCTTATTGCTGTCCCACCACCATTCGACACTGGCCCCCGACGTGCACTTTGTTGGATAGTTGCTCAATGAGACGGCATAATTATCCCGGGGGTCTGTAAGGTGATAGTATGACAGCGAAATTCGATGTACCGATGTCGGGCGCTATCGTGGCCCAGAGTTTTGAGGGGGGCGCCAGCAGATGCTCGCCAATGTCAAGAGCCGCCTCCGGCACTTTAGCATGGCGAAAAGCACGAGCAGGAGAAAGAAAGATAAGACCAAGCGCGAAGTCACTATTAAACACTACATGCAGACCGTGAAGTACATCAGCGAGAAGTGGAAAATTCTCTGCCCGACAGAGGACCACATCGGGCCGATTATTGACGAACTAAAGCGCACAGGTGGCAGGGATGGCAAGCGTCGCAAACCGAACACCGTCCGAGCTTATCAGATTATCTGCGACCTCTGGTATCGGACATACACGGGCGACAAGGATTTCTTCATCACCCGGGGTTTCAGGAATTACGTCGGTCATTACGTGTCTCCACTATTAGCTACTTTACATCTCGTTAGCTTAACGCTATATGCTTTAAATAGGAAAGTACCTTTACTACTATGTATCGAAATGCGCCGGTTCGACGTACTGCAGAAGCTTAAGCGATCCATGGCTGGCAAGTCATGATAAAGGAAAACTCTAAAAGGAGAAAAAGAAATGTTCAAGAATATAGTCAGTGGCAAAGATAGGTTTGCCGATATTCTACAATGGTTTATCGTACTGATTGCCCTCATATGTGGATTTGTATTGCCAATTTTCGGTATAACGAGCGCAGCCGTGATCGCTTTATTTCTTACGTTCGTTTTCGCAATTCCTCACGGTATTAGACGATATGGCTGGAAAAAACTCCTTTTGTTTTTCGGCATATCCTTTATCATCGGCAATATTTACGAAAATTTAAGCATAAAAACAGGCTTCCCATTCGGGCATTACCACTACACAGTACAGCCACAACTCATCCATGTGCCTATCACGATTGGTCTGGTCTATTTCGGGCTTGGTTATATCTCCTGGCTTGTGGCTTCAACGCTATTGGATAGAGCAGATGAACGGCTAAACCTTAAGGAACGGCTGGGGCGGTTCAATGTTGTCGCACTTCCGCTTCTTGCAGGCGCTGTGATGACTATGTTTGACGTGGGGAGTGACTCTGTGGCCTCAACCCTGAATAATACCTGGATTTGGCATGACGGTGGTGGGCTGTTTGGTGTTCCCTATACCAATTATCTAGGCTGGTGGCTTGTAACTTACACTTTCTTCCAGGTTTTCGCTCTTGCTCTTGCCTGGGCACAGACACGAGCTGCAAAGCCGATCGTCGCGGAGCAGTCGCTCGTACAGCCAACACTTATATATCTTGTGCTGGGCCTCCAATCTATCGGGAACTTTTTATACTCTAGTTCAGGAACGGTAACTGATAATGCCGGTGTAACATGGGGTGTGCATGCGCTTAACGAATCAATGATGATAATAAACCTATTTAGCCTTGTCATCATCGGATTGTTGGCACTTGCAAAGATCGCGCAGAGCAATATTGAAAAAGCTCGGCTATAGCATGAGGCTCAAGCTGCTCGAAGCATAGTGACTTCGGACCCCTTTACAATTATTTTGGGGGTTGTTGCAGAATTAAATAGCACGTATATTGGTATCTGAGCTGAGATCGTTTCTATTTAGAGTGAAAACGGTCGTATGGGCTGGAAGATGCCGGATTCTTGCTTCGATTGCCATTGGCACAATTTCTCAATTGGCCTCTGATGCTGCTACTATCATTTCGGCATATTGCTCCCCGGTCCGGGATGGGCTAATATAGCGCTTGCTAGCATATATTCCATTAACAGGCCGGAAGTGCACTAACAGGGGCTGTTAGTGGGACGGGCTGCGGGGGTGTCCCCCGGAATAGTTCAGCGGGTGTCCGGGAATATCCAGTGAGTCGGCGCATGCCCTTTTGCTCTGACGAACGTCCCGATCATGCACCACTAACTATTAAATAAAAGAACATGATTTAGTAATGGTTTCGATCATGAGCTCTTCGAAAAAGAAGTCCCGTCAATTAAAACAGAAGCACAAGGAGGCTCAGCTCATCAAGAACGGAGTACCGAAGCAACCGGTTCCCGAACAGCCTTCTGTCAAGCCATTAACCGGCTCTCCGAAGCCCGAAACGCAGCAGGCTCCCAGCGTCGCTGACAAGAAGCGGTTCGGAATGCCTTCAACTCCAATCCTGTTATTGCTGGGTATCATCATCGTCGGCCTTTTCTTCAGGATGCTGCCAACACTCTACGCTATTCGGAACGGCCATATTCTGTTCACCGAGTTCGATCCGTATTACCATATGAGGCGGATCACCTTCACAGTTCATAACTTCCCGTTTGCCAATTTTTATGACGCTTATGTCAACTACCCGAACGGCTACTTTGTCGGTTGGCCTCCGCTCTTTGATGTGATCGCCGCCGGATTGTCGTTGGTCTTTGGCCTGGGCAGCCCAAACCAGTTTACCATCGAGCTGGTCTCGGCGCTCCTGCCGGTGGGAATGGGCTTGCTGGCCATAGTGGCAGCCTACTATTTCGTTAAAGAGGTTTTTAACGAAAAGGTGGGACTTCTGGCGGCATTCGTCATGGCTCTGTTGCCCGCCTCGGTATTTCGTTCCACGTTCGCAGATACAGATCATCATGTGTTTGAGGTGCTGCTATCGCTGACGCTGCTGGTGCTATTTGCACGGGCGCTCTCCCGAGGAAAAGTGCAGGGGCTCAGTTTCGGGAACATCTCGAAAATCAGGGAGCCGGCGATCTACGCTGGACTGGCGGGGGTTATAATTGCAGCGATGGTCTACTCTTTTGACATAGCGCCAGTATATATTGCGGTCATCCCGCTCTACGCATTCGTACAGTACGCCTTGGACGCGATGAGGAGTGAAAATTCAGAATACCTGTCAGTTGCCGGTGTAATAGCCTCAATCGTGGCGCTGCTCCTGATCCTGCCGGGCGCGGCCACCACATATCAGGGAGCCCGGTTTGAGGTCAGCGGCATATACCTATCCTGGTTCCAGGTTATTATCATGGCGGTAATCGCCATTTTCTTCCTGGGGATGTACGTATTCCGCAGGGTGGCGATATCGTCGAAAGCCCCCTGGTTTGCCCAACCGGCGGGCCTAGTCATCGCAGGATTGGCGATCACCGTTCTGGTCATGGTTGCGATGCCCAGCACATTCGCCAACATCGAGAACGGGGTTACGTACCTCAGCGGCAGCAGCCTGGTGCTCTCTTCAGTCGCCGAAGTAACTCCTCTACTGATGTACGGCGGCCAGTTTTCGCTGGGGACGTCTGTATTAAACTTTTCGACAGCAGCCCTGCTGTCCATCGCAGGAGCCATTATCTTTCTATACTCGATGGCCAAGAAAAAGCAGACGAACGCCGAAATATTATTCCTGGTCTGGTCTGTCGTCATATTCGTTATCGGGTTGCTCCAGTCCCGTTTCCTATATATCCTGGGCGCGCTTGCGGCCATCTACGCCGGGTATTGCATCTACCGGCTGCTGGCCGCGTCAGGGCTTAACCGTTATCTCGAGATGCTCGGCGATCAGAGCCCAAAGAGAAAAAAAGCGCGCGTACCTCAGATGCTGATTATATCGACAGTGCTCGTCATACTGTTGCTCTTGATCCCTGCGTATACAACAGCTGTGCGTAATGACACCGAACTCGAGATGTATACGGTTGACTGGAATGATGCAGCCCTGTGGCTGAGGGACCATACGCCAGCAACTTCATACCTCTACGCTCAGGGCATGGATAAGATGCCGGAATATAGCGTCATGACTTGGTGGGACTATGGCAACTACGTGCTCTACCCTGGCGAGCGGCCGTCGGTATCCAATAACTTCCAGACCGGTATCCAGGACTCGGCACAATTCTTCCTTGCACAGAACGAATCGGCGGCGGACCAGATCATGGACAGCCATAACAGCCGGTACGTGATGGTTGACAAGCGTATGACCGCGCATAACATCGATGGTGGTAACGGCATCTTCGAGAACATGCCAATCCTGGCAAAAGATGATCCATATACATATTTCACCACTTACCGTATGCCAAATACGGTTGGGGGAAGCGATATGAAATTGGAGGGTACAGGCAAATATTACGGTACGATGTTTTCCCGGCTCTACTACAACTGCGGGCTTGGCGGCCAGAACCCGATCGGCGGCATGGACAGCGGCCTGGAGCACTATCGGCTGGCCTATATGACGCACGGCATTGATCCGGTGCTTGTATTCGAATACGTAAAGGGTGCTACTATCACGGGTAACGCGCAGCCGGGGGCCAAGGTTATGATCAACCTGAACGTCACCTCAGGAAACGTCACCAAGACCTACTACAACGAGACGAAAGCCGATGCTACGACAGGAGCATACCGCTTCACTGTGCCATATCCGACCGGCGAAGCTGACGATATCCATACTACGCCTGAATATACCATTATGGCAGGAGGGTCTTCGACGGTAAAAGTACAGGTGCCGCTGGACGCTGTCAGAAAAGGCGAGACGATTACCGCCGCAGGAGGCGTTTAACATGAGAAAAGCGATCCTGGCATTATCCATGGTGCTGCTGGCCCTTGTGCCGGCACAGGCGCTGGCATCTGGCGATTGGGCCTCCTTCGGAAACGGCCCGCAGCATATGTCCTACGCAAACGAATCGCTGACACCTCCGCTCGGCTTCTCTTGGACCAGGTCAGCTGACAACGAGATCATCGGCTCGCCACTGGTCTCCGGCAACACAGTATACTATACTGATGGCTCCCCGAATAGTGGGGATCTGATCGCTGTCGACTTATCCACCGGGAACACGATCTGGTCCTACCATGTGGACGGAGCGGTTGAGGGTACGCCCGCGCTTGCGAACGGTTCCGTTATCTTCGGCTCGTACGACGAAAACATCTCTAGTGTGAGGGCGTCTGACGGACACCTGCTCTGGAAATCACAGCTTTCAGACGGCATGTATTCTTCACCGCTGATCTACGATGGCCGGGTATACGTGGGCACCGACGGAAGCGACTTCTACGCTCTGAACTTGGACTCAGGCAGCACCGCGTGGAAATTGAGTGATAACACGACGCAGGGGTCTCCCGCCGGCGACAACGGCAAGGTATTCATTGGGGTGGAGAATGGAACCGTATATGCGTTGGACGCTGCTACAGGAAAGGCGGCCTGGGCGTACAATACGACCAGCTATATCCACTCTTCGCCCATGATATATGATGGCAAGGTATTCATCTCTACCAGAGACAGCGGGCGGTTGTTTGCATTGGATGAGACGACCGGAAAACCGGTCTGGACCTCCGACCTGGGGTATAAAACCGATGCCACTCCATCTGTAGACCCGGCGACAGGGACCGTGTTTATCGGCACTTACGGGGGGTACGCGAAAGCGTACTCTGCCGCTAATGGCACACTTCTCTGGGTTTCCCGGTACTACGGGCCGATTTACTCAAATATAGCGGTCTCCGGCAGTACGGTCTATGGGGTAACCCAGGCCGGTAAGCTCTTCGCGCTGAACGCCGCGGACGGCTCAGAACAATGGACCACGGATCTGAAAGGCGAGACCTTTGCATCGCCAGTCGTTGCCGACGGCCACCTAGTGATCGGCACGATCTCCAAGGAACTGATCGCCTTTAACGCGACCAGCGTCCAGGCTGCGCCTACAGGGAGGGATGCTACGACGTCCACTGTAAGTGCAAACAATAATACCACGATGATGCCTGAAGCTTCTGGATCGCCGAATGGCACGACACAGCAGACTACACCGTTCCCAGGCATTGCGGTTTCAATAGCAGCGTTCGGGGTCGCGTTCTTCGCTGCTGCGACACGGTACAGATCCGATAAAGGTAAATAATATGGCTGTTATGGGCTCAGTCAGAAGAACAGGATGATGGGAATGAAAGTAGTGATACCTGCGGCAGGGGCTGGAAAACGTCTTTATCCCCACACTTACACCAAACCAAAACCTATGGTGTACGTGGCCGGGAAGCCTGTGATCGGGCATATCCTCGACAGGGCGATCGATCTGAGGCCCTCCGAGGTCATCATCGTGGTCGGCTATATGAAGGACAAGCTGATCGACTATGTGGACGCCAGCTACCGCCGCAAGTTCAGAAAGATCACCTACGTCAGCCAAGACCAGCAGCTGGGCCTCGGCCACTCCATCTACGTGGCACGCCAGGAGATCGGCGATCATCCTATTATGATCGCACTGGGAGATATGATCTTCGAGGGCGGATACAGCAACTTTGCCCGGCAGCACGCAGTCAATGGTGAGTGCTCTGGGTCGATTGGGGTGAAGGAGATCGACAACCCCGCCCACTACGGTATCGTATATCTCGACTGCGATGGGATGATCAAAAAGCTGGTGGAGAAGCCGAAAAAATCGGCGTCCAGGCTTGGTATCGCGGGGGTATATTTCATCGATGATACGCCCGGGTTGTTCCGGGCGCTGGAGAAGGTCGTTTCCCGCCGGGGTAACGGCGAAATACAGCTGACCAACGCCCTGCAGAAGTCAGTTGAGTCAGGATCCAGGTACCGAACCTTCGAAGTGAACAGCTGGTATGACTGCGGAAGGCCTGAGTCGCTGCTCGAGGTCAACCGGCTGCTGCTATCGGAGCAAACGGCCCGGAAGTGGAATCCTAAGGACTCAATCATCTTGGGGCCGGTGTCGATCGGTGTCGATGTGGAGATCGAGAACTCCATCGTCGGGCCGAACGTATCGATCTCTGATGGTACGAAGATCAGCAGCTCCATCATCGAGGACAGCATTATCGGCAACCACGCTGAAATCCGAAAGATGGCCCTTCACTCATCCATCGTCGGCGACGGGGCAATCCTCTCCGGAAAATCGAACTCGCTGAACATAGGGGATTCCTCCACCATAGAGTTTTAAATGAAGGTGAATGCATATGACAGTCACATCTCTGGTTTCTGGTGGGGCGGGGTTTATAGGCTCCCACCTATGCGAGTACCTCCTGAACAAGGGAGAACAGGTGATAGCAGTCGATCACCTGGGCAGCGGCCGCCTCGATAACCTCTCAGATGTAAAGGATAGCGACAAATTCACGTTTATTAGGCACGACATACGAGAGCCCTTAAAGATCAACGAACACATCGACTTCGTCTATAACTTCGCGTCCCGAGCGTCGCCTGTGGATTTCTATACCGAGGCGGTAGAGATCCTGATGACCAACAGCCTTGGCACCTATAACATGATTAACCTGGCGCTTGCCAATAAGGCCCTGTTTCTCGAAGCCTCGACATCTGAGAGTTATGGCGACCCGGAGCTGAGCCCGCAGCCTGAAACCTACTGGGGCCACGTAAACCCGATCGGACCGAGGGGCTGCTACGACGAGAGCAAGCGGTTTTCCGAAGCGCTGACCATGGCACACGTGCGCTTCCACGGGCTTGACGGACGGATCATCCGGATCTTTAACACCTACGGCCCGCGCATGCGGCTGGATGACGGCCGCGTGGTGCCTAACTTCATGACCCAGGCGCTATCCGGAAAACCGATGACAGTCTACGGGGAAGGAAGCCAGACCCGAAGCTTCTGCTACATCTCCGACTTGATCCGGGGCGTCTACCTAACGATGCAAAAGCGGGATGCCACGGGCGAGGTGATTAACCTGGGCAACCCGGAGGAGATGACGGTACTGGACTTCGCCCGGAAGATCAAGGCGATGACCGGCAGCTCCAGCGAGATCGCCTTCAAGCCGCTGCCTGAGAACGACCCTATGCAGCGGCGACCCGACATCACTAAAGCTAAAAAAATGCTGGGGTGGGAGCCGGAAGTCAGCCTGGATGAGGGATTAAAGATCACAGCTGGGTGGTTCAAGGACAGCATGAATAACCGGATCTGAGAGTGTATAGTTTTTTTGGGTATCTTAGAGTTTGGGGGCTTATTCGTGTTTTAAGGCGTGGGTTAGGCCATTAGAGAATTGATTGTCCCTTAGTGTAGTTTGTGGTTTGACTGTGAACCCCCTTGGTGAATTAGAGTTTTCGTATCCCCTATAAAAAGTGTTTTGTGTTTTCGTTCTATCTCACGGGAGAACATTACAAGGGAAAAGCGTCTCAATGGCATCGTAATGGAGGTTTGCTGGGCTTTTAATCTGAAGCCCCAATGCTTTTACGTCCGGGGGCCGTTGGGATATTATCGGACTGGAAACGATCTATGATCGAAGAGAGGAAATTTTTGAAGAACGTCGGCTCCATGGCCGTCTCGATTATCATACCCGCTGTGCTTAACCTGCTGTTGCTTATGGTCGTGTCCCGCCTGCTGCTGAATCAGGGTATGAACCAGTACAATGTGGCCCTGAACTATGTGGCCATGTTCGCTCTATCCTCCGATCTAGGGATCACCAGCGTGCTCATCAGGGAGGTATCCAGGAAGCGGTCCAGGCTTGAGGATCTATTCTCGTCTTTTCTGGCCCTGAGGCTATCTGGCACGATCCTCATGGGCTTGATCGCTATTCTGATCGTCCGGTTTCTACCTTACGACCCTGTGGTTGTGGGCTATATATACCTGGCTGTGATTTCGCAGGTCATCTTTCAGGCGGCACAGTCGTTCAATGGAGTTTTCCAGTCGGTCGAGCGGATGGAATACATCGCACTTGGGACTGCCGTACAGTCGGGGGCGTTCTTTATTCTGGGGCTGTGGTTTGTCAGGGTCATGGGCCTGGGCGTCGCCGGGCTGATCTACTCTGGCATGATCTCTAACCTATTGCTGCTATGTGTTTACGCACTGCCGGCCTCCAGGCTGGTGCGGAGGGTGCATCCGCCTGGACTGAGCTTTACCACGATTAGGTTTCTGGTACTGGCGGCCATTCCATTTGGGGTATTTGCGATCCTGAACATACTGCAGACCTACACCGTCCGGATCCTCCTGTCATTCTTATGCTATGATCAGGTGGCCGATTATACTATGATCTACGTTTTCGTGACAGTCATAGCCTTCGCCATGTCAGCCTATATGTCCTCGGTGTTTCCGTTGTTTTCTCGGATGCGGGCAGGGGGCTCGGCCAATATCAGGTATGCCTGCCGGCTGTCGTTCAGATATCTGTTTGCGCTTATGGCCCCGCTATGCATTGGCGGCTTTCTGCTGGCGGATCGGATCGTGTTTACCCTGTATGGCGCCGACTTCCGGGCTGCGATACCCGTGCTTCGGGTGCTGATCTTTATGCTGGTGTTCATGGTGATTAACACTGTCGGGCTGCCCCTGATCAATGCGACGTATCGGGAGCGAGGCAGCCTGATAGGTGGTACCGTCTGCTTAGGGTTCAATATCTTCCTGAACCTGGCTCTCATCCCTTCCATGGGCGCAGTGGGGGCCGGAATAGCCACCGTGCTTACCGTGATGCTCGGCGCGGGGATCATCTGGTATCTGATCAGAGACCAGCTGGAGGGCATCGACCTGGCTGGGATGATCGTAAAGCCGGCGGCGGCAGTCGCAGTGATGGGATTATGCGTTTGGCTGGCGCCGCTCAACAACCTGTTGCTCAGCGTGCTGGCCGGGGGACTGGTTTACCTTCTGACTTTCGTGGTGATCGGCGGCATATCAAAAGAAGATGTCGGCTTGATCAAAAGGATCGCTTTCGCGGGCTGGAAATAGCTTATTCACTGAGCGAGCGCTTTCTCGGTAATGTTGATGATCCGGTTGCCCGCCTTACCATCGCCGAAGGGGTTTACCCACGGTTTCCGACGGTCCATCATCTCCATGGCACAGCCCAGGATCCGATCGCTTTTATAGCCCGCAAGCATATTGGCGCCTACATCGACAGTCTCAGGGCGCTCGGTGTTTTCTCTGAGCGTTACGCATGGCACCCCCAGGATGCAACATTCTTCCTGCACCCCGCCGGAGTCGGTTAGTACCAGCCGGGACTTTGCTTCCAGCTGCAGGAATTCCATGAAACCTACCGGTTCGGCGACTCGGATGGATGGCGGTATCGCTAAGCCGAACTCGATGATCATCTTTTTTGTCCTGGGGTGCATAGGCAGAACTATCGGAAGCTGGGCTTTCTGGGACGCCATATCCAGGCCTTTCAGGATACTGCGCAGTCGGGGCTCGACATCTACATTCTCCTGCCGATGCACCGTCGATAGCATATACCGGCCGCCCTCCAGTCCGAGTCTATCGAGCACATCGGAGCGTTCGGCGATCTTTCGGTTCTCGACGACTGCGTCGACTATCGTGTTACCTGTGACAAAAATTTTATCCGTCGGGATCCCCTCTTTCAGCAGCAGCTCCCTGGCCTGTTCGGTCGGGGCGAAAAGAAGGTCAGATACATGGTCGGCCACGACCCGGTTGATCTCCTCCGGCATCGTCCGGTCGAATGAGCGCAGGCCTGCTTCTATATGCCCAACCTTTACGAATAGCTTGGAGGCGGCCAGCGCCCCAGCGAGCACCGTGTTGGTGTCCCCCTGGACATAGGCGATATCTGGCTTTTCCAGCATCAGGATCTCCTCGATGCCGCCTATCATACGGCCTGTCTGGCGGCCCTGGCTTCCAGAGCCTACGTCGAGATTGTATTTGACCGGGGGCAGCATGAGCTCTTCGAAAAAGATCCGGTCCATCTCATATGAGTAGTGCTGGCCGGTGTGAATGGTAAAATATTCTAGGCCGCGTTTCTCGCACTCCCTGATCACGGGGCTCATCTTAATGATCTCCGGCCTCGTCCCCAGGATGATGCAGACTTTCACGCGGATCACTTCTTTCTCATCGGTGGTGGGTGCTGCCCAGCCTGACCAAGTTGAAACGGCCTTGTTTGGCGATAATATTCCTAGTATCCACCACGTTCCGGCCTCTGGCAGCGTCCAGGAGTTTGTCGTAATCCAGGTGTTTGAATTCGTCGTGGTCCGTGATGATGACGATGCAGTCGGTGCCTTTAACCGCTTCATCTAGTCCGAGCAAGGGGTACTCAAAATGCCTCACTCGGGGATCGTAGATCCTCACCTCAAATCCCTCCTTTTCCGCCAGCTTGATGAACTTGAGCGCCGGCGTCTCCCGGGAATCATCCACGTTCCCCTTATAGGCCACGCCGAAGACGGTGATCCGGGGCGTTGGGATGCCCTTGACTGTCTCGCTGACCTTATGGAGTATATAGGCGGGCATGCTGTCGTTGATCTCCCGCGCCGTGTTGATCAATTTGCATTTGGTGCTGTTCTCCGTGAGAAACCAGGGGTCCACAGCGATGCAATGTCCTCCTACACCCGGGCCCGGGCGTAGGATGTTCACCCGGGGGTGCTTATTGGCGAGCGCGATGGCCTCCCAGATGTCGATGCCCGTGTCCTCGGCGATTATGGCGAACTCGTTGGCCAGCGCGATGTTAATATCCCTATAAGTATTTTCCATAAGCTTGACAAACTCGGCGGTTGTGATATCCGTCGTATAGATCTTACCCTTGACGAAGCCGGAATAGAGTTGGACTGTTAATTTCGTCGAGGTCTCATCGACTCCGCCGACGATTCGGTCGTTATTGATCATCTCGTGTAGGGTATTGCCCGGGATCGCCCGCTCCGGGCAGTGGGAAAGATAAAAATCCTTCTTCACTTTGAGTCCCGACCTCTCCAGGATGGGCACCAGCACCTTGCAGGAGGCGCCAGGTGACACCGTGGATTCTAGGACTACCAGGCTACCCTTTCGCAGCCAGGGCACGATTGCTTCCGCCGCGGACTTGACGAATCTCAGATCCGCCATCCTGACTTCTCTGTCGAAGGGTGTCGGTACGCAGATAATAAACGCGTCGGAGACCTCTGGGGTCTGGCTGGCTCTGATCGTCGAGGCTCTCAGGATCTCCTGGAGGCCAGGCTCCTCGAACGGCATCTGTTTTTTATTGATGCAGTCGACGACATCCTTCTTGATGTCCACCCCGACCACCTCGTTTTTCTGAGAAAGCAACAGGGCCGTCGGCAGGCCGATGTAACCCAGACCGATAACACAAACCTTCAAATGTAATCCCTCGTGAGCCCTATACAGTGTGTCTGTTCAAGGCTTAAACGCCGGTTTTTATGATAAAGTAATTATTTTTATCCGTCGGCGATTAAATAGTAAGTCTTTTAAGAGTATATAGTTTTTATGGTTTGAGGATGAAAAACGGAGACAAATCCGGCTTGCCACGCATGGGTTTTTAGCTACGAGGCAACGGCACCCTAACAGGAAAACATATATGGTTTCCCATGCCTTTTTTACAGGATACCATGTCCAGGACCAAAATCATCGCGGAGGCCGCCGCTAATCACAACGGCGACATCAGGATCATGAAAGACATGATCCGGGTGGCAAAGGAATCCGGAGCCGACTATATCAAGTTCCAATCGTGGCTTTCCAATAATCTTATCACCGACGACTCCTCTAACCGCCAGTACTATAAAGAGCGCGAGGTATTGGACGAAACCCATTTTGTATTGAGGGACGAATGCAGGAGCCAGGGGATCAAGTTTCTCACCACCTGCTTTGACATAGGCCGCATCGATTTCCTAAAGCAACTAGGGCTGACAGAGATCAAAGTCGCCAGCCCCGACCTAGGCAGTTCGGCCATGATCGAGAAGCTCAGAGATAACTTCGACCACCTAATTATTTCGACCGGCATGTCCTACGGGGACGAGGTCAGGCAGACCGCCTCGATCATGAAAGGCCGTAATTTCACGCTGCTGCACTGTATCTCACTCTACCCAACCCCGCCAGAGAAGGTCAACATGGCCCGAATGGACTGGCTCCGCCAGTTTACCCCAAGCGTCGGCTTCAGCGATCATACTTTTGGTACTGCCGCGGCCAAGATCGCCATTGCACGGGGCGCCGACTACGTGGAAAAGCACTTCACCTTAGACCGCAGTCTGCCGGGCCGAGACCAGCCGCTGTCCGCCGAGCCCGCTGAGCTGAAGGAGATCTGCGACTTTGCCCGCACGACAGAGACCATGATGGGCGACGGCCGAGTGGATCTGTTTGAGGATGAGTGCCCGGCTAGGAAAAAGTTCGTGGGCCGGTGGGGTAACAACAAATAAAATATATGTGTATAAGCGAGGCATGCCTGTGAGAAAAGTTTGCGTAGTTGTGCTGAGCCGAGCCAACTATGGCCGGATCAAGTCCGCGCTGCGGGCGATCAGGGACCACCCGGACCTGGAGCTACAACTGGTCGTCGGCGCCTCGGCGCTGCTGGAGAAGTATGGGTCCGCCGTGGACATCATTCGCAAGGACGGCTTTGAGCCCGACGCACGAATCCATATAATCATCGAGGGCGAAAATCCAACGACGATGGCCAAGTCCACCGGACTTGGCCTGCTGGAGCTGCCCACTATCTTTGAGAGCCTCCGGCCCGATGTCGTGCTGACCGTGGCGGACCGATTTGAGACCATCTCCACGGCGATCGCAGCAACCTACATGAATATCCCGCTCGCCCACGTGCAGGGCGGGGAGATCACCGGCTCCATCGACGACAGCGTCCGGCACGCTGTCACAAAGCTGGCCCATGTTCATTTCCCCGCGACCAAACTCAGCGGGGAGCGTATCATCCGTATGGGAGAAGAGCCCGGACGAGTGCATGTCACCGGAGACCCGGCCATGGACATCCTAGCCGAGACCTCTCTCGAGATCGACAACGATCTTTTTAAAAGATACGGCGGCGTCGGCCCGACGCTAAACCTGAAGAAGCCGTACCTCCTGGTGGTACAGCACCCGGTCACCAACGAGTACGAGAACGCGCTCGCCCAGATCAACGAGACGCTCCACGCTGTTTACGATTTCAAGATGCCCACTATCTGGCTATGGCCCAACGTGGACGCAGGCTCCGACCGGATCTCCAAGGGCATCCGCATGTTCCGGGAAAAGTACGGCCCGGACTTTATCCACTTCTTCAAGAATTTCTCGGTCGAGGACTACGCCCGGGTCATGAACAACAGCGCCTGCGTGGTCGGGAATACCAGCAGCAGTCTACGCGAGGGTGCCTTCCTGGGAGCTCCCACCGTGAACATCGGCTCGCGACAGAACGGTCGTGAGCGGGGTGCCAACGTGATCGATGTAGGATATGATCGGAACGCGATCCTGGCCGCGATCTCCCGGCAGGTCGAACACGGACGGTACGAGTCAGATCATCTGTACGGCGATGGCAAATCTGGCAAGAGGATCGCGGACATCCTCGCTACTTGTGAGTTAAACGTCAAGAAGAGGATGACCTACTAAAAGTTGGACTATAACCGCTATTTTTTCCCTCGCTGCATCAGGAATTCAGCCCATTCCAACTCGAGGGGCTCGTCAACGTTCACGATCTCCCTGTTAATAATATAAGGGAGGGTGTTGTCGGTGATGATCGCCCCTTTTTCCATGAGACACTCCCTAGTCAGCGCGTAGCAGACCCCATTGCGCCAGTACAATCCACCATGAAGCTGCTGCCGACCTTTAATCTCATTACCGCCCTCGAGGTAAAATCCGAGCTTATCATCTTTGACCGTAAGCAACTTGCGCGGATGGGATTTGCTGTTCAACGGGCTGACCGCTACTACCGAATCCGCGCCGCTTTCGATCAGGAGCCGGGCGGCCGCCTCCACATCCTCAGGTCGGCGCAGCGGAGAGGTGGGCTCGATGATCAGAGCGACGTCAAACCTTTTGCCGTAGCGCTCTTCAGATTCGACTAGAGCGTGCTGCATCGTCTCCACAGCGCCGCTCTGATCCGAACTCAAGTCGGGCGGCCGGAGGAACGGGGCGTCCAGACCGTATTTTTTGCCTTCGGCAGCATATTCAGGCGAATCTGTGGAGATGACCTTCGCGTCAATAAACTCCAGCTGTGACAGCGTCTGCCCTGCATGGCCGATCAGGCTGATTCCCGCAACTTTACGCATGTTCTTATTCGGGATGCCCTTGCTGCCGCTCCTCGCGGGCACCACGGCCAGCACAGTTTTGCCCAGCATCACCGTTTCACGACCGTCACGGCCCGGCCGGATATGGAACTGTCCCGCATAGCATCGATAAGCCTCATCACCTGGTAACCATCATCAACCGTGCAAGACGGTCTTTTGCCACTGATAATGACCTCCATGAATTCTCTGGCCACACCCAAGAACATTTCATTGCGCTCACAGCTGAATTGGGTCTCTTTCCATTCTTTGGCGGGGCCATTCCCGAACTGGATACGGTTCGGATCATAGGTCCACTTCAGCGTGCCTTTTTCACCAATGGCAATGATAGAACGCTCGTGGGGTCGGGCGTACAGGTCCAGGTGGATTGAGACCCTGGTGCCTTTCTCATAAAAGAACAGCGCTTCCACATTGTCATCTGTCTCAATTTCGAGGTTGCTAAGCCGCTCGATTCTGGAAAATACTTCCGCGGGCATGCCCAGAGACCAGACAATCAGGTCCAGGATGTGGCTCTCATCTAGTAGTGCGCCGCCGCCAAGCTCCCGGCTGGCCATGAAGAAGCTCCGGTAGTCCTCCCAGGGGTGCCAGTCGGCCAGATGAGCGCTCATAGTGCACCTGACGTAGAGCACTTTACCGATCTCGCCAGCCTGGAGGCGTTTCCGGAACTCCTGCAGGGGCGGCCACCACCGGTATGTGTAGCCCAGCAGCAGCGGGACTTTCGTCTGCTTGGCAACCTCGACCAGCTTGGCCGCAGACGCACCGTCCATACTCATGGGCTTTTCCAGCAACACAGGCACGCCCTTGTTTAGGAACGCGGCCGCCTGCTCGACATGAAACTTCGTAGGGGAGCCCACCACGACGCCCGAGAAATCGGATGCTTTTGCGACCGCGGATTCCAGACTATCGAATGTCTCCGCCAGGGTTACCTCCCCGGCCGCCTCTTTGATACGGTCCTGCCGCACATCCATCGCAGACACTCGGCAGCCAAGCCCGGAAAAGTTGCGCAGGTGGCGCTTTCCCACCGAGCCTGCGCCCAGTACAAGAATATGTGTATCGCTCATCGCATCACCACTAATTAAATTAACGTGACTGCTCCCATAGCTAAATATAGTATGCGGGCTTCTGCGGTCTGAGCCGATAGACTCTGCAGTCAGCCAAGTCACCATAGGAACGTTCCTATACTACGGCGTTATGATCTACACCTATATCCAGGGCTAACACACAGGTCGGATATTCGCTCACATACTCGGTCGCTTAACTTTTACCAAACGACCTCGTTCAACGAGAGCACATCCTACTCGTTCGTTCGTATTAGCAGCATTTATGCACCAATCGCTAAAATACCTTCCATTAGATTAGGGAACCAAAGGAGGAAGAGGAACCCACTACTAACTAACAATAGATAAAGCCTGCAGGCTTTCTTTTTCCATGCTGCCCACGGGGCCTATCATCGTAAGCCGGCGGTCATGGCCGCATATGGCGCAGGATCAAATATGGATTCAATGAACAGCGGCCTCTGTCGCATCCACGAGTCTATATGGCCGGCGAACTCTGCTATAGAGTTGGCCCGGAACGACTCGCAGCCCATCGCTTCGACCGCCTTCCACCAGGAAGGCCGCCGTATGGTCACCGCATTCCTGCTGGGCGCAGAACCAGGGGCTCCGCCGACGCTGCCGTAGCGGCCGTCGGACATGAACAGGAAGCAGATCGGCAGTTTCTCGTCGATGGCAAGCTTGATCTCCGATGGGTACATGCTTACCCCGCCCTCGCCCGCCGCGCAGAACACTGGCGTTCCCGGTCTGGCGATCGATGTGCCGACGGCCATTGGTATCGATGTGCCCATATACCGCCCGTTGCCGCTGCTGATATATGGACGGGAGCCGCCCGCTTTCCATAGGTGCTCGGCGATGGTGCAGAACGCCCCTGTGTCGGTCACTAGCGCATGATCATACTCTAGCTTATTCAGCTCGTCAAAGCAGGCTGCAGGGAGCCATTTACCATTCAAAAGTTCAGCTCTGACCCCAATTATAGTATCGCGGGTCGCTTCCGATCCCCATGATTTTACCGATACGGCCTCCAGCAGCGTCGTCACGAAGGCATCGCCGGCGCCAGCCACCAGCACATCCGGGGACATGCCCGCGGATAACCTCTCCTGGTCGGCGAAGTCATCTACAATGTCGTCGACGATCACAGTTGGCCGGCCGAACGCTTTCGATGACAATATCTCCGTATTTCTGAGCCCGAGGCCCAGGACCAAGTCCGACTTGCCGATGATAACGGACTCAGGTGCCAGCGATTTCCCATCTCCGGTGTAGATCCCGGCACAGTGGGTGAGACCGTCGTCGATCACGCCCTTTGCCGCCGCCGTATAGAAAACGGGCACTTCGACGCGTTCGAGCATGCTCCCCCACCCCCGGCGAAGCGCCAGAGAGCCGGCGATGACCGCCGGCCTCCGGGCCTCGCTGATCAACTTTAGAGCCCTTTTATCCGATCTCGGATCAGGCTTCTCCGCTCGTGAAACCGGCGCTTTCCACGCCCGCCCCGAGTCGCAGAGGTCTAGGTGCACCGGCCCCGGGGCTTCCGCACGGGAGGCGGCGATCAGCTCAGGCAGCGCCTCGCCGATGCCGTCCAGAGTTGCCCTGGCCTTGACGACCGACGATAGAATCGCTGCATGGTCGAGACGCTTGTGCATTTTGAAGGCGGGCACGTTCGAACCGTACGCTTCGGATATGCTCAATGCCGGCGCGTTCTCAAAAGCATTGACTGCAATGCCCGGCAGCATATTGGCTATCCCGGGGCCTTTGATCGATATGGACGCGGCGAGCTGGCCGGATACTTTACATGCGGCGCCGGCCATTATGGCAGCTGCAGCTTCATGGCAGGCGGGATAATACCTGACTCCACGGGCTTCCAGGCCGGCGATCAGATCTATCGAGCTGCCGCTGCCAGTGATGCCGAACGCCCAGGCGAGGCCCTGCCCCGCCAGAAGCTCCGCGAGCTGCGACATCCCCATGCTCATTTATGAGCCTCGAAATAGTCCTTGATCCGTTTGCAGCAGAACGTCAACAAGTAGACGAGAGCATCCGGGCTATAGCCACCGATATGGGGCGTAATGAGGAGATTATCGCGCTTCCGTGCGTACTCCACCAGCGGATTGTGGACGGTATCAGGTTCGCCCGTCAGCACATCCAGCCCCGCCGCCCGAAGTTTACCACTTTCCAGCGCGGCGAGCAGCGACGACCCATCGATGATCTCCCCCCGGGAGGTATTCACCAATATCGCGCCCGGCTTGATGGCGGCGAACTCGGCGGGCCCCAGCAGTCCTTTCGACTGCTCCGATAGAGTCACGTGAACGGTGACAAAGTCTGACCTGACCAGCAGATCCTTGAGCTCGCACTTCTCGATCCCATTGGGCCACTCGGATAAAAAGGGATCGTAGCCCAAGCACTTCAGACCAAACGCCGCCGCATAGCGCGCCATCCACTGGCCAATGCGCCCGCAGCCGATGATACCAATGGTCTTGCCGTTCAGCATAACCCCTGGGAACTGGTTACGGTCCCACCGCCCATCGGTCACATGCTTCAGCGCCGGCTTGAGCTGACGGGCGCAGGCCATCAACAGCAGCCACGAGTGCTCAGCTGCAGGAGTAATATCCCGAAGGATCGGCTGCCCCTTCAGCGTCAGCAGTGGGATCCCACGGGCAGACAGCGCGGCCTCGTCGATATGGTCCGCTCCTGTAGTGGCGGTCACCACCAGCCGCAGCTTCACCGCTTTTTTCAACCGATCCGCCCCGAACCGAACCTTCATGTACGCGTCCAGGATCACGTCGATATCCGCGATTTCACGATCCACAGTCGCGTCATCTAGTGCGAGCCTCACATCATAACCTTTCAGCTCCGCCTTCACGTGATCAAACGTGTCGGAGGGTCCTAGATAGAGTATCTTCATTGCCAATTCACCCAGGAAGGAGGCGGACCCCGGTCCAGAAATCAGCCTGTATGCACAGTATCACGAACCAGAAATCGCCTTCTGGAAAACTCATTAAGCTGTCATATCATATAAATATATCACGATTACAGACGAGAGAAATTATTTCTATGCGAACGGCAGTCAGTCTATAATCAAATTTACTTACTCACTTACTAACTATACGATCAATGTAACGATGGTACAGGTAACAGTTTGGATCCAGGTGGCACATGGGCGGCAAAGATGACATAGTAACGACAATCGCCAAGGGCACGGTTTTCCTCATCGCTATGCAGGTGCTGATCTTCATCTGCGGCTTTGCCAGCAAGATCGTGCTCACTCACTGGCTCAGCCCGGACGAAGTGGGCGTCGTTTCGCTGACGGCATCCTGGGTCGGCATTTTTTCGGTGGTCTTTATTATGGGCGTCCCGGGCTCGATCACCCGGTTCATCCCCGAATATCTGGCAAAAGGACGAGCTACGGAGGGCCTGCTATCCACGTCCCTGAAGATCGTGCTGGTCGGGGCGGCGGCAGGAGCCATCTCATCGTTCCTGATGGCCGATTTTTTGGCGATCAACATTTTCCATCAGCCAACGGCGATAGAACCTTTCAGGATCGCTTCTCTTATCATCTTCTTCACCATGCTGTATCGGTTGTTCAGCTACAGCGTCATGGGATTCCAGCGCATGGGCAGGTATGTAGTGCTCGAGTCCGCCAATACAATCTCCACATTCTTCCTGACCTTCGCCATGCTATACATGGGATACGGCCTCATAGGGGCGGTCGTCTCCTCGCTGATCTCGATCATTGTCACAACGACCGTCAGCGCGTATATGCTATGGCGCATGTCCAAATTCAAGCTGATCACTGGCTATAACCGCGACGAGGCGACCACACTCATGCTATTCGGCATTCCGTTCTATTCGGCTGTCGTCATCGAGATGGTTCTTGGTTGGACCGACTCGTTCCTACTGGGCGCCCTGAGGGGTACCGCCCAAGTAGGCTACTATTCCATCGGGCTGTGGATGATGGGCATCATCGCCACCATCACCTGGCCGATTAACACAGCCATCTACCCAGCGTTCTCCGAACTGCACGCGAAGGCCGAACACTCCCGCCTGGAGCAGATCTTCAATCGGTCGGTCAAGTACAACGTTGTGCTGCTCCTTCCTATAGCCACCGGGTCCATCATGCTCGCTGACATGATCGTCCCCATCTTCGGCACAGACTTCCTGCCGTCGATCTCCGCAGTCCAGATACTGGCGATCGCTGCGGTCTTCTCCTCACTGCGGACCACCTGCACCAAGTTCATCTCCGCCACCGGACGACCCCGCGAGGTCATGAAGTTCGTCCTCATCGCCACCGTGACCAATATCGTGCTTAACTATTTCCTAATCCTCAGGTACGACTTCGCAGGCGCAGCTGTTGCAACGACGATCTCCTTCGGGATCTTCATGCTGCTCTGCTTCAACTTCATCCGGAAGTCCATGCGCCTCAGCATAGACTACCTCCCGCATAGCATCGCCGCACTCCTAGTGATGATTGCTGTGATCATTGGGCTGCGGTACGTCTATTCTCTAGTATCGCTGCCCGGATCGCATTATCTGTCCTACCTCGTGCTACTGGTCATCATCGTCATCTCTGGCGCAGTATACTTTGCGGCGCTCTACCTATCTGGAGGACTGGACGAGACCGACATGGGCATGATAAAAAGATATGCAGGACGTTACGTAAAGCCCAGGTAAAATTGTTAAGCCTTCAATTTTATCAAATTGAATTTGGTTTCTGAAACAGTCCTACGCAACATGACGAACGCTGTGCTTTACTGATTGCTCAGATCAGGCGGGATTCGAAAACGAACGCTGTGCTATGCCGAAACACAGACGTACAGATAATTAATAGAAAAAGACTTTGTGCCATTCATTTTTAGTTAATAATCTGTACGTCTGTGTTCCGGCACAGCACAGCGATCATCGTCCATCCCGGGCTCCGGTGCAACTATAAAATTTACGATCTTCGGGCCGTGGGGTAGAGAAAGCCCACCGCTAAAGCAGTAGACTTTCTCCACTCCTCAAATCCATATAATAGTATCAGCAAAATACTTAAGCGAATATTGTATAATTGGTTTCCGTGCGTAAGACGTATAAGTTTAGGCTCTACCCCACCAAAGCACAAGAAACGGCAATGGAGCAGAACTTAGAACTATGTCGAATCGTATATAACAAGACTCTTGAGGCCCGTAAAACGGCTTATGAAGAGCGTGGGGAAACCCTTTCTAAATACGCTTTGAATAACCTGCTTCCACGATGGAAGCAGGAAACTCCGGAACTTAGGAAGGTATTCTCTCAGACTCTTCAAGAGGTGCAAGAGCGGGTGGATTTAG
>DATHCY010000107.1:0-15912 GCA_035319305.1 Methanocella sp.
CCACTGTCTGATCGACGATACCGCCCGCGGTGATATTGCCTATATGTACCATGTTGCTGAAAATACGGTCTCCGGTCTGCCCGTTGCTGACCTTAATGCTGAAGTAAACGTTGGCAGTGTCGGTGTCGCCGGTATTCTGTAATGACAGCGTATAGTTCTCGACCTGCATACCATGTGATGTGTCATAGGTGACATCTTTCATGGCAACCTTTACCTGAGTGCCCGGGATCAGGCCGATGGCACCAGGGATGACGAATGGTGTAGGAGTGGCCTGAGCTATAGGGGTTGGCGTAGGAGTGGTTGGGGCTGTGGTCGGCGGCGTGTTTCCGAACTCCAGGCAACCGGATACTGAGGCAATAACAATAAATAGGATAAAAAGTATTGCCTGATTTGATCTCATACGCTTTTACCTTATAAGCAGATGAAGATTCGCGCATAAATCTGTTGTTGTTGTCGTCCCCGGTCTGCTGCTTCAGCATGGTCGCTTAAAGCGAACGGATTTCAGGATCGCCTTATCATTTCTCAGGAAGAAGCGCTTTCCCGCTGATCTCGTCAACCATGATCTCGATGACGCAGGTCCTTTCCACTGCATCGGCCGGTATCTTTCCCATCCTCTGGCCTCTGGAGAACTTAGCAGTTAGGGCGCTGATTATTCGCGCCTTTTGATCCGGGTCTTCAACGATTGTGGCTTTCCCGGTAGCGATCACGCTGCGATAGTAGGTGTTGCTTTTGCAGGGTTTTTCGGGGACAATGACCTGTTCTACCTCTTCGTCGGCCTCGAAGCACACCGCAGGGTTGGCCTGGATATGATCAAGTTTTTTCCCTTCCGGAGAGCAGTGAATGTAGATACGGTCATCTTCCAGGACGAAGTAGACCGGGACAATATACGGCGTCCCATTAGGGCTGATCGTTGCTATTCGGCCGGTGGTCGCCGTGTTCATGAATGCTCGGATGGACTTGAGGGTCATGCCACGGTTTTTGCGATCGGCGGAAACCACTTTCATGATGATCAGGCGATTATTAGCGCCTTCGGTATAAAAAGATCGTCATCCTGAGGGCATGCCGACCAGAGTATACGATTTTTTATAGGAATTTTTATATTCCAGTTGCTCGCCCCAGTATATATCGACGTCAACGATAACGCTGTTGGAGCTCTCGTGATCGGGGGTGGTCAATGGATAGGTGATGTTGCCATTCCCGGGTATGGTGCCTACCAGGTAGACCTTTGAAAAATATTGTTCTCCTGTTGGGAGATCTTTTTCTCGGAAATTGAAACCCACATTGTCTACCGGATCTGTGCCGGTGTTTTCAAGCACGACGGTGAAATTTTCCGCCTGGGTGGTGCCGTTGCCGTGCACCATGGAAACCTTGATATCTGACAGACGGATCTGGGTGCCGTTTATGGTGCCGATGGTAATAGGGCCTTGGGGTTGCCCGATCGGCGTGACGGATGTGGTGGCCGTCGGGGAGGTCGCCGATGGTTGTGGGGATGGCTGCACACTGCTATTGGGGCTGGCGCAGCCTGACAGTGTTATGACGATCAGAATAGATAAATAAGTTAAAGCCTGTGAGAGCTTCATCAATATAACCAGATATCAAAGATATGGAGTCATAACTATAAAGTTAATGGTCGGATTCGGGGATATTTGGCCCGTTCATATCAGGCCCCCGGCGTCGCTTTGATATTCTTAACCCGGACGGTGGGCGAGATGATTGTTCCGACAGGTCGGTCATCCGAGCCCATACCGTCGATCTTCCTCAGAAGATCGAAGATGTTGCCGCTGATCATCAGCGATCTGATCGGTTGGGCCAATGTGCCGCCCTCGACAATGAAAGCGTTCCGGCACTCGACCGAGAAGTCGCCGCTGAGTGGGTTCGCGGTGTGGGCGCCGATGATAGAGTTGACGTAAATGCCCTGGTCGGTCTCCTTCAGGACGTCGCTCCGTGGAAACTCGAATCGTATGTTGCGGGGTCCGACTTTTGGGGGTGTGGAGTAAGATCCCCTTATCCCGTTGCCGGTCGATTTCCTGCCTTCTTTGCCTGCGGTATATAGATCGTAGAGGAACGATTCGAGCTTGCCGTCTTTGACGATCGTCGTTTGCTGAGACGCTACGCCTTCGTCATCGGCAGGGGAGGATCCAAGGCCTCCTTCGAGCAGGCCGTCGTCGATGATGGTCAGCCCTTTGGTAGCGATCGGTTGGCCTATTTTGCCCATTAGGCCTGATCGGCCTTTCTGGACATTCTCTGCGCTAATAGAGGATAGTAGGGTCGCTTCCAGCAGGTCGCCAAATGCGTGAGGGCCCAGAAGGACGTCGCAGGACTGTTCTTTGATAGGTTGCGAGCCTATCGAGTTTCGGGCCAGCTTCGAAGCTCTGTGGCCCACGGACTCTAGGTCCAGTTCGATCGATCGGGAGATATCGTACTCAAATGCGGTCGAGACGTCGTCCTTTTCTTTGATGATCACATCGACGTAGCCGATAATTACTGTTTCTCGGTCCTCAACGTTGATGCCGTTGGTGTTGGCGATCACGGCGTCTGTCATAATGCTAGAGAACTTCGCGGCTGTGACCGAGACGCCCTCTTCCTCTTTCGCAGCTTTGATCATTCGATCAGCGATATCTACTGATTGATCGAGTCCGATCTCCTGAACTCGCTGGTCGAATGTGCCTCGTACTTCTGGGTATTTATCCCACGGATGTGCCAGGCCTTTCAGCGCCGGGTCTCTAGGTCTAGCTCTTGCGCAGGCGATGGCCGCCCGAACCGTGTCCTCGTACTTGGTAGGGTCGTTGGACGACGAGTAGCCCTCGGCGCCGTCCACGATCACCCGGATGCCGGCGCCTATAGAGATGCTCTCTTCTGCGTGGCCCAGCTCTCCGTGCTCCGTTTCTACGGTGACTATCTTGCCAGCCATGGCGTATACCTCGGCATCGCTGGCGCCCAGTCGCATTGCTAGGTCGAGGAGCTTTCTGGTGTTGATCATGATGAGCCCCCCACGACAGCGTCTTTGATTAATATGTGAGGCGATCCGTCTCCTACAGGCACTCCCTGGCCTGCTTTACCGCACCGTCCCGAGTGGAAGTCGAGATCGTTACCTACACGGGCAATGCTCTTCAGTGTCTTTAGGGTATTCCCTGATAGTGAGACGTCCCTGATATGCTCCCCGATTTGGCCGTCCTTGACCAGGTATCCCATGACCGCGTTGAACTGGAATACGCCCTCTCCGGTGTTCACCTGTCCGCCTCGAGAACCCTTCAGGTAGATGCCGTTCACGCCCTCGAAGACCTCATCTTTGCTTAGCATGCCATTGTCGATGAACGTGTTGCTCATGCGGACCACAGGTCGGGCTAGACCTCCAGCCCGGGCATTTCCTGGTTTGCCGCCAAGCTTCGCAGCCGTTTCGCGGGAGTTTAGATATGACTTCATGATGCCTTTCTCGATCAGAGTGGTCGGGTGTGAGGGCACGCCCTCGCTATCGTATGGGTAGTAGCCATACTTTAGCAGCGTGGGGTCATCCCTAACCGTCACTAGTTCGCTGCCGATCTGCTCTCCGGTGTGGCCTTCGAGGCAGGAATCGCCGTCCAGCACGGTGTCCGCCTCTGACGCATGACCAACCGCTTCGTGGATGAACACCCCCGCCAGCTCAGGATCGCAGATGACGTCGAATCGTCCTGATGGCGCGGACTTCGCGGAAAGCAGCTCGTATGCCTCGTCGACCGCCTCGCGGGCAAGCGCTAGAGGGTCGCATTGGTCAAATACCTCAAATCCACCGACGTTGAAGAAGCTGCGCCGTCCTGCCTGGAGGCTGCTGCCTTCGCCTGCCACTGCAGAACAGCTGAACCCGGTTCTGTAGAGGTCATATTCGATGCGCTGTCCATCCGAGGTATAGTGGATATTGTGGCCGTAGGATTCGGAGTAGTTGATGCGGGTGCTCTTCAGCAGCCCCCTTCTGTCCCGGCTACGCATTTCGTCCTCAACCGCTTTCAGCATTTCCTGTTTGTGCATTAACGATATGTCGGCGGGGTTCTTCTTTATCATGTATACCTCGTTTTTCCCCTCAGGTATCGCCTTTAGCTCGATCTTCTTTCGCGGGCTGATGCCATCAAGCCGTTTTGCCAGTGTGATGGCTGCGCTGATGGCGTCTTTGACATTCGCGGGGTCGTCGACTGTAGTAAACCCGTAGGAGCCTCCGATGATCGCCCGGACCGCTGCCCCGGAGAGAAAATGTGTTGAGACCTCATCGATCTCTCCGTTATCGTACGCTATTGCTGTCGTGTAGCCACGTATCTCACGCACATCGTAAAAGTCGGTCATTTGGATCACATATCACATCGTCTGAGCTATAAATAGTTCGGTGTTTGGCTTATATTCGTTTATGATGGAAAAAGTGTAAGGGGGTTAAGGTACAAATCCTTGCTGTTGATTATACCCTGGAGATGCCGTGGGCAAATCAAAAATTTTTTATACTAACTGGTTGCTTATACCTATGGTTAATATGTACATAAAAGTATTACATGTATAGTACTAGTGGTGCGTATTTACCCTGCCGACTATCGGCTGACACTCCAGTGGGATGCGGGTGTTTTCATATGAGTGTGACAAATGACTTGGTTATTAGCACAGATAAGCTGACAAAAATCTACAATGGAAAGCCGGCGCTGAACTCGCTGGACCTAAAAGTTCCGAAGCGCTCGGTCTTCGGCTTCCTCGGCCCCAACGGCGCGGGAAAAACGACGACAATCAAACTTCTCCTCGGCCTGATACGCCCGACAAGCGGCACCTGTATGGCGTTCGGCATGGACTCGATCGGCAACAGCGTGAAGATCAGGCATAAGGTAGGGTATCTCGCGCAGGATCCCAGGTATTATGAGTATATGACTGCGAGAGAGACGTTGCGTTTCGCTGCAAAGTTCTTCTACAAGGGTTCTGTTGAGGGGATCGAGGCTCGTGTCGAGGATACGCTGAAGCTTGTGGGCATCGATGACAGGGCGGACCGGCCTATCAAGGGGTTTTCCGGCGGCGAGCGCCAGCGGCTGGGCATCGCCCAAGCGTACATCAACCACCCCGAACTGCTCATCCTCGACGAGCCCGCAGCATCCCTAGACCCTATGGGAAGACGGGACGTGCTCGAACTGATGAACAAGATCCGAGGCAAAACCACGATCTTCTACTCGACACACATCCTGGACGATGTCCAGCGAGTGAGCGACACCGTAGCCATCATGAACAAAGGAGAACTAGTCACCCAAGCACCCATCGAAGAGCTTCTCCAAGGCAAGGGCAACGTTACCTACAACGTCGTGGTGAAAGGCGACGCGCCCAACATTCGTACCAGAGTCTCCGGGCTGCCGTGGGTCTCCGCAGTCAAAGTCACATCCCAGAATGGCCGCACCACCATGCTAATCAACGTGACCGACAATATGAAAGCGGAGGACAGCCTGCTGGACGAGTTCATCGCAGAGGGCGCCAAAGTCGTCGAGTTCGGACAGAGAAAGATGGATCTAGAGGACGTATTCATGAGCATCGTGGAGAGGAGCGGTAATGACAACTGAAAGTGAGTTACGATCGACAAACTACTACGGCCCATTCGCAGGCTTCCGCAACATGCTACAGAAAGAAAACGCCCGCTGGTGGAATCGAAAGTCGCTGATCACCCAGTTTATCGTCTGGTTCGTACTCCTGAACGCCCTTGGCATATGCACCATGGTCGGCATGGCCCACATCCATATACCACCTGCTCAAACAGCCAATCCCACTACTCTGGATCCGAACGCACAAGCCGCAATGGAAAACGGCATCAGCTTTCCACCGGATATCATCGCTACCACAGGCATGCAGATATTCTTTTACATGGCAGGCCTGTTAGTTTACATAGGCGCCGTCATCCTAGGCCATGATGCCATACTAAAGGAACGAGAATCTTGCACTGCCGCATGGCTTCTCTCTAAGCCGGTCTCGCGGAAGGCTTTCATGTTCTCGAAGCTCCTCACCATCAGCGCAGGCGCTCTGGCCATTATCCTGCTGTTACAGGGGCTGATCGCATATGCCGCATGCTCCGTTGCACAGGGCAACCCGATGCCGGCATTACCATTCCTGGCGGGCCTCGGCATACTGGGCATCGGAGTGCTATTCTACCTGATCATGTCAATTGCGCTCGGCACACTAATACAGTCCCGTGCTGTAGCGCTAGGATTACCGATCATCCTCGGCCTAGGGAGTGGAGTGATACAGATGGTTATTTCCATGATCGATCTCGTGAATAAAAACAACCTCCTGGACTATATCGGCTACATCACGCCATGGAAGTTCACCGATTATGCGACTGCATTGGCGACAGGCGGAACTTTCCTTGTTAACACGCCCCTGTCACAGTTACCATACTGGCCCTGGTCCGTCATAGCCACACTCATCTGGATACTCCTGTTCATCGCAGCCGCGGTATTGAGATTCGAACAACTGGAACTGTAGATAAAGTGATAAGATACGCTGGCGAAGATCGTCCCTCACATGACGACCTTCTTTCAACCTATTGCCCTCGAAAAAACCATATCTGTAAACAGCTAATAACTGGTGAAAATAATGATCGAAATCGTACCTATCCTGTCTGGCTTTGGAGACAGCATCACGCACATTCTACACAGCATGGGCTACACGGGAGTGTTCATAATCATGATCCTGGAGAGCGCCGGCCTGCCCATCCCAAGCGAGATCGTGATGCCCTACGGAGGCTTCCTAGCATCGAAGCATGGCCCTATAGACCTGCTTCTCGTAGCGATCATCGGGTGCGCCGGCACTGCGATCGGCTCAGCAATCGAGTACGGCATCGCACGCTGGGGCGGCCGAGCGTTCATCATCAGGTATGGCAAATACCTGCATATCACGCCCGCTAGGATGGCAAAGGCGGAGCGCTTTTTCCACAAGTACGGTGAATCAGCGTGCATTTATACCCGGCTGATGCCCGTGATACGGTCGATCGTCAACCTCCCGGCAGGCCTGCTCAATATGAACTTCTACAAGTTCATCGCCTACACGATGATCGGCGCCTTCCCCTGGTGCTTCATCCTAGCCGCCCTCGGCTACATGCTGGGCGACCGCTGGGAGAAGGTGACGAGCATGGGCCACGAGCTTACCTTAGCATTCCTGTGCATCTGTGGCCTGCTGATCCTGGCCGCAATAGTAATCTACACCCTGGTCCGGATGAAGATCATCCCAAAGGAAACGGTAGAGAGATACACCAAATTTCTGAAGGACATATAATAAAACAATAAAACTCCCAGGCGGATAAAACCAGACGACAGTCTGGTCCGGAAATCAAAGTACAATAAAAAAGAGGGTTAGCCCGCCCCCCTTCTTTTAGGTGCGAGCTCCTGCCTTTATCGTCGGGTTTCCCGACCGCCTATGGCGTCTAATGTGGTAGTGCCTTGTCGAAGATCCCGATGCTACCCATTTTTTCCACGCTGAAGTTGCGGATCTTATCGATGAAGCTCTCCTTCTTCTTGCCCGTCAGCGCATGCTCCAGCACTTCGCTGATATTTGAGACCGGGATGATCTGGACCTTATCCTTGTACATATCCTCGATAAGGACGTCGCCCAAGTTCGACTTAGGGATAAGCACCTTGGAGATGCCTGCCAGTACCGCAGCCTCGATCTTATAGGTGACGCCGCCGATGGGGAGCACATCGCCCCGAACCGATAGCGAGCCGGTCATAGCCACGCTCTGGTCTACCGGGACCTGTGAGATCGCAGAGATCACTGCAGTCGCGATGGAGACGGAAGCGCTGTCGCCCTCGACGCCCTCGTAGGTACCGACGAACTGGATATGCACATCCATGCCAGAGATGTCCTGGCCGGTGAACTTTTTGATGATCGCGCTAACGTTCTGGACCGCTTCCTTGGCGATCTCCTGCAGCTTGCCCGTTGCATATACATGGCCTTCCGCTTTGGACATGGCCGGGGTTACCTCAGCCACGATGGGCAGTACGACACCTGCATCGCCGCCGATGACCGCGAGGCCGTTGACCCTGCCTACCTCTTCGCCTGCCGCCTGGAACAGGCGGTAGTCCTTCCTCCTGTCAAGATAGCTGTCGGTGAGCTGCTGCTCAACCGAGCGGGAGATCCGCTTTGCCTTGAGCACATGGTCCGATGTAGTGACCTGGGCGCCCTCGGACCGGGCGATGTCGCCCGATACCCGGACTAGTCCACCTAGATCCCTCAATTTGAGGGTGAGGTGTCCCTTGCGGCCGGCACGGCGCATGGATTCCCGTACGATCTCTTCCACGGCAGAGCGGTCGAAGTGGGGGATCTTGCCATCCCTCGTGACCTCCTGGGCGACGAACCGGACCAGCTTCTTGCGATTTTCCGTGTTATCCTCCATCGAGTCGGTCATGAACAGCTCGTAGCCATAGCCCTTGATCCTGGACCGCAGCGCAGGGTGCATACCTTCCATGGCATCCAGGTTGCCCGCCAGGACCATGATAAAGTCGCAGGGCACCGCGTCGGTCTTCACCATCGCTCCGGACGATCGCTCGGACTGGCCGGTGATGGAGAACTTGCCCTCTTGGACTGCGGTGAGGAGGTGCTGCTGGCTTTCCATGCGAAGGGTGTTGATTTCATCGATGAATAGCACGCCCTTATGCGATTTGTGAATAGCTCCAGCCTCAACTCGATCGTGGGACGGGGTCTCGAGCCCGCCTGACTGGAAGGGGTCGTGCCTAACGTCACCCAGCAACGCACCCGCGTGGGCGCCAGTTGCGTCGATGAAAGGCGCAGTCGTTTTGCCCTGATTAGAGACGAGAAGCTTAGGGGTGATGACGGTCTCCTTGGGAGTGACGTATCTCAGCAAGAGCAGTAACAGGAGCACTGCAATGATAGCCCATATAAAAGTCTCGTGGGGCAAGCAGAACCATGCGAAGCCGAGGATGGCCATCATGGCTATGACGATGATCAGGTTGCGCAGCTGGGCGTTCTTCTGAGCTTCCATCTTATGCGCGTTCACGATCTGTTTGCCTTTACCCGCAGGGACCACCCGTACCTTAGGGTTATTCGAATCCTCCGGGTTATGATAGATGAGAACATCCTGCAACTCCTCTTTGGGCAGTAACTCAGCCATCGCTTTGGCAAGCATGGACTTCCCAGTGCCCGGAGTTCCGATCATCATCACATGGCGGCGCTGGCTGGCCGCCTTCCTGATGACCTCTACTGCATGCTCTTGGCCTATCACCTGATCGATGAGCTTGGTAGGAACCTCTATATCAGCCGTGGACTTAAAGTCCAGGCCCCCACATAATTCATCCTGCCGCGGCTCAATTTTAGTCTCGTCACTCACTATGATCACCAGTCATCCGATTTGGATAATCACTTACATAGGATAAATACTTTTAGAGATTATATTTAATATTGGGCATAATATCATATTACAAGCCCGTTTTCCACTTCTATAGCGTATTTTTCAGTATTCACCAGACATAGCCTAAAAGTTTTTCCAGCATCTGCCACCAATGTAACAGATATTATATCTTATAATAGTTTAAGCTTTAAACCTTTTCGTAATTACTTATCGATAAATTAATTGGTTTGTTTATAATCGAGCGGCCTATAATTGGATGGTGTCGAATTTTATCTATAACGAGCACAGAGCAAGAGAAACCCCCATCCCCCTTCAGGGCGGCATTGAACCGAATCTCTTTAGCTCGCCAGGCATTTAAGCGGAAACCGCTTATCCACTACCAGGTTACAACAACGCCTTCGATCACCCATTCGCAAGAGCTGCAAGGTGATGACGGCCGCAAAATATTTTGAGTACAGGAGCGGGGCAGGCCAGGGAGCAAGGAAAATACAATACCGGGACGGCCCCCCTTCCCGGAGAAAAACCGGAGTCTGAAGGGGAGATAAGCACCTACCATCAATGTGGCGAATGCTTTTCAATGAAACAGGAAGCCGTGCCCTTCAGGGCATTGTAGTTCACCTATAGCAGTCACCGACTTAAAATATAATCATATACCTGTGGCATGGACGATCCGATACTGGAAAACTGTACCCTGGTATGACATAGTGGCTTTTAGGCTTTTTCTGAGCCGGGGCCGGAGAGGCCTGCTCAGCTATTGATTTTTACCCTTCGGCGGGATCTGGTCGGGAGGCGGGCCGAGGGCCGGGTCGCCTGATCTTGGGGGTCTGTTTCGGCCTCTTCTGCTGTTACTGATCCACCGGTAACACGTATAAGCGAAGGCTATGATCAGGAGAATGATGAAACCGGCGGCTATCGGCCAGTTCTCCAAGATCGTGTCCCATAAGGTTGGGGGAGGATCCACGATGATCGCCTTGCGAATCATCTTGGTGATATGCGGATCGTCCTGACTGTCGTAGTACTTCACCTCAAGGGTAACGTAGTAGGTTCCGGGAACTGCGTCCGGCTTTACTTTGATACCGAACCTAGTGCTGATATTTTCCCCCGGATCTGTGTCCCCGAGATACATCGTGTCGTAGCTAACGGTAAATGGATCCAGCGCGTTCATTCTGACGATGGCATCGTGCGCGGTAATGCTCCCGTTGTTGGTCATGGTAATGTTGGCGACGCAGGATCTGCCGCATCTGATTTCGATGGGATCTGTGTCCACACTGAACCGCATCTGGGGCTCTACGTGCGCGCCGAAGGTGTCGATGTTAGAGGATTTCTGGATATTCCACGGATCAGTATATGAAACAACGGTGCTGAGCGGATAGTCGCCTTCCTCCGCGTCGTCCGAAATGCTCACCTTAAACTGCACCGTGCGCTGCTCCCCGGGTTCCATATGGCCAAGATACTGAGAATTTTGGATCGGGACGAGCATATCCTGTCCGATGGAACGCGGCTGCCCTGCAGACGTAGTCATGCTGGATGCCGAGTAGGTAAACGAGTCCTGGTCCGGTCCGCATGATGGGCAGGTCATGTAAGCGACCGCGTCGTCTACGGACAAGTTACCCAGGTTGCTGACCTTCATATTGACCAGTCCCTCGGCCCCGGGCACCATCTCAGTGGAGGAGGTCTGGGACACGACAAGGTCGAACGTATCCATGATCTGGACGTTCAGGTAGATGACAACCGACTCCTCCACATAGTTATTGTAGTCGTAAGTCGGACCGAACACAGAGGTATAGTCGAAGTCTTCAGCCAACCGCTTGTATGTGATCAGCAGAGGCAGATGATAGCAGCCAGGTTTTGCGTTCCGCGCCACACGCAGCAGGTAGGGCACGGGCGAAGACACTGCGCCCGAACAGAGCGAACCGAGCAGCATCTTGTCATCTGATATGACCTCTACAGGCGCGTCTCCGGTGGATAGCTTGCAGGTAACGCCCAGGGCTGTGGTAACCGTGGCCGGCACCGAGGGATCCGAGTTAATCTGCAGATCGCCTGGAGCCCCTGTCCCGGAATACTGGTAGGAGGCGCTGCTCAGACTGGTTGAAGATTTTGTGTCGGACAAACTAGACGCGCCTGCGATATTGCCCACGCCGATCGGCGTGTTTCCGCTCACCTTCACCCCACCCCCTGAGGCGGTTATCTGGGAGGCGGCCGACTCGGACTGACTGCTCATCGACGAATAGTTAGCGCTGGACGCGAAGGAGGCCTGGTCCTTGGACAGCCACGCGGGAGTGGAGTAGCCGGCGACAGACTCGAGATAGCCGCTGTTCTGTACCAGTACCTGGATAGGTATGGTTTCGCCGGGATATAGCTGCTTGTTGCCAAATACACATGCATCGACAATCGGGCCTCCATTGATCTGGGCTGTCGCGCGGGGTGATGTGAGCAGAAGCAGAAGCAGAAGTATGGCCGCTATTGTAACCTTTACGGCGATGGCTCGGACCGTTTTATCACCTCACATCGGACGCGTGACCACCACGTATCGAGCATAACCAATAGCGGAGGCATGATCACGAACGCGCTACAGAGCGCCATGACAAAGTCGATGATAGTAACGATGCCGAAGTTGCTGAGGATTGAAAAGCTGGACATTACCAGGGCGCCGAAACCCGCGATCACGGTGCTGGCACTAGAGAAAATGGCATTGCCGATCTTTGCTGTAGCGATCCGCATGGCCTCTGCAGGAGGGTGGCCTCGTGCCTTTTCTTCATAGTAGCGCTCCATATGGAGGATCGAAAAATCGATGCCGATGCCTATGGTGAGCGCGCCCAGGGTCACCGATAGCGGCGTGTACTTCATGTGGAGCAGGATCATAACGATACAGGAAAGCCCGGTAACGATGAACACTGCGATCACCGGCACGACCGCTCGTATCCAATCGCCCCGGAAGACGATAAGCAGGCCGATGAGTACGAGTATGCCGCTTTCCAGCGTCATTTGCAGTCGATCCCCGGTCATGGTTCCGAGCGTTAATAGCAGCACCTGGGAGTCGCCGCCTAGGGAGGCGGTGATGCCTGCCGGCGGACGGACAAATGCGAGGTCTTTCTCTACCCTATGAAGCATGCTCATCTTCTGATCGGTGGGTAGATCATTGATGGTCATGCTGATGATACCGGTGGCTCGATAGTCGTCCAGGTACCTGCGCTGCTCGTCGGCAGGTGTTCTGTCCAGCACCCCATGGATGCCCGGGACTGTATTCGGCACCGTGCCGTTATTATGTGCAGCGATGAGGGTTGCGATGTCGTCGACTTTCAGTACATCCGGGTTGTTGCGTTTCTCGTAGCTGGCGAAGTCTTGCATCCATCGGATCGTATCAGGGCTGGTGACATCCTCGGCCTTAACTTGGATGATCATATCGTCGGTCTGGTGGCCGACGATATTGGAAAGGGAACGGAAGTCGATGACCGATGGCAGATCCTGGGGGGCAAATGTGGATTGGTCGACCTCCACCCCGATGGTCGGATCCAGGGCGTATCCGGCGGCCATGGCCACCAGCGCGATGACGATGACGATCGGATGCTTGGTCGTGGTTTCGGCTACCTTCTCGATCACCTTTTCGATGATCCCATGCTGCGCCCTCTCCGCCTGCATCTGCCCGCCGATGGACGAGAGCAGCACGAGTATGGACAGGAGCAGAAACATTGCAACCAGAAAGCATGCGGCTACCCCGATCATGCACATCAGGCCGAAATCGTATATCATGGGGATTGGAGACGAGAGTATGGACAGGAAGCCCAGCATGCAGGTCATCACCGAATAGGTCACCGGCGGGCCAATATGCTTCACTGTGGCCACGACCGCGTCCCCCGGCGTCTTGCCGGTAGACAGCTCCTCCATCATGCGGTTCTGGAACTGGATAGCATACTCGACCCCGAGGCCGATCAGTATGGGAAAGACCGCCATCGAGACCATCGTCATCGGTATGCCCAGCAACCCCATGATCCCCCCGGTGAACACTACGCCGACGAGCACGATAGGCAAGGGCAACATCCGCCATCTTGCGTGGGAGAACGTGAACCATAATGCAATGATCATGAGGATGACGGCGGTGCCCAGCATGATCATCATGCTGCTCATCATTTCCTGCTGCACATCCAGCATCATGGCAGTCTTTCCGGTGACGATGGCGGACGTGCCTGGTGGAAGTTGAGCCCAGCTGAGGGTTCTCTTGACGTCGGATAGCACCGACGGCTCTTCATCCGGCTCAACATTTCCCCTCAGCTGCACGTTTATAAAGGTATGGTGCCTGTCAGGCATCAGCAATCCAGCGATATCTGCCGGATCCTGCGATATCAGACGCTCGACCTGCGCCTCGTTTTCCGCACCCTGTGGCAGCGCCCGTTTCAGATAGGTGTTGAGGCTCGTCACGTTATAGATCTTCGGGTTGGCCTGCAACTGGGATTCCAGTACCCCCATCGCCTTGATCACTGCGGGATCAAGGACATCGTCAGAGGTGATGGATATTAGGAAGGTGGTCGCCTGAAAATTCGTATTATAGTAGTCGATGTCCCGGTATGCCTGTGTATCTTTAAAAACATATGTCTCAATGCCGGTAGCCATGCTGATATGTCCGGCGAAGGCAGCAGCGAATGCCAGCAGCAAAACCGACATGAGGATAATAAAATAATAGTTATTTTTAATGAACCTGCCCAAGGCTTCTCCGAAGGAGACCATCGCACCACCATCCCCGGAATCAGGCCGGACGGCGCCTGAACTGTCCCGGTATGGATAGGTTAGGGAGGCATCATTATAAATATTGTTAATATAATATGGTTGATTGTATCATATCTATCGCGATAATGGCAAATATACTAACAAATTGATAAGAGCTACCGAGGACCTGCTGATCACCTAAAAACAGTAAAGAGAGACGACCGGCGCTTCAAAAAAAAAATTACTATTAAAATACGATTAACGGTGATTAACGGTGATTAACGGTGATTAACGGGAGGCGGCAGCTTCCAGCTTCCCCTTATCCTTAAGTATCTTCTTCACCCGCTCTAGCAGCTCGGCCCGGCCGAACGGCTTGGTAATATAGTCATCCACCTGGACCACGTGGAGGCCGATCATCTTATCTATGGACTGCGACTTGGCAGTGAGCATGGCGACAGGGACCTTCGAGGTTTGTGGGTCGGCCCTAATGCGCTGATACACTTCCCACCCATCCATCTGAGGCATCATGATGTCAAGCAAGATCAGATCCGGCACGTCTTTGCCGATCTTCTCCAGAGCCTCCCTGCCACTGTAGGCTGTGATCACATCGTAGCCCTCGCTTTTCAGCACCAGCTTCACCAAGTCCACGACATCCGGCTCATCGTCGACGATCATGATCTTATTGGCCATGCATCCACGCACTCCAAGTCGTATTTCACATGCGGTCTGATAAAGGTTGGGAACATTTGACCCGGGTCCGGCCTCTCCTTACTATTTTAGGATGGATGGGATACGGGAATGACGAATCTCATGGCTTTAGCCGTTAGAGGAGTCACACCACAAATGCAATTGTTGATGCTATACCTTGTATATTTGAGGGAAGCCTTGAAAATGGACTACTACTGATCGGAAAGCTTCCTTACTTCCTCGAAGAGCGACTTCAATATTGTATCACGCAGCCGGTTTACCTCCGGGTTAGTCCGTACACGGGGGCGGGGGAGGTCGATGTCCACGATCTCCTTGATCCTACCGGGCCGGGAGGTCATGATGGCGACCTTGTCCGCGAGGAACACCGCCTCGTCCACGCTATGCGTCACGAAGATGACCTTGATCTTCTCCTTTCCCCAGATCTCCAACAGCTGCTCCTGCAGGATGTTCCTGGTCTGTGCGTCGAGGGCGCCGAACGGCTCATCCATGAGCAGGATCTCCGGCCCCACCGCAAGCGTCCTAGCGATGGCGCACCGCTGCTTCATGCCGCCGGAAAGCTGGTGCGGGTACGAATCCCTAAACCGGGTTAGTCCGACCATGTCGATGTACTTCGCGATGATCTCTCGGCGCCTCTCAGGGGGAACCTTCTTGACTTCGAGGCCGAACTCCACATTCTTCTCCACCGTCCGCCAGGGGAACAGCGTGTACTCCTGGAAGACAAAGCCCACCTTCGGACTGGTCCCGACCACCTTTCTGCCATCGATCAGGACGTCTCCGCCGCTGATCAGCTCTAGGCCGGCGATCATCCGCAGCAGCGTGGACTTGCCACAGCCGGAGGGGCCGACCAAGCAGAGGAACTCCGAGTCGGTCACGGACAGCGAGATGTCGTCCAGCGCCCGCATCGGGCGGCCTTTAGCCTCGTAGTCCTTGTTGACGTGGCTGAGCTTGATGTCGCCAGCCATCTACCGCTCCTCCCTGCTGATACCCTTCTGCCAGGCGAAGATGCGGTCGCCGACTATCTGGAAGATCGTGTTGATAGTGAGCCCTAGGATACCGATCATGATCATGCCTACGAGCACGCGGTCCGTCCTCGAGAAATTGTAGCTCGTCAGGATTAGGTTGCCCAAGCCGTTCTGGGGGTTAATCATCTCTGCTGCCAC
>DATHCY010000108.1:0-6085 GCA_035319305.1 Methanocella sp.
GCCGTCCGAGGTTTGTCTGACATCGTTGCCAGATGAGGTCTCGTAGTTCGAATCGCCGGGCTGGCCGGTCATCCCGTAAAAGTTATGCCATAGCTCGTTTCCGCCAGAGTCGATGCCTGCGAGGTAGATATTGTAGTGGTATTTAAACTGGGCTTCCATATTGTCGTCCCCGTTGGTTACCCCCACTATGACGTAGTTGCCGTCGGTGGTCTGGTTGACCGCTTTGGCAACCGTATATGATGCAGCGCCACTGTACTGATTGTTCCACGCTACAGTCGGCGACGGTGTGCTAGCGGTTGTTGTAGCGACCATAAAAATCACAAGCGTTACACATACCATCATACCAAATAGTAAAATTTTAACCGAACTTTTACCCGAAGTCATATATAATTCCTCAACAGAAACCGGACTGTGGCCAGATCAGGATTCGCCTACTTTTACCGGTTTAATTATGGGTGAACGCTTATCTGCATATGCTTGATCTGGTGAAACTAATACTATATAACAGGTTAGGTAAGGAGCGATGATATATAAAAATGTTGTTCACCCTGAAAGTCCCTGCAAGGCGATCTGACAATACAGGTTTCAGGAGCACATGGAGACCGTGTAGCTGGCAACAGCCCATGAATAGAGCATCTGAGTAAGTCAGCACTGCATCTGTTATATACCCGCTGCGCAAACAGGATAGGGATGAGAGCCTCGCGCATGGAAAGGATAATTTGCCTTGGCCAGTTGCGGTGGTGGAAGGGCCGAGTTGAGAAGATGCGCAGCGAGCACAGGCTCAACTACCTGTTCTGGGAATGCACTCGATCATGTAACCTGAGGTGCCGACACTGCGGCAGCGACTGCGGGCCGCGACTGGCCGGGGAGCTCAGTACCGAAGAGATAAAGGCCGCCTTCAAATCGATCTCCGCCGACTTCGACGCTAAGACGATCATGGTCGCGATCACTGGCGGCGAGCCCCTGCTGCGCGAGGACCTGTTTGAGGTCATGGGGTATGTCGCCGAGCTTGGCTTCCCATGGGGCATGGTGACCAATGGCACAATGGTCGGCGAGACCGTTATACAAAAATGTCACGAGACAGGAATGAGTACTGTAACGGTTAGTATCGACGGCCTCCGAAAGACCCACGATCATATCAGGAGGCTGGATGGCGCTTTTGATCGGGCCATAAGAGCGTTAAGGTTATTCAAAGCATCGGGCCACTTCGCCATCGTCCAGGCCGCGACCTGCGTTAGCGGCTATAACTTCGAAGAGCTGCAAAGACTATACGACTTGTTTTGCGATATGGGCATCGATGAATGGCGGCTGCTGATGGTCAGCCCTATCGGAAGGGCAAGGGCAGACCCCAGATTTAATTTGAGCCCCGACCAAGTGGTCGGTCTGTTAGACTTCGTTACAGACCGGAGACGCCATAGGAAAGGCCTCAGGACCACGTTCGAGGAGGAAGGCTTCTTAGGGCCGGATTATGAAGGGCGGGTCCGTGACCATTTATTCTACTGTCCTGCGGGCATCAACATTGCCAGTATTCTTCACGATGGGAGCATCGGCGCCTGCCCCAACCTGCCCGCGTCGTTGACGCAGGGCAACATCAGGACAGATCGCTTCAAAGACGTCTGGAGAAACCGGTTCATACAATTCCGTGATTTTTCCTGGAAAAAAGCAGGAGAGTGCATAGATTGCGAATGGTGGCCGTACTGCACAGGCAACAGCCTGCACCTCTGGGATATGGAAACAGGAAGGCCGGTTATATGCCATATGAAAGCGATCCGTGAGGGAACCACAGGCGTTAAATAAGCATACGAAGAAAACACTACTGATGTCGTTCGTCGACTTCGCGAAAAAACACCTCAAGCTCGGGCTAATCAGCCAGTGTGCCATCACAGTGATCGCCGCGACTATTACAGTGATCACTATGATCTCTAATACGATCGGGGATCAGTGGAGTACCACCAAGTATAACACACCCCCATCCGTCGTGTATGGTCCACCACCGACGCCAACATCTATACTATCGCCTACGCCGATCGGAGGCTCCGGCTCGATCGATCATGGATCGCTGCTAACCTCTAGTAATATGGTTACGCTCGTCTCACTGGGGTCGCTCCTTCTATACGCTTGGGCCGTCTTAGGATGGGTCTTCTGGGGCGGCATCATGTATCTGAAGATGCGTGAGAAATAGCGGTCGATCACTTGATTTTTCTCTCGAAGTCGCCCATGGCTTCCTTGAGTTCCTTCACCTGCAGCGCGCTGGTCAGATCGCCCCAGGTTCGTTCGATTAGTGATCGCGCCACGTCGGTCTTCTTGCGCAGTCCGTGGGTGATCGCGTCCGGGTAGTCGAAGGACATCAATTCTGTATATAGCTCGTCCATCATGTCGAGGTATTTTTCCCCGGCTTCAGGCCTGCCCGTGCGGATGAGGTTCAGAATGTGACGACGCAGCTCGCCGATGCAGTCGCCTACTCCATTGAGGTATGCAGCGTAGTCTACCTGCAGCTCGTCGGGAGACGGTATTTGCCTGCCTTGGAGGACTGCGCTGAGGATGGACACTTCGGCGTATTCAGTCTGCGCATTGCCCACGTATCCAGAATAGTATATGTCGGGAAAATCCTTGAGCATATCGTTGATCTGCAGTATAATCTCTCGGGCCTCACCGGTCAGCTTCCTCGCTTGATCCCATTCCCCTCGGTGGATCGCCTTGATGGCGTCTCCAGAATTTCGGGTGATTCTCCTGGATAGGGCGAGGGATTGCTCCCGAGCTTGATCCATCCTGTCAAAGCGTTCCCGAATGTCGCCGCAGATTTCCTTCATGCCACGCATATAGTGGTATTGGCCTGATGCTTTATGAAACATGTTTCGACCTGTTCCTATAGAAGTATATCGATACACTGCCCGGATCGGTGGCGGTTCCTCGTTCTACAGGAATGCTTGTGTTGATCATCGTGTTGTTATGATGCGAAAACGGTCCAGCAGTGGGGACTCGCGAGTTCGGAGATGTGCTCGACGAAGCTGATAAGTCCGTTGTAGCTGCAGATATCATAAACCAAACAACGATGATGGCGGCTGTAATTATTAGTAGTGTTGCAGGTCGTTTGAAACCCATGAATAACCACCGCGCTTAAACAGTATGATAGTTTGGCCATCCATAAAAGTTACAGGCAGGCTGATGTCGCTATATCGTGTCTTGAGGTCGTTTTCTGCAGGTATGCCTATTTGTCTCCTCATTTGTTCAACCCAGCCTGTTGACAGGGCCGTCTTTGCTCAGCAACACGACCCGGCTTAGCTCCACATCCATTGCGACAGTGTAGTTGGAAGCCTCTGCGATGTCACGGGCGAACTCCATGACTTCGGCGTGCTTCGGCATAGCGTCCCTAGTCAGCCTGAGACGGCTGTAGCCCAGGTGCATGTATGCTTTAACTTCCACGTAGTCGGGCATGGCCTTTTTGATCTGCTGGGCATAGCCGGCGGGGTCTGCCATGTTCAGCCCTTTGACCAGCGTGATCCGTAGCGCTCTGCGTTGTTCCGGTCGAGATCTGAGGACTTCGAGCGAGTTTTCCACCTGGCCCCATAGATCGCCAGCAGGATTACAGGCTGCTAGGTATGTCTCATGATTCGGCGCGTCCAGCGACATATATAGTTGGCTGGGGCTGATGCGTGCCAGCACATCTGGCATGGTGCCGTTGGTGACGACGAACGTCGACATCTCCCGGGTCTTGAACAGCTCGATCAGCTCTTCGAGGTGCGGATATAGAGTCGGCTCCCCAACTAGCGATATTGCCGCGTGTTTTGGGGTGAAGGCCTCTTTCCAGACTGCTAAGTCCGTGGATTCAGAGCCGCCATAGCCGGACACAAATCGGCGCTGCTCTGCCATCGATTGCTCTACGATCAGTTTGGGGCTATCCCACGATTCGATAGTAAATGGCTCTTCCACTGGTCTCCAGCAATGAAGACACCGCTGATTACATGCAATGCATGGCGTCATTTGTACGCAACGGTGAGAGCTGATCCCGTAAAACTGTGCTTTGTAACAGGAACCTCTGGCCTTAATCGCCCGGTTCAGCCATAGACATGGCTTGATGGCGCTGTGTTTGCCTAGGATGTGGTACCCTTGTTTCTTCAAAAGATCGACGAGTGTTGTCATGCAGCGGGCTTCTTTTTAACTAGGGATCGCACGAACTCGACGACCTCCTTTGTTGTGACCACGATTACGAGTGTTTCAGCGATGATCAGCGTATAAAAATTTAGCCCAATGCTAAAGGATAGCGCCAACGCAAGCGATACTAAGATGAGGATAGCTATACTGATGCCGAATGAGACCACGATGAACTCCGGCAGGTTATATTTCTCCGGGTTCATCCACCCCATCGTCCTCATGATGTTAACCCCTGGCAGGAGCAGGAGGTACAGGAATGCTGCGGCAAAAGCTACCCAGTTGATGAACGATATTTCCATTGTAAACCTTCTTATGGGCTATTCACTTTATAAATCTTTACGTCGTCCTGGTTATAGACCTCGGCAAGCTGTGGGATGGTTTGTATGGTGGCTGCGAATGGATAACCTGACTCCTTGGAGCCGATGAAGACATAGTCGATATGATCGTTGATCAGCGTATTGTACAGCTGGTCTTTGTCGGTCATATGGAGTATGGCTTCCATCTCCTGCTGCCGATCCACGTTATGGTACTGCATTGTATAGATCTCTCCGGCATAGGCGTCCTCCCGGCCGGTCACCAGGGGCAGGCGGACGAAGTGGGTGGGCTCTTCGAAGAAAACGGCGTCCTTTGGAGTATTCGATCTTATCCATTCCAGCGCCTTGACATCGGCAGGAGTGGCATGGGTATATGATGAGTCGTTATAGAACATGATAATGGTGATCGTGGACGGTACCATGATTAGGATGGCTAGAGCGGCTATCGCGATCTTCCACTTTACCTGCGAGAACAGCCATCGGGACAGCGCCAGCCCGGCAAACAACGAGACGGGCATCGCCATATACATGATAAATCTGTAGGTGTTATGGGTCAGGTTCATCTCGAAGATGTTGAGGAACAGGAAGTTCAGGATAAAGTAGATGATGAGCAGCCATGCTCCGCAGCCTCCCGGTGATTCCTGAGGGGTCTCGGGGGGAGTCCGCCAGGCGCCCGGGTTTTTCGCCAGCCTGAACAGCCAGGCCACATCGTTTTTTCTCGCCAAGTACATACCGTACAGGGCGAATGGGATCAGCGGTCCGATCGAGAACAGCAGGGTAATATAGATATCAGGATCGTGGCCTAGTGAGATCTGCGAGCCTGCGCTGTCCGACATCAGCAGTAGCTGGTAGACCCCTGCTATGAACGCTATCAGAAGAGGCAGGCCGATTATAGTCAGGTATTCTACGTTCTTTTGCGAAAGGAAGTCGGTTTGGTCCCGTACGGAAGCATACAACTCCCGCAGCAGCAGATATATGAAAAATATGCCCATGGCGACCAGCACGGGAAATGCCGTGACCAGGTGGTACATAATAAGTGATGCCAGCGCCAGGCCGGTAACTAGGGCGAATTTCCATGATCGTCTGCCGACTGTCAGCAAATAGAAGTACATCACGAAGATCAGGCCGAGCAGGCCGAAGGTCTGTGTCTGAGGCAGGAAGAAATCAAGAGCGGTCGAATCATATTTGAGCTGCATGATATCTTTCCATTCGTAGATGAAAATTTTAAATAGATCAATGGGCTGGCCTGTCAGGCTCAGGTAAAGTAGATATACCCAGGAAAGACCGGATGAGGCCACGTAGACGATCCCTGCTATTATCGATGCCTTCAGGTCATCTTTGAAGATCGTTCTGGACAGAAGATAGGTGTCCAGGAAGGTCAGCGCCGCGACCAGCGATACGGCGATCTTGAAGACATCGAACAGCCCTACGCCGGTCAACAGCGTCAGTTCGCCGAAAGTCACTTGCATAAACCAGTTATAGACGATGTTATAGCCGGGCAGATACGGATCCTGCGGCGGAATCTGCGGGTGTTCCACGAATCTCTGAGCGATCGACAGGTGGAAGTTCAGATCGGACGCGTGAGTGGTCGCGCAGACTAGGCCACGTTCGTCGATGAC
>DATHCY010000109.1:0-7719 GCA_035319305.1 Methanocella sp.
ATCTCCCATCCATCAAAGCCCATGTCCTTCAGGCCAGCCACCCATGAAAAGGGGTAGTTGACCAGCTTGTAAGCTGAGAAGCTGATCCCGCGGCGATTCAAAGGGTGATCTCCTCTATTGGTCGGCCATCCTGCGTCCTCGGCGCCAGCCAGTCGATAATCAACTCAGGCTCATCGGTCTCGATGTCTACGTCGATGCCGCCGAGAGCCACCTCGTGGTCGAGGAAGTTCACGTATCCCATGAGCGCAGCCTGCTTATTAAACTGGACCTCGATCCTTCCATCCTTCTTCCCCTCATACATGGACTTCCTAGCTGTATCCAGGATCTTCTGCCTCCGTAACAGGTCGTGCAGGTGGTCTAGCGAGGGCGCGTTTCCCTCCAGCCGGTCTACATAGCCTTCTTTGATGATTAGCTTCATATTGGCGCCCGGGAATATATTCCCGATAGCCTTACGGACGCGCTCCTCAATCTCAGTGGGGAACAACAGCGCCGAGATGGTCGTCTGTATGCTCTCCCTCCGCAGGATCGATCTGACTTCGGCCTTGAAGTTATCGATAGGGTCCAGGTTGATCACGGCTTTATCGGCCACCTCGATGGCCTTTCCCATGCCCCATGACAACTCCCGGTCATCCCGGTGCTTCAACCATTCCGGAGAGCCCATATCGTCCGACCTCGCCCTCCGGCGAAGGCGATCAAGCCGCAGATCAAATGGAGCATCGATCTTGATCAGCGTGAAGTTTTCCCCGAACGCTTCTTTGAACGTCTCGACCTCCGCTATACCGCGTATGCCATCTATGACAACGACCCGACGGCCCAGGGCTTTGATCTTCGGAATGCAGCGTCGGGCGATTGCATCCATTCCCTCTTCCTTTCGCAATTGGTTCGCAACCGTCCCGATGTTCTTATCGGTGGGCGTAAGGCCCCGGTTTTTCACCTCTTCCCGAAGCACGTCCCCCATGATGATGACTGGAAGCCCCATCTCGCGGGCGACGCCTGATGCCTCCGACTTGCCCGCTCCCGGCATCCCGACGAATGCTATAACCTTCATTATCAGAGCGCCTCACTTTATTAGCTTTTACTTACTCGCTACGATGCATGACTTACGGGCGTGGAGATATTAAAGCTTACCTCCTATTGCCCGCCCCGGGATGGACGCGGAACGTCGGGTTTTATTTATAGGTGGTACGGCGTTGCTCTCAACCAATACATTCTTTATTGTTTACACGGCAACCGAATTTTTTTTTCTAAATACTGGTAAACAATCGAATTTTTAGCGAGCACATACAGAATTAAAACAAAATATTTTTCTTCTAGTAGCGCTAAACTAGTCATCAGGAGATAGGCCGGGGATTACCATGACTAATGATGAGATGATCATCTCAACAATTAAAAAAGTCTACGCCATCCGGGCATCCATAGAGCGGCGGGCCGAGGAACGGATCGCAACGTCGCTACCATTAACCGGTTACATCCTAATGGCGCTTGACGGGACTAACCTTTCCAGGGACCAAGAAAAGGACGTTTGCGCGTACATCACCGCTACCTGTACGACCCACGATCGGCTATCAATGATGGAGACGATCTCGGCGTTTAAGTCGAAAAACCGGGTTACACGGCCATGGCGAATATGGTTTGCTTTCATCGGGCTAATCGTGCCGCTGGTGCTGGTCATCGCGGCGGAAGTAGCGATGGAGATCGGGGGGCTGCTGACCCAGATCATTTACATCGCCGTGGCAATTATGCTGCTAATCACCGCGATGATATCCAGCCTGATCATCTTTTCACTCCTAGGTTATGATCCAGAGTACCGTCGGGAAGCCATCGAGTACACGATCTGGAAGTACATGAACACGGAGTGCCGGAAACGCCTTAAACAGGGCGTCCGGGAGCACACGCAGCTGCCGCCTCCTCCAACCCCCGCCACCACGACAGCTGCGAACCCCGCCAACGGGCGGTAATAGATAACAAGGTAAAAACCCCGTCAGCCTCCATTACGAACCACTTCGTCGCCCATCTCCCGGGTCCTGATCATCACCCGACCGATCTTACCGCTTTTCTTTACCCGAGCCAGATCCAGGAGCCCGCTCCGGGTCACAGCCTCCAGCTTTTTGATCCGATCATCCATAGCGATCTCAGGGCGGCCCTGCTGCAGTACATACGAATCACAAGCAATCGATGAAACAATCGCCTCAACATCCTCCGGCCGGTCTGATATTCCATGAAATATCGTAGTCCGAACCTCATAGTACTCTAGCTTTCCCTCCCCCCTCAACCTATTGCACAGATCAACAGATCCTGACACAGCCATGAGAACATCCTCCCGATCCGGCCTCTGCCCCGACGCTCTCATATAGGCTTCCAACGTCAGCGGCGCCTTGACATCTAACATCACAGCATCCAGCAGCCTATCATCCACGAGCTTCTCCAGTCGGCCCGGATACATACCGCTAGTCTGCACCGCAACCTTCAACCCATAGCTTTTCGCGTACGAGGCGATCGCCAGAACGGCCGAGAGCTGCATCAACGGCTCTCCTCCAGAAAACACGACACCATCGATGAAATCCTTCGCACGATCAATCTCTGCAGTCACCTTTTCAAGCTCCGCCGGGGAGCCGGACCTTTCATTGACGAGCTGGGGGTTGGAGCAGTACGGGCACCGTAACGGACAGCCCCGCAGAAACACAGAAAGCACTACTTCACCCGGCCAATCCAGAGTCGATGTTGGGATAATATCACCCAAATATACTTGCATACAGACCTCACTCAATTTTGGCAATGTACAATAACAGTAATACACTCTATTATTATAGGTCTTATCTTTAGAAGCGCCACGGTTAGTAACATTAGAATGAATGAGGTGCAGGGGTAGCGAAACCCCACAGGCTTCAGCCACGGTGAATATCACAGGTTATTATTGTGAAGGTGTGGTGACGGCCCCCCGGTTTAGTGGATTTCGTCACGGTTAAAACCATGGGCTTCTATCACCTCACTGCCACAAGACCATTAGTGAGCGTTTCATCTCCGGTCTGAAGCACGGTGTTCCTAGTTTCCAACGCCAGGCCAAGATAAAAAGAGTAAACTAAAGTGTTTTTATTGAACAGGAGTGCGGAGGGGCGGGAGACCCCGGTCTTCAAGGTTCAAGTTCAACCATAAAACGAGTGAATTGGAACTGAGCAAAATTGGTGTTATAAGCCTAAAATCACATCGAGAACTACCCGAAATGAAAAATAAAAGGCGTTCACATAGTTAAATCAAAAACAGACAAGTATTACACGGTATTACAGATAATCGTACCAGATACTATTGTAAAAACCGAAAACAACCATACTATCGGTATTGATATGAGTGTCAAGACATTCTGCTATGATAGTGACCAGAATCAGTTTGAGAATCCGAAATACTTGGCAGCGTCGCTCCGAAAGGTAAAACATTTGCAGAGAAGCGTTAGCAGAGAGTTACATATCAACGATAAAAAGACTACCCAACTACATTAAAGACAAGAAAAAACTGGCAAAACTACACGAATACATTGCAAATCAGCGAAATAACCGCAACCACCAAAATCTCAAGATATTGCATCAACAATTACGACGTAGCAATAGCCCTCGACATACTCGAATGCTCAGAAACAACATACAAGAACAAATTTATCAGTTAAAGCTCGTAAAACTCTTAAGCGTAATATCCTGGCTGGGTGGCGTGATTTTCTTTGGTAATCTGGTTTCAAGGCTGAGAGTGCTGGTAAACACCTAGTCAAAGTGGATCCCCCCGGGGACACCCGGAAATGTTCTGTCTGCGGAGACATTGTCAGGAAGGACTTGGGGGATAGAACGCATTGTTGTCTATTGTAATGTTCAGTTGGATGGGGATTTTCAACGCGGCACTGGACATTTTGAGTGCTGGTATGAAACTCTGGTTGGAAGGGCGTGGGATATGTCGGTTTGTCTGTCGAGCGGATAGTCAATGCACTCGTCAGAGATGGTTGTTTGCAAATTATCGGCGGTGAAGCAGGAAGCCCCGCCGTTTAGGGCGGGGTAGTTCACTAGGTTATCCGACACAGTACCGCTTACGATCTCGGAGTTCTGCGATCTTCGCATCGTTCCAGCCGCCCGCGCTGTCGCCGCTGCCGATGCGTTGGCAATATCCCGTGATCCTGGAATAATATTCTAGGTCGTTTCCCCGGGCTCCACAGTTCGGGCATATGCTCAGCAGTCCACCAGCTACCGTCGCGCATTTTCTGCAGGTGGTCAGGTCTCTGGTGTAATCAAAAAGGCCCATGCTGGTATTACGGCACAGCTTTTCGGTCAGGCTCATGAGGCCTGCCGGATCCGGGGTGCCCTCTCCTAGGAACAGGTGGGTGATGTGGCCGCCGTTGCAGATCGGGTGGAAGGCGCCCTCCATACGGGCTCGGTCGAATAGTGGTATGTCCGCGTTGACCGCCATATGCGAGCTGTTGGTGTAATACACCCCGCTCTTCGACCGGTCCCCGTTCACGATTGCCTTAGCGCCGAATTCCCTCAGGTCTAACCGGGCGAACCGGCCTGCGGTAGACTCTGCCGGAGTCTGGGTGAGCGTCCATCTCCACCCTGTCACATCGGTCATGGAGTCCGCCCAGTCTCGCATGTAGCGGATCGCATCCATGCCGAAATCGTACGAGTCTCGGGACTCGTGCAGCGCGCTGTTAGTATGTGCCATGACGAACTCGTTCAGGCCGACGAAGCCGACAGTGTGCGTCAGATCGTCGAACCGGTAATAATCCTCGCCGTGTCCGCCCTTTTGTGTTAGGAACGGTAGGATCGAGTTATCGTAGAGCCGCTTCTGCACGATGCCGTGCTTGATCTCCAGCGCCTCCCGGATCAGGTCCAGCCGGCTATCAAGGGCCTCGAAGATCCTGTTGTCGTCGCCGTTCGCCTCCATGGCGATGCGCGGCAGGTTGATCGTGTTATAGTGGATATTGCCTGTCCTCATCGTCGACATCGACGGTTCCTCGTAGCCCTGCCGATCGGCCCAGTCTCCGCTCAGGCGGGTCCGGCAGCCCATGCTGTTGACCGCGTCGTGCTGCCAATCCGGCAGCAGGTTGAGTATGTACGGGGTCCCGTACTTCGAGAATAGTTGGTGGACCTTAAAGAGCAGCTCTTTCTGCTCCGGGTCTTTGAACGCGGAGTCCCGGACCTTAACGATGGCGTTCGGGAACAGGTGGGGCTTGCCCAGCGCGTCGCCTTCGAGGAAGACGTCTAACAGTGCGTGGGTGAAGGCGATCAACTCGTCGCTGTAGTCCTTATATGTGCCCATGATCTTGCCTCTGGGGCCGATGGCGGGCTTGTCAGCGAGGTATCTCGGCACTGTCAGCTCAAGATCGATGTTGGAGAATACCACTTGGCCACCCCGGGCCACGTACTGCATGTTCATCTCATAGACGAAGGCTTGGGCGACCTGCCTGATTTCTTCCGCGGACATGCCGACGAAGAATGGCGCCATAAATATGTTGAAGTTGTCTAGCGACTGGCCGCCGGCCATGTTCGTCTGGGACGATGCCAGCACTTTGGCGGCGTGCAGCGCTGCCACCATCGCGTGCTTCGGGGGCGCCGCCACGGACGTGTGCTTTCCGGTGCCGTCCACACGTAGGCCGTTCTCGAAGAACCAGCTCAGGTCGTGTTGCAGGCAGTTGGGCCGGATGGCGAAGTAGTCCGCGTCGTGGATGTGGATGTCGCCACGCATGTGCGCGTCGGATATGTGTTTAGGCAGGACCTGGACCAGCAGGTACTCCCTCAGGATCTGATCGCCCGCGAACTTGTGGATAGTCTCGGGGTTGTGGTGGAGGTTAGCGTTTTCCCGGCTGCCCTGCTCTATGAGGTGGGTGACATCGTAGACTGGCATGCCCAGCCTCGTATACTTTGAGCGGGCCTCCTCCATGCCATCCTCGAGCAATTGCACCGTGACGATCTCACGGATCAGTGGCGAGGTCAGGTAGCCGACCTTGAGTTTTCGCAGCTTGGCCTCGACCTCCTTGGCCACGTGAATGGCCGATTCCTGCGAAATGCCTGTCTCCCGGACCAGGGAACTCTCGATCATCCTGTAGTCAAACGGCTCCAGCATGCCCCGGGACGTCCTGACGTACATCTCGCTCGCCAGCTTATATCTCAGGGCCGCGTCCGGGTTTCGCTGATCGATGATATTGAGGAGGATGGTACGAAGCGCCCTGGTGGTGATCCCATCGTGTATCCTGTACTGCAGATCATCGACTATGTTGCATGCGATCCTGTATGGTACGCCTGACTTGATGAGGCTCACCACGACTTTATTGGCATCAAATAGCTCTATACGGTTGTCCGACTTGATGATATATACGTTCCCATCCCCTGCGGGTTTATTGTAGTTCAGAGAAGCCATCCGCTGATCACCCGTTAATATAACGAAATATACGGCATACGGCCATACCACCGCATGCAGCCCGATCGTTTGAATTCTATTTGTTAAATAGCTTTCAGGTCGGGCATTAATCTACTTGCGTCTTTGAGTTTATAAGACTTATGCGCTTTAATGTTCCGGGTTAGATATAGTCGATACGGATTGTCATCGTACCTATATATATACCAGCGCCGTTTTATGGCTTGATCGACGAAAATACGTGTAAATAGCGGTCGTCGTCCGGTTATGGCTGCCGGTGGATTTATGGGGATTGCGGTATTTGTATACTGTCATCGAAAATAATCTGGCATATACAAATTGTTATATTTAAAATGGGGGTCGGCGGATTAGCGCGTGATAAATATGGATTGTATCTCGGAGGGGAAGTGGTGGATGTACGGGAGATAGATAGCGAAACCTATAAGATGATCGCCGATCTCGGCTTGCCGCGGCGCGAACAGGCCAATCCATACGTGGTGCTGAGCGTGCGCGGGGATGGCGATCGGGCGCCAGAGTCGTGGACTGCGACTGTATACCGTAATGCAAAGGGCCGTCTCAAACTGGTCACCAGTGATGATTCCATCCTCAGGATGCTGGTTTCCGACGGCCTGGAACATGGAGCATCCGTCGATGGTGCGAGGGTCCTGCAGATCGATGATTCTGGCTGGGGATTTCCATTGGGCGGGGTGATGATCGGGGCCACTGATGGCTTCAGGGTCGAGACGGGTTTGATCGAGACGAAATATTTCCAGGACGAGCTGTTTAGTTTGCACTCATACCTCCCTGAAGCCGCTCACATCACCCTCCAACTGGTCCGACTCCTGGGCGGCCGCCCAGGCTCCACAAGGGTCGAAATCTGCCCCGGCTACGTGAACTCCGAATCCCGGAAGGCGCTGGAGCGGGAAGGATATGAAACGCGAACGAAGGAGATCACCGGCCTGCTGCAGAATGAGCTGGAGCGCCGGTTTAAAGAGTACGTGATGACGCTGGGATATCAGGACTACTACGATCCTAAGGCCATCCGCAGCCCGACCATGGCGTTCGACCAGGTCATCAGGTGGATCGATGAAGACCCTGCGGAGCGGCTGAAGATCGCCAAGACCGGTTGGAAGTACTTTAAAAAAAGGATAAAACCGGATAGACCGCGGGGGCATGGTGCCTAATAGTGGACCATTGCCACGTGGCGATTTCTGGTGAGAATATGGGTGGGAAGGCCCGACTTAGTCATTTTTGAAGGGTGTAGGCTGGCATGGGCGATCGTATTTGTTCGCCGGCACAGATTGCAAACGCCCGTCCAATAACCCCCCTTAC
>DATHCY010000110.1:0-4463 GCA_035319305.1 Methanocella sp.
GAAAGCAGGAGCATTCATCTTCCTGAAAAAGCCGGCAAACCTCAGCACAATCCTCAACGCAATTTATGAGGCAATGAAGGCCGTTCCAGTAAAAACCTAAAGAAAATGAGTATAGGAAAGATAAAGTAGACTTGCTCAAGGTAAAGCGCAAGATTGAAGAGGAGTTTGTACGCAACGATTGAACCAAGTTTCCTGTAGAATTAACGATTACCCCCATCCTGAAACAGGACATCGTTTTTGGAGCTGTCATTGTATTCAGAGATATCACCGAACGAAAACAGGCCGAGGATGAGCTCAAGAAAGCGAAGGCCCAGGCGGAGCTATACGTGGATATCATGGGCCACGACATCAACAACCTCAACCAGATCGCCCTAATGAACACAGAATTACTACAAATGGAGAATAATCTCGCAAGTGATGAACGCGAACAAATCAGCAACGTGGAGACTGCAACCCGGGGGAGTGTCAGCCTCATTGAGAATGTCCGGAAGATCCAGCGGGTCACTTAGGGCGAGCTCCATCCTGAGTCTGTGGATATAGATACAATCATATCGAGATGTATCGAGGAGGCTCCGAGCCCTAAGGGTAAAAATGTGGTCAGGTATTCATCTCAGGCTGGCAGAATCGTGACAGGGGCGTATCTACTCAAAGAAGTCCTTCTGCAACATGATCAACAACTCGATCAAATACTCCGGACCAAATGTCACTATCGACATATCTATCGACATATCTATCGACACAGTGCAAAAAGAGGATACGAAGTACTACAGGACGGTGATTACTGATAATGGCTACGGGATCCCCGACGAAGTAAAGCAGAAGCTCTTCAGGAGGTTTCAGCGTGGCACCACCAAAGCTCACGGAAAAGGACTCGGGCTTTACATTGTAAAAATGCTTGTGGAGCGGTTCGACGGAGAAGTCTGGGTAGAAGACCGAGTATCTGGAGATTATACGAAAGGATTATATGAAAGACTCTAAGTTCGTCGTCATGCTCCCGGTTAAACCAGTGCCAGATCAAGGCATAGCACAGGCACAGGCATAACAATTACAATATATGTTACTGATAGGCTGAATTACAATATATGTTACTGATAGGCTGATCTTGACGGAGTCTATTAGACTGTTGCTCCAATGCTCTGTTTTTGCTCTCTGCTTTTGCTGTTTCTACCTTCTGTGCCGGCCAGGTACCATAGTAAAGGCTGTTGATGTCATCTGTTTTCGATATTAATGTAACAACATTTATAAAAGTAAGCATCTTTTTATTTGTATCATGAAATTTGGCTCGATCCGAACGAGGGTTATGTTACTGCTCTTTCCCCTCGTTATCGTTCCCATCATCCTCTTGGGGTTTATCGGCGCTTTATACTTCCAAGATGTGATAAGGAATAACATTTGGAATGATAATATGGGTGAGGCAAAGTCGGTATCGGAGCTAACGACCAGTTATGTTGAACTAAGTGAGAACTATCTTAGGAGTATCGCCGACAGGCCTTCAGTTATAAATGCCTTTGAAGACAGAAACCAGTCTGCTTTAAATACGTTTGCAAGCTATACTGCAGTCCAGAGCCTTGCGTTCGATTCGGCATTTTTCACGGATAATTCTGGCAGGGTAATAGCATATAGTACAATGTATCCGAATTATGCTAACCGTTCATATCCTGATATTGTAGGGATGAACTATTTCGATCGGCCGTATGTCGGCCAAGTGCTTAGAACCTCAAACCCAGCTGTCATGGCTTCGGGTAATGATATTGATGGCTCATCGACTGTTTACGTCGGCGTTCCCATACGGGACTTGAATAATACGACTATCGGTACTCTTGTAGGGATTTACGATTTAGGGAACTTAACGAGTACGGTCATTAGAACGACATCAACTAAAGATCAGTTCGTTTATATTGTCAATGGTTCTGGGAACGTCATCGTTCATCCCAATCAAAGCTACGTGAAAAACATGGCAAATCTTACATTGATCCCGGCCGTACAGAACGTCATACAGGGCAAATCGGATGTAATCGAGCAATATAACCCGATCGAAAAGGATGGACAACTTGCCGCATATGCTCCTATTAATAGCACTGGGTGGGGAGTAGTTGCATATATACCGACATCGGTCGCATATCAGCCGATAAGTAGCCTATGGTGGGTGATCGGGGCTTTGACGCTCATACTTGCTGCCATCGCACTTGCTTTGGCATACCTGTTCAGCGAGAGCCTCATTCGTCCAATTTTAGGTTTGTATGATGCGGCGAGGGCGATCACGAACCACGGGGAGTACGCCCAATACCTGCCGCTCAAACGAAAGGACGAGATTGGGCAGGTGGCAGTGTGCATGGACAAGATGGCCCAGCGCATCGACCAAGACCGTGCGAGGATCACAGACGAGAAGAATCGGGCCGAATTGTATCTGGATATCATGGGCCATGACATCAATAACCTCAACCAGGTGGCTCTCACCAACCTCGACCTGATCAAGGGCGACGAAAACCTAACCGAAGATCAGAATGAAACACTCTCGGATGCTTTGAACTCGGTGAAGGGCAGCGCCGCCATCATCGACAACGTCCGCAAGATCCAGGCGATCGCCCAGGAAAAGCCCTCAATGCAGCCGGAAGACTTGGATGAGATAATCAAAGAGTGTGTCGCTGAAGCTCCTAAACCCGCCGAATATACTGTTAAAATTAACTACTCGCCCAGGCCTGGCAGCATGGTCATGGGTACAACCCTCCTGAAGGAGGTCTTCAACAATCTCATCGCCAATGCGATCAAGCATGCCGGCAGAGACGTTACCATCGATATCCGCATAGACGAAGTTGTAAGGGCCGGGAAGAAGTTTTACGAGGTTTCTATTGCCGATAACGGTCCCGGGATACCTGATGCTTTGAAGCCCAAGCTGTTCGCCCGTTTCCAGCGTGGCGATACGAAGGCTCACGGTAAAGGCCTTGGATTGTTTATCGTGAAGAGCCTTGTCGAAACTGTGGGGGGCAACGTCACGGTTGAGGATCGGGTGCCGGGGGATTATACACAGGGAGCCAGATTTATTGTTTCACTACCGGCTTCGGAGGGATACCGATGACTGTAGAGTGCCAGCCAGAATGCAGGGTCGGCATCGCCATCGTAGAAGACGAGAAAGACTTGGTGAAGGTGTACGAGAAAGCCTTTGTTAAGAAGAACATCATAGTTTGCTTTGTTGCTTTTGATGGGATCGAGGCGGTCAAAAAATATCTTGAGTGTACTCCTAGGCCTCACGCTGTCTTGATGGACTACCGCATGCCCATCATGAACGGCATAGAGGCTACAAGGGAAATTTTGAAGATCGACGCGGAGGCGAAAATCGTCTTTTTGAGTGCTGATATTGCCGTCAAGGAAGAAGCGATGAAAGCAGGAGCATTCATCTTCCTGAAAAAGCCGGCAAACCTCAGCACAATCCTCAACGCAATTTATGAGGCAATGAAGGCCGTTCCAGTAAAAACCTAAAGAAAATGAGTATAGGAGAGATAAAGTAGACTTGCTCGGTTGGGTTATACTGCAAAATCGAGCCAATTAAATAAACAAAAAAAATACTTGGTTTTTCTGTTAGGGATATACCACTACCCCGTAAGCCAACGTCCGGAGTCGAACCGGATTGAAAATGCTCTGCAGGCATTTGCATAACCGCTCTGCCACGTTGGCGCGATAAAGCATAACCATTAAACACTTTTTGATATTTAAAATTTCCCCGTGAGGTTACTCAGCAATGAATATTAACGTCGAAGGCTTATAACATAGCCTGAGGGAGACGATGCTGACAGATTATGATCTACGGCGGTATGACCGCCAGATTCGGATTCACGGATTTGGAGAGGCGGGACAACAAAAGCTGAAAAAATCCCGTGTTTTTGTCGCGGGCTGTGGCGGATTGGGCAGCCCGATCGCTACGTACCTCGCTGTGGCCGGGTTTGGCACGATCGTCATTGCTGATATGGATATAGTCGATCTGTCCAATCTGAACCGGCAGATCCTTCATTGGGATAAAAATGTGGGTGATGAGAAAGTAAGGAGCGCCCGCGAGAAACTGGCCCAGATCAACCCCTCGATCACCATTGAGTCCTTCAATGGTAGGATCGATGAAGGTAATGTGATAGAGTTGACCGAAGGCTGTGATATCATCTTGGATGCCATGGATAACTTTGAGACCAGATACCTTCTCAACCGGGCTTCATTGCACCATGGAATTCCGTATATCTTCGGATCCATATGGGGTCTTGAAGGACGAATTACGACCTTGGTACCGGGTGAAACCCCATGCTTGGAATGCATCTTCCCTAAGGCCTCGCCCAAGGAAGTATTCCCTGCGCTCGGCGCCACGCCCGGGGTTATCGGCTGTCTACAGGCCACAGAGGCCGTCAAGGCCGTCCTCGGTCTGGGCAAGACGCTAGCCGGCAGGCTGCTGGTCTACGATGGCGAGTACATGGAGTTTAGCG
>DATHCY010000111.1:0-8341 GCA_035319305.1 Methanocella sp.
ACTTCGAGCTACAAAAGCAATATCGGCCGGAGAATGTGTCAATCTACGATTACGAGACCGGAAAGCCGCTCAAATACCAGATGAAAGATCTGGAAAGCGTGGCGGCCTATGATGTCAGTTTCGATAGGCCGTATTTCAACGGCTATACGTTCGTAGTTGAGTACGATAATCATAACCATATCATCGACGAGGGCGGCGGAACGTATAGTTTCGGCATGAGGCCGGGCGTGGATATCAATAAGGTGGAACGAATATACACCGTGATTCTACCACCCCAAAATTTCACGTATATCGGCTACAATACCGCGCTAGACAGGCCGATCTCGGTCGATACGGTAGACGGCAGCACAGTGATCGTTTTCCATAACATAACCAGTGCGCCGGCCGATTATGCCTGGGAGATCAAGTTCCGGGCTATAGGGATTAAGAATGAGTTGGAAAAAGCTAACACCGGCCCCGGAGTATCGCTGGACGGAGGGATGACGTTGATCGTCTCCCTCGTATCGCTGGCTGTCTGCATCCGGTTTAAAAAGAGATAGCAGACATTGCATTTTTCAATGCTATTCGTTTGCTCATTCGTTGTTCGATCGTCAGCCGAGTATCCGGTAATAGACGGTTTCATCCCAGTCGTAGACTTCCTGTAGCCGCACGACCATCTCAGCGGCAAGCTCACGTGCATTCATGTACCGAAATTTTCCCTCCAAGTCGTCTAGAAACTCGTGGGTCCAGTTTCCGGTCATCCGAAACTCGATCTCGCACATTTTGGCCAAGATCTCCTTTTTCGTCATGTCGACGCAGCCGGTAGGATAGCATACCTCCGCCACTTCTTCCAAGTTCTCTATGCCCTTAATTTCGTTATCGAGCAGGTGCTCGTAATCGATCCTCATTTAGCTCACTTCCCAAAACCGTTTTCCGCCGAGTCTTCGATTTCCCAGCCCAGTTTTTCCGTGATGATCCAGTAGGCCATTTCCGGAGGGATCGCGCCCAGCTCTGTACAGATCATATCAATATAGCGATGGGGCGTGATATCAAATGCGGGATTTGCCACTTTCAAATTCGGCCACTTTTTCTGCATATCCAAGCTCAGCACTTCGGCCGGATCCCGCTCCTCGATTTCGACCATCTCGCCAAGCAGGGTTCTGGGACTGAACTTATATGTCTCGGCTGCTACGATAAATGGCACCCGCGCTTCCTGGGCCGCCAGCGACAGCTGGGAGGTGCCGACCTTATTGATCAGATTGCCATTGACCGTAATCGCATCCGCACCTACCACGACCGCGTCGACTTTTTTCATGAAGTACCTCACAGCAGAGTCTAGGATCAGTGTGGTCGGTATGCCCGCTTTTTGCATGATATCGACCGTGACATAGCCCTGCATCCGGGGACGGGTCTCGGTGGCGATCACACTGATCTTTTTACCATGGCTGAATGCGGTTTGGATAATACTTGCCGCCGCCGAAGAGTTGCAGTGAGTCATTATAGTGTCACCAGATCTTAAGCGACGCGCACCGATCTCTCCGATCTTCTTGACCGAGTTTTCCGAACTGACGATAAAAGTATCAGCGTTGGCTACGATCTGGCCGCGTGCTTCGCTCACCGAGGCCGCTTTATACCTCATCACGATCCGAAGCGCGTTCGGAAGCGATACAGCAGTCGGCCTGGTCGCATACAGCGTGTTATAAGCTGCTTTCATCCGGGCGTTGAACTCATCCAGGCTATCGGTCTCGATGGTTTTTGCCTCCTCTTTCAGCGCAAGAGCGGCCGCCCTCGCGATCCTGCCTGCACCACGGATCTCCATGTTTTTAATTTTATCAGCGGTTTCCTGTAATACGGTCATGTCTCATAGCCCTCGTGGAATTGCATCGGGTTTAGCGAAAATTAGATTGATATGAATAGCTATAGACTTTTTCATCAGATCGCTATGTTGAATATTGTTGTGGCGAACTATAGGTTGTTTCGAGGTCCTAGGGGCTACTATCGCTGCGCCGTGTTTGAAACCAGAGAAAAACGTTTATACACAGCGCCCCTACACACCGTATGCTAGCCGGGCTGTTGTCATTGCTATAGCCCGATGGATGGATAATAGATAGGATTGTGACCGGGATGGATGAAATAGTAACAATCGATGGCATTAAAGTTCGCTACGACGTGGAAGGGACCGGCGACCCAATTCTGCTTATCCATGGCCCCGGGGTCGGGCGAAGCATCTGGAAACAGTTTATAAGCGAAGCCTCCGGGATGTTTAAGGTGTATGCGATCGACCTACCTGGGTTTGGCAACTCTGATGCCCCCAAGGACTTGCCCTACAGCATCGGGTTCTATGTGGATTTCTTGCTCAAGTTCATGAACGAGCTCGGTATCAGTAAGGCCAATGTTACCGGCTCTTCTATGGGGGGCATGATAGTTGCAGACATGGCATCGATATACCCCCATAGGGTGACTAAGATCGCGTTGATAGCCCCTGCAGGGCTGTCGCCCATGCGCAGTAAATTTTCCAGCATATCGAGGAGGAAGCTCAGGGGCGTTTCGTTCTGGCTCATGTCCATAAACAGAGGGCTGTTTCGAAAGTTCTACGAGGACTTCTTCTACGATAGAAAAAAGATCCCGGAGGGACTGGTAAACGAGGCATGGGGTCGGATGAAAGACCCCGGATACCGCAAGGCACTGATGAAAAATTCTCTGCTAATGGCGGCCAGAGACGATCAGTTCGAGGAATCGCTCAGCTCGATCAAGAGCAGGACGCTGATTATGTGGGGAGCCGAAGACCGGATAGTCCCTGTAGCCGACGCGGACCGTTTTTCATCTTCAATTAAGAGATCGGAGGTAAAAATACTGGAGAATTGCGGGCATATGGTACTGGCAGATCAGGGCGAACTATGTACTAAATCTGTGCTCACGTTCTTCGGGCAAGTTGATCTGTACTACGCAAACGAGGAAGTTCTGTCGACAGGCTGACTAATTAAGATATAGGGGCCGTGTGGAGAGAAAGTCCGCTCCTTTAGAGGTGGATATGTCAGTAGCAGTAGATGGTAATACGGATCGATGTCAATTGACCAAAAAGTACTTTTTTTTACATGCTTATTCTTTGAAGTATTGTTTGGTGTTGATTTGTGACGGATCTCTTTGATATCTCGGTCGGATATGTCAGGTTCAGAAACCCCGTAGCAGTGGCTTCGATGGCTGGCATTACTGACAGTGCCCTATTTGAGCGATGTACGGACGCAGGGCTTTATGTTTTAGGCGGCTACAGCCTCGATGCAACAACAATGAAAGCCTCGGAAGCGCTTACGTCAAGGGGCAGAAAGGAGTTTATAACTGATCGCCCCCTCGAGCTGATAGAGTCTGAGCTGAAAAAGGTCTCGGAAAAGGGGGTCGCTATCGGTGTCAACGTCAGATCGACGGACACGGCACCAATAGTACAGGCGGCAGAACTGGCCCGGAGATATGGGGCGATCCTGGAGCTGAACGCCCACTGCAGACAGGAAGAAATGGCTGCGATAGGGGTCGGCGAGGTCATGCTGAAGAACAGGGTGGCTCTGGCCAGGATGATCTCGGAGATCAAAAAGACCAAGGCGGTTCTCTCGCTAAAGATGAGGGCAGGCATCGTCGATGAGGTGCCTTTGCTGAGGCTGCTGGAAAAAGCGGGGCTTGACATCGTTCATATCGACACAATGGGCATCAAAGGGTCGGGCGTCAATTGCATAAAACGGATCAGGGACGGCACGAGCCTGTTTATCATCGGCAATAACTCGATCAGGAGCTATGAGACGGCTCAGTCGGCGTATTCCGCCGGGTGCGATATGATCTCGCTGGCCAGACCGGTGATGGATGATCCCAGCATCATTAAAAGCCTGGTCGCCTATACCGAGGGCCAGCAACGTATGTCTGGCTGGTATAATGCACCGTCTCATATATGCCGAGGTGGCGACCTCAGGGGCCTCACGTGGTGCTGCCCTCCCGTAAAGGACTGTCCGGTGCATATGGCTTTACGACGGGCCAATATGTCGCCTGAGACCTTCGCCAAGCTAAAGCTGAGCTTCGGCAAAGGTACCGGGCTGGAAAATGGAAACACGACATGTTTCGGAAGCCTGGTGTGGTGCTGCAAGTTTAACAAGCCATGCTACCTTCGGGAGGGGTCTATGGAGGAGAAATCTTTGGCGATGAAAGAATACGTCCACCTGAAGAAGCGGTTGGCAGAAGAGATCATCAAAAACATTGATAAGGACCGGGTTGTCTCGTAGCATGGAGCGGATACCGAAACCATCATATCTGGCCAGATGCGCGGTGCTGGCCATGGCGCTCGAGGTCTCGGGCACCCCCAAGCCGGGCAATATTGACCGGGATCATGACTATCCAGATACGAAGTATGAAGATTTCCTGGCGGCGGCCATTGGTGTATACCCTATCCTTGAACGCGCTTGCCGTGAGGGGGGGATCGGTGAGCTGATCCTTGACTCGTCTGAGGAAAGTGTGATGTGGCAGTCAGGAGGTAACACCCATTTCGGCGCATTCATCCTGCTTTTTCCGCTTATCAAAGCTGCATCGGTCAATCCGCACGGTATACAGGATGCCGCGATCAGTATCACTAGGGAGACGACGATCGAGGATGCAGTGGACTTTTACAGGGCTTTCAGCAAAGTCCAGGTTAAAATGAAGGGTTCGGACGATTTGGACGCTAGCGACGAGAGATCCATCGACGAAATCCGACGACGTGGGCTCACGCTGTTCGATATCATGGAAATCTCGGCCAAAAATGACATGGTGGCCCGGGAGTGGGTTAACGGTTTCACCAGGTCGTTCCAGTCAGCTGATATGATCGCGGAGAGGCGCATATCAGGAACGCTTAACGATGCTATCGTGCTGACTTACCTGGAACTACTGGCGAACGAGCCGGACACATTTGTGGTAAAAAAGTATGACCTGGAGAAGGCCCTCTATGTTCAGGGGCTGGCTATAGACGTGCTGGAACGACGTATGACGCTAAACGAGCTTTCGCGTCGCCTCTACAGTGAAAAGATCAATCCAGGCTCCAGCGCTGACATAATGATTGCAGGCATATTCATAGCCCTATCACGGGGCATGAGAGTGTGAGCAATACATGTCGCTGGACGAGATATTCCAGGAAGGTATAACTGAGACCGTCATTACGACACAATCATCCGAAGGCACGCCGAACGCAGCACCGATGGGCGTTGTGAGGCGTGGTGACTCATTGCTGATACGCATGTACCCTAACTCCAGAACCTACCGGAATATCGCTGATAACGGACGCCTTGTTGCCTGTATTATGACGGATCCTATGATCTTTGTAGTATCGGCATTCCATGATCTAGAGGAGGGTTTCTTTATCCCGCAGACCGATGATAGCGGACCGCCGTTGCTAAAGGATGCCTGCGCATGGGTCAGCTGTGAAGCCATCATCGAAGGCACCGTTCGACTTCGTCCGATCAAGTACAAGATATTGCGGAAGACAGTGCCTCGATTCAGCCGTGGGTTCGCGTCGGTTATTGACGCCACCATCACCGGCACAAGACTCAAGTTACTGGGCGACGAAGGACGAAAGCGCATTCATGACGATGCAGTAATAGTTAAAAAATGCGGGACATCAAGGGACATCGAAGCGATGGCTAAGCTGCAGGAGATATTGAACCTGTGATATGAGAAAGTTATAGCACCCAAACAAGTCTGGCGCTGGACGGTATACCATACCGTGGAGCACCAAAACAAATTAAGCACATGAATTGCTCGAATCAATCAAGGGGTCCGCGACAAACATGAACTAATCAAACCACTGGTTAGACTCGAAAGCCCACAAGATCCAGTTATTATAGTCACTTTTGAATGGTTTTGTATCGTATTGTAGAGTCGCCAAGAAATATGAGGAATCTTCAACCCATGAGCTCAGGCAGGACTGTTAATGAGCTTATATGAATGGGACTATGTAGAGAAGCCCCGGTTGCTTTAAATAGGGTGAATCTGACCCCTTGAGGATACAGTTATTTGACATTTAACGCTCTATATATAGAAGGTTACGATGCCTTTGAGCGTCATTTGCTCGCAAGGCTGTGAGTGGTTGTTGTAGATGGGGACGGTTCTTGGCCTCAACCTGACGGAGTATTACGCTTATATCACCAAAAATTGGTGACAAGTGTTTTCCCCTGTAAAGTAGGAAGACATAAACCCTTTATGGCGTGGTAGTCTACTGCATACGGCCGCTGGAGATGATCCGGACGACCCCTGCCAGTAGGCCCAGCAGGAAACCAAGCCCTGTGAGCAGCCATCGGGTTTGACCGGTTATATCTATACCTGTAAGGATATGGATGCCATTTGTAAGCGCTAAATCGAAGTTTGGAAAAAACTCGATAATCCATCCGATGATATATCCGGCGATGGCGCCAAAAACGGCCTTTAGTATAGCTCCGACGACCATAAAAATACCTGCATAACCTAAACTTTTACCTGTTAAAATATAAAAGTTCCTGTTCACTTGAGCTTATTTTTGATCTTTTTGATCTTATCGATATACTGCGTCGTTTCTTTGCGTTTCTTCTCCTCCAGGATGTTCAGGATGTTGTCCATGGTTCCTGTCAGCCTGTAGTGCATAATGTCTCGCTCTTCATCCTTCCCGATCTTCTTGGATCCGGTAACGATGCGGTCTTCCCGCAGACGTTTGAGGATAATGCTTACCGTCGACGACTTGATGCCGGTAACCACCTCAATCTGTCTGCTGGTACATTCTTCGTGTAATACCAGGCAAATAATAATTTTAGCCATGGATCTGCTGAGACCGAAATTTTCCAGCAGTGTTACATATTCTTCGTCTTTTTCATCTAGTACCGAAATTTCTGCATATTTCATTATGATACCTTGCACTGAGCTTGAAATAAATGCAAATTTTCACATATCATTAATAGCTTATATTTCTTTGCTTTAACACTAAAATATCAAAAATAAAAATATTTATCTGTGTAAATTTTATATGGATAAGACTAAATGAAAATTCTATACCATATGATGGTACAATTAGAAAATTATTTTTAATATCAGGCATGGATGGGGCTCAAGTACCATTCAAATTATAATATATTCAAGTTATGCCAGAATGGTATAAATACCTCTAATAGCATCATTTTTACCTTTCGGAACGTTAGTTAGTTAATGATCGAGGGGACTCCAATGTTAAGTCTAGGGATAAATCGCTCTATCGTGCATCACTCCTTCAGAAATCAATAAATATTTTAATTTATTAATACCAGAGCGCCACCGGAAACCTGATAGGTATATTCACAGGATTTTACAGGAAGGTTTAAACCTACAACTTCAAAAGCCTCCTCGCCATATTATGTTTCGAAGCGCGGAGGTCATAACTGACGACGTTGCCGATTATAATAAAATCAACGGGTGGCTCCCATGTTTACGCGGAGCGCTAGTTGATAATGTGGATTACACTTGCGACTGGCATGACGACCTCGTCAGGTTCGACTGCCTACATGAAGAATTCCGTGAAAAGACGAAGAGCAAGAGAAAACCGGTTTAGTTTTAGAGAATGGGGCGGGGAAGATACAACCCCTACCGTTTCCATTTTTGTGTATAGGCCTCCTCTAATCGACCGAACATCCGAAGAGGTTTCCCATGGACTTTGACCCATAACGATCAATATATAATACAATAGTTTTAATATAATGGGTCATAATATGATCGCTTAATTATCAAACGTTTACTATTAGAGGTACGAATGTGATGAGGGTAAAGGTACAAATAGCTTTTATCATTATCCTGGCTTTTGCATTATCCGTGATTCCTGCAGCCCGTGCTTCTATCACCGATTACTCATACGTTAAACAGCACTCTATTACCGGTAGTTCGGACGGGCCTCTGACCGACTATTCGTTGAAATTTATCGTACATCGCGGTAGCGGCAATGATAATGGCCAGGACGTATACCTGAACGAAAGTTCTGTGAGCTGGCCAAATGACATTCGATTTGCCGATCAGAACAAAAATCCTCTGGGCAACTGGATCGAGTCGAGCAACGATAGCGAAGCTATCGTATGGGTCAGGATGGACGATATCCCTGTATCCGGAACGACAGTTTACTTATATTACGGCAAAGCAGGGGATCCAGGCTCCAGCAGCATCGATGATGCGATGTTGTGGGGCGATGATTTTTCCGGTCGATCACCTGAAATTGATAAGTGGCAGACTGGCGTCGATTATTACGTGGGCAATGGCCTGATCAGCATTGGGGGAATGGAGCCCCGACCGCACTATATCGTCTCGACGCAATCGTTCTCAGCTCCTTATATCCTCGAGTATCGTGGCGCAGTGACAGAGGAAGGCA
>DATHCY010000112.1:0-19785 GCA_035319305.1 Methanocella sp.
TTCAGCAGCAGCGAGTTCGACACCACCGAAACCGATGACAACGCCATGGCCGCGGCGGCGATGATGGGGTTCAGCTGGATGTGAAACCAGGGGATGAGGATGCCCGCCGCGATGGGAATGCCTATGATGTTGTAGATGAACGCCCAGAATAGGTTCGTCCGAATCGTCCTGATGGTGGCCCGGCTCAGTCTGATGGCCGTGATCACTCCCCTGAGATCGCCGCTCATCAGGGTGATGTCGCTCGACTCGATGGCCACGTCGGTGCCGGTGCCGATGGCGATGCCGGTGTCGGCCTGAGCCAGTGCCGGGGCGTCGTTGATGCCGTCGCCTACCATGGCCACCCGTTTGCCTTGCTCCTGCAGTTTCTTCACCTCGCTCGCCTTGTCTTGGGGCAGCACTTCGGCGATCACGGTATCGATGCCCGCCTGCTTCGCGATGGCCTCCGCGGTGCGGCGGTTGTCGCCGGTGATCATGATGGGCCGGACGTCCATGCGCTTCAGCTCTGAAATGGCCTCTGAGGAGCCCTCCTTGATCGTGTCCGCCACGGCTATGACTCCGGCAGGCTTTTCGCCGATGGCCACGTACATGGGCGTTTTTCCCTCTGATGACAGCCGCTCGAAGTCGCTCTTCATTCCCACGATGTCGATGTCCTCCTCTTCCATGAGCTTCTCGTTGCCGACGAAGACCAGAGTCCCGTCGATCTCGGCGACGATGCCTCTGCCGGTCAGCGAGTCGAATTTGGTCGGGTCGGACAGTAGTATATCGCGCTTCTTCGCCCCTCTGACGATCGCTTCTCCCAGCGGGTGCTCGGAGTTCTTTTCTGCCGATGCCGCGTGGTGCAACATGTTGGCTTCGGTAAAGCCAGGCTGCGGCGCGACCGCCACAAGTTCAGGCTCGCCCTTAGTGATGGTGCCGGTCTTGTCCAGTATTATCGTATTGATCTTGTAGGCGTTCTCCAGGCTTTCCCCGCCTTTGATCAGGATGCCGTGTTCCGCCCCTTTGCCGGTGCCCACCATGATCGCCGTGGGCGTGGCCAGCCCCATCGCGCACGGACAGGCGATGATTAAAACCGAAATGAAATTCAACAGCGCCAGTAAAAATGAGGGCTGTGAGCCCAGGAAGTACCAGGCGAGGAACGTGATGATGGCGATCCCGATGACCGCTGGAACGAAGATGGCCGCCACCTGATCGGCAAGCCGCTGTATGGGTGCCTTGCTGCCCTGGGCCTCCTCGACCATGCGGATGATCTGTGATAAAACGGTGTCCCGGCCAACCTTGGTCGCTTTGAATTTAAAGGAGCCGGTCCTGTTGATGGTGGCGCCGATGACGTTATCGCTCTCCTTCTTGCTCACAGGGATTGACTCGCCGGTGACCATGGACTCATCAACGGCTGAGTAGCCTTCCACTACCACGCCGTCTACGGGTATTTTCTCCCCGGGCCGAACGACGACAATATCCCCAACCTGCACGTCCTCAACGGGGATGTCGACGGTCTTGCCGTCACGCTCCACTCGGGCGGTCTTTGCCTGCAGGCCTTTGAGCCTACGGATAGCCTCGGATGTCTGGCCTTTAGCCCGTGCCTCAAGCAGTTTGCCCAGCAGGATCAGCGCGATGATGGTGGCCGATGTGTCAAAATAGGTTGAGGGCATTTGATCGCCCACCATGACCAGCCCGGGGGCGACTGTCGCGATCACGCTATAGAGATATGCAGCGCTGGTGCCCACGGCGATGAGCACGTTCATATCGGCGGTCTTGTGTCGCAGGGCCGCGAATGCCCCTCGGTAGAATCTCCACCCGATCCAGAACTGTACGGGCGTGGCTAGGATCAGGGCGATCCAGTTGACCTGTTCCGGGCTCAGCGAGGATATGATCGGGAGGTATTTTCCCAGGAACATGAGGATCATGATGGCGGCTGCGATGGAGGCGCTGATCGCGAACTTGAGGGTGAGATCGTCCAGCTCCTTTTTTCGGGATGCTCGTTCCCTATCCACGAATTCCCCTTGAGTAGGCGCTTCCGGGATTTCGTAGCCCGCGTTCTTCACTAGCTTCTTCAGTTCGGTGATGGTGACGATCGATGGAAAGTATCTAATCGTCGCCTTCTCAGTAGCCAAGTTGACCGCGGCATCGGCCACTCCTTCGTGCTCCTTCAGGGCGTCCTCCACCCGTTTGACGCATGAGGCGCAGGTCATGCCCCGGATAGGCAGCGTAACTGTTTCCTCCTCGACCCCGTAGCCGGCCTCTTTAACCGAGCGCACAATGTCGTCGATGCTGATGAGCGCCGGATCGTAGACGAAGGTCGCCTTCTCGGTCGCTAGGTTGACCGCGGCGCTTTCCACGCCTTTCGTCTTCCGGATCGCCTGCTCGACCCTCGCTACACAGGAGGCGCAAGTCATGCCAGTGATCTTTAGCTCTGTCCTTCTCATAGTACCACGTTAGTTAGTTGATCGGTTAGCTAGCTGCTACCCTCTAAGGGGATATGCGTGGCAAAATTATATACTTGCAGTCACAGGCCAAGGTGTGTCTTCTGGAAGATATTGGCGCATTTCTCACTGCAGAAGTACCGGTATCGTTTGTCGCCCAGCTTGAAGACAACGATCGCCTGATCGGTGGGTATATCCCGGCCGCAGATCGGATCCTTCTCATTCATGATTGTAGGTATGATACTCACGTTGATATGGAGTTGCAATAATTCTCGCGTGCGGTGCGTCACAGGGCGGCGTGTAACGTCCGATTCAAGGGACGACCTCCCGGTTGCAGAGGCTGTCGATGTCCGGCCGGTTGCAGGCCGGACATAATGGATATATACCTGTCGGGTATAGTAGTTAATTACTGGTTAACTTTTTGTTTCTAATTGGGAGCATCGAGATCGATATGGGTAGTAGTATTCCGCCGGACCTGATCAAATCGCTGATGGCCCTGGGGCTGCTGGAGTCCGAGGCGAAGATCTACATCGCGCTGGTGATGATGAACAACTCTGAGGTCAAGGAGCTCATTGACTTTGTCGGCATGTCCAAGCCGAACACGTACGAAAGCCTCCGGTCGCTGGAGGAGAAGGGGCTGATCGTCGCGGTGAGCGAGCGGCCGATCGTCTACCAGGCGGTTGCGCCGGAGATTGGCCTGGAGCTATTGATCGATACTCATTTGAGGGCTAAGAAAGAGGCCGCAAAGCTCTTTGCCACGGTCGATCGGAATATACGGGAGTATCCGCCCGATAAAATGTGGTTTATCTTCTCTGAGAAGAATGTCGACTACAAGATACGGGACATGGTACGGAACGCTAAGAGAGAAGTCATATTCCTGGGGTCGGAGAAGTACCTGAAATTTCTCAAGCCTCTGGCCCGAAAGGATCTATGCCTTAGCCTCACTGTCATATCCGAAGAGCCGGGCTTGGAATCGGCTTTGCGAAAAACGTTCGGCACGGGCGGTGCAAATGTCCATGTAATAAAGAAGTCGGAGGCTGTAAAACTGCTATCGATCTCCAAGACGATGAGTCAGGAGGAGTTCGTGCCTTCTTTTGAGAAGATTTTCCTGCAGTTCAACTATGATAAAATGATGATCCTTATGGTGGATGATGCGGAGTTCCTGTATGTCCCCCCGTTTTTCAGCGATGACCCGGCGGCTATGAACTCAAAGAGCCGTATCATGATCGAAAACATGAAGCTGGTGCACAGTGCCATGGACTCTTATTTTTCTCGTGACAGGTTCGCCGTTTAGTAGGAAAAGGCAGCCGCCGGGCGGGCGGCTACTCTGTATATGCGATCGACTGCTCGGCGGTCTGGAAGCCGACTGTATCGTCCCACTTGAACAACAGTTTCAGGTCGGGCATGTTCTTCTGATTGGTCATGTCGAGGCCGGTGAGCTCTTTGGCCATGCTTCGCGCGGTGTTGCACATTTCGTGGCTGCAGCTCGTGAAGGCCGTGACCAGGTCGGCGAGCGGGCTTGAGGCCACGGTGTATTTCACGACGTAGTCGCCCTGGCTCGTATGCTGGATGAACGCGAGGTTTCGGACGACGTCGTGGTCTCGGAGCAGCTTCTCCCACTCGCTGCGTCTGGACATCGCATCCTTCATGTACTTCATTGTAGCTTGGGTCTTTCCCGGTAGGATGGGCGCTGTGGAACACCAGGGCATCTTGTTCATCTGCCGCTCTTCCAGAAACTCCCGGGTCTCCTTCCAGTCGAATAGCCGCTCCAGTCTCGGCAGGTTCTCTGATTTTGACAGGTCGACTCCGGTGAAGTCCTTGAACCTGCTCGTTAGATGTTTAGAGCACTTGAGATCCTTGCCGAAAAGTCCCTTGAGCGTCTTATCCAGGGTATCGCTGGTCCGCATGTACATAACTAGGTACTCCCGATCGTCGGGCATGGTCTGCATGAAGGCCAGGAGCTTCTGCACGCCGAAGAGTTTGAAGTGCCCATCGGTATCGGTGCCGTACTTCTCGCCTGCGTCGTCCCAGAAGTCCCGAAGGCTGCCAGCCTTACCCCGCTGGACGGGTAACATGAAACACGAATCGAAACTCGTTATACTCTTTTCCGTCTGCACAACATCTCCCCCATTACATTGTCGTCCTCAAGGTGGTAGACCACCTGACATATAAGCGCCGGTTAGAGGCAAAGATTAGCTACTGCCATGATGATTGCTGCCCGTATACACATAATTGTGTGGAAAATTTTGGGCGGAAAGGCGTGATCTACCGTCCGAGGGCCGGTCGAGCCGTCTCCGTCTATATGTCAGATATATGTCAATTTTTACTGCTGTTGCGCTATCGGCGTCACTGGTTTCGTCGCTTTTCTTCGGCGGTCCCATGTGATTAGGATTGTGATGAGCGCTACTGATATGGCGGCTGAGTAGACGCCGATCCAGAACACGTTATGGAATGCTTCTCCGAGGGTGACTTCATGTCTTGTCGCTTGGGATAGGAAGAAGCCCCCGATCACCGAGCCAACGGTGCTGCCGATATTCTTGAACGTGATCATGATGCCGGTGCCGGTGCCCTTTTCGTTATCGGGCATGTAGGTCAGCATGATGATCTGGAATGCGCCCATGCCTAGTCCTAGGCCGATGCCTATTGTGGCTAGGGCGATGGCGAGGCTGGTGGAGTCCGTTACGTATTCGGCTAGGTAGATGACAGCTCCGGTGGTCACGATGGCACCTGTTAGGAGCATGATCTTGGCGCCGAACCGGTCCAATAGGAAACCGCCCGTGATGGCGGCGAACATCAGCGCCACCGATAGCGGTGTCAGGATGGTGCCGCTGTCCTGTACGTTCATCTTGAGGATGTACTGGGCGAACGAGGGCACGTAGATCATGACGCAGATCAGGCTGAGGTTGAGGGTTAGCTGGGCCAGGTTCAGTGAGAGGACGTCGACTCTCGAGATCAGCGGGATCTTTAGTATTGGGTCAACTGTCTTTATCTCGAACAGGACTAGTATCATGGTCAGCAGTGCCGTAGCGGCGAATAGTGGCCAGACGGTGATGTCTTGTAGAGGCAGTGTCTCCAGTCTGACCAGGCCTAGCATCAACGCCCCGAGGGAGGTTACGAGCAGCACCGATCCGAGGATATCGATCTTTTGTTTCGATTCTCCGAAGCTCTCGTTGAACTTCAGCATTAGTAAGATGGCTATTAGGCCTAGTGGGATGTTGATGTAGAATACTGATCTCCACCCGAAGTGTTGGATGAAAAAGCCGCCGATGTTCGGTCCGACGATCATGGCTACCGCCGCCATGGCCATCAGCGAGCCCATTGTCTTGCCCTTTCTCTCCTCGGGCACGGCGCTGCTTAGGGCGGAGATAGCGGCCGGCATGACTAGACCCGCGCCAATGGCTTGCAGTCCGCGGAAGGCGATTAGAGAGTAGATGTCCCAGGATAGGCTGCATGCGATCGATCCCAGGGTGAAGAGGGTGATTCCGGCCAGATACATTCGCTTTCGTCCGTAGATGTCGGATAGCTTTCCGGCCAGCGGCATGATGGCGGTCCAGAACAGCATGAAGATGGTCATTGTCCATGATACCCAGTCGAGCGAGGTGTTCAGGTCCTGGACGATGGTAGGTAGTGCGGGTACGAAGATGTACGAATCGAGCGCTGTCATGAAGACGCCCAGTGCTAGCACCAGCAGTAAAAAGTATGGAGATGCCCAGATATTCTTCTTAACTTCTGCAGTAACGATCTCAGTCATGATGATCCCTTCTTATCGTATATACTGCAAACCCTGTGCCGGGAACTGGTTTTACTCTCGTCGCACGGTCTGCGATACTAAGTTGTAATGAGCATTACAACTGATTGTTATGTAAGCGTGAACCTATAAATAAATTATGCATTAGTTGTAATCCACCTTACAATTACTATAGCAGTTGATCGTTCGATGATGCGATTGCCATTAGTGATCGCCGCGAGATTCATGAGTAAAGGGCGAAAGGTGCCGGCCTACTCATGGCGCAACATAATTGGCGGGGTTGTTTTTTAACGAGGGACCCGGTATCTCTATTTATGAACAGGCTAAGCAGCTCGCAGAGCAGTTATCTGCGCAGAGCGGAGAACGAGCCGATCGACTGGTACCCATGGGGAGACGAGGCTTTCGATCTGGCGAAGCGGGGGGACAGGCCGGTGCTGGTCTCGATAGGGGCGGTGTGGTGCCACTGGTGCCATGTGATGGCCCACGAGACGTGGCACGATAAAGAGACCGCAGATATCATCAACGAGCGCTTCGTTGCGATCAAGGTGGATCGAGACGACCGACCGGACATCGACCGAACGTTTCAGGAGTCGGTTCAGGCGCTGACCGGGCAGGGAGGATGGCCGCTAACGGTCTTCATGACTCCGGATAAGCAGCCGTTTTACGGAGGCACATACTTCCCGGGAAAGCCAAAGCACGGGTTGCCGGCCTTCAAAGACGTGCTGTTAGCGATCAGCGATCTCTACAGGAAAGACAGGGGTAGCGTTGAACGCATCGTCAACGATCTGAAGCAACACTACGTATATGTGGCTCCGCTCCGTCGGCCGATCGATCCAGGCTACCCGAGCAATGTGATCGAGCAGATGTACACAGGCTTCGACACGGCCAACGGGGGGTTCGGCTCCGCACCGAAATTCCCCTATACTGAGGCGCTGCTATTTTTGCTGCAGACATACGAATCCACAGGATCCAAGCGAGCCTGGCAGATGGTCGATACCACCCTCAAGCACATGGCGGCCGGAGGCTTCTACGACCATCTGGGCGGCGGGTTCCACCGGTATTCGGTGGATGCCCGCTGGACAATACCACACTTCGAAAAAATGCTCAATGACAACGCGCTGCTGCTGAGCGCCTATCTATGGGCATATCAGCTCTCCGGCACCGAATATTTCAGGCAGGTATCGGCAGAGATCACCGATTTTGTCATGAGGGATCTAGCCCGGGAACCTGCCGGGTTCGCCTCGAGCATCGACGCGGACATACATGGCGAGGAAGGCGCTCACTTTATCTGGAAGGAGCAGGAGATCCGGGAGGAGCTGGGCGACGCGGCGGATGCGTTCATCAAAGCGTATAATGTGAAGAAGGATGGCAACTTTGAGCATGGAAAGAACGTGCTGTTTTCGACAGGTGAGAACGATAAATCGCAGTTTTCACGCGATAAAAAGGCGCTTCTCAGAGCTCGAAACAGGAGAGAAAAGCCGTACAAAGACATGTCCATCCACTCGAGCTGGACGGCGTTGATGACCACGTCGCTGGCCAGAGCGTATAGCATCCTTGGAGAGCAGCGGTGCCTGGATTATTCAGTAAAGACCATGGACTTTATCATGAACAGCATGTATCTCGATGGCACGCTGTACCGGACATACACCGACAGGCCGGCCATCAGCGGATACCTGGAGGACTACTCGTGCACCATCGAGGCGCTGATCGAGCTGTTTGCGGTGACCCAGGAGACAGGATACCTGGACAACGCGGAGAGGCTTTTAAATGATTGCGAGGAAAAATTTTTCGACCAGGATCAAGGAGGGTATTTCTTTATACAGGCGCAGGATCGGGACGACGCAGCCCGGGATAAGCCTGCCACCGACTTCACGGTGCCCGGCTCCAACCCGCAAATGGCCATCAACCTGATCAAGCTCCACTATTATCGGGAAAAACAAGACCACTACTTGGACAGGGCACAAGCCCTGATCGAAGGCTTCTTCGATATGTGCCGGGAGTACCCACTAGGACACGGGACGTTCTTCGGCGCCATGGAGTACTACATCAACCGCCCTGACACAATCGCCATCGTGGCGCCTGAAAAGGAAGGCATGGAACTGGTCCGCCTAGTCAACAGCCAGCTGATAAAAAGGATCGTGATGCTCGACTACGGCCAATACAGGCATCGTCCGGCGATCTTCGAAGGCAAGACCAAGATCAACGGTAATCCCTCGGCCTATTTCTGCAGAGAGGGAAAGTGCGTATTGCCTCTGGCCGATAGGGAGGACATACTCGAGATGCTCAAGCGCCCGAAGTTCGAAAAAGAGGATTGAAACAGGCGACCTGAAGCCCGATCCCCCCTGTTTACAGCAAGGGACATAACCCATATATAATCGACCGAACGAACTCGTCATAGATCATGGCGGGCGGTTTTGCATGGTCTATGACATTCACGGTGCTCAGCGGAAGATGAGACACATAATAATAGTTTTTTTGGTACTGGTCGTCATCATATCAGGAAGCGCGGAGGTCCAGGATAGCCTGCAACCTAATACCAGCAGGATCAGCACCTTGACCCCCGGTGGTCAGCCGTCGAACAGTTACCAGCCCGGGACCATGGGTGGGAAAACTGACCTGTACGTCCCATCGATGGATCCTGTGATCGGCCCGTCCTGCGCAAATACAGCGGGCGCGTCCATTAAAACTCCCCCAATTTCCAGGGCAAGGAGCCTGGTCCATCTTAACCGGAACCGCAACCTGATCATGAGATTCGTCACGGATAACCCCGGCTCCCGGCTGCATGATATCATCTCGTCCCTGGGGATGAACCGGGGCACGGCCAGGTACCACCTCATGATCCTGGGCCTGAACCATAGGCTGGTCGAGTACCAGGACGGTGCGCGGCAGGTCCGCTACTTTACGAATACCGGCATATACAGCGAAGAGCATATGAGTATCATATCTTTGATAAGGCGAGAGCCGACCGGGGAGTTGCTGAGCGCGCTGACGGGGCGGGCGGGCATGACCAGCGCGGAGATTGCAACGGTAACCGGACGGCCATACAGTGATGTCAATCGGTATCTGAAAGAACTGATCTCCAAGGGTGTAGTGATAAAAGAGCCGCTGGTCAGGAATAAATACCAGTATAGGATAGCTCCGGGCCTGGAGGCGCTGGTCGTGAAAAACGTGGGACTGCAGAAATGAGGGACAGATAGAAGAACCTTTTTAATGCACACCGTCAAATTCCTCTACCATGTTTTCCCGGGAGACCCTTGAATGGCTGCTTGGGCCAGACGAGCCTTCGGTCCGCTACTTTACCCTGAGAGACCTGTTGGGCTATCCCGTGGGTGACCAAGAGCTGGTTGCAGCCAGGGCTGAGATCATGTCCCATGGGCCGGTGGCGGATATCCTGGCCCGGCAGAACGCCGACGGCGGGTTTGTAATGCAGGACATGGTGAAGAGGTATGGGGAGGCGGTCGCCCTGACCGGCTATCAGCCCAAGTGTAAAGCCACCACATGGCAGGTGCTGTTTCTGTCGCAACTGGGCGCGGACGGGAGGGACGCCCGGGTGAAAAAGTTGTGCGAGTACGTGCTGGAGCACAACTACAGCCGGGAGCGCCGGGTGCTGGGCATCGAGATAAAGCACCGCTACGGCGTGGGATTTTTTGCCCTGCCCTGCTTCGTGGGTAACATGGTATGGTCGCTGTCGACGCTCGGCTTCTATCGGGACTACCGGGTGAGAGACTCGATCAAGTGGCTGTTGCAATATCAGCGCTTCGACGACGGCGATTTTAGGACGCCGGACGAGTGGCCCTACAGGGGCAAGCAGCACCGATGCTTCGGCCGTCACACTTGCTTCTCAGGGTGTACGCGTGCGCTCAGAGCCATGACGGTCGTGCCGCCGGAAGACCGGACATCCGAGATGCGGCGATTTATTGAAAGGGCGGTCGAGTTTATCCTCCTCCACCGACTCTACCGGCACAGCCACAGCACGGGAGGGCCGATCAGAAAAGAGTACACCCTTTTCACCTTCCCGCAATCCTACTACGACGACATCATAAGCATGGTCGACACCCTCCAACAACTCGACGTCGCAGATCCGGCGATGGACGAGGCCCTGGAGCTGATCATCAGCAAGCGGACTCCCGAAGGCCGGTGGAAGCTGGGCTACACCCCGAGCCGGTCGTCCGTATACGCCAATTTCGGCACCAGGGGCAGGGAGAGTAAGTGGATCACCCTGCGGGCGTTGAAGATTTTAAAAAAAGCCAGGCTATCGTAGCCCCAGGATTTTCAAGCCCTGGAGAAGCTGGTCCACCCGGATCTGCCCTGGCGCGACAGGCCGCCGCACATATCCGTATGTCAACAGCGACCCGTACACCGGCGCCATGAGCCGGGAATGCTGGCCCAGGCTGCCCATGGCGATGGTGCATACGGGCCTCTTCGACTTTAGCGTGACCTCGAGAAGCCGCAGCACATCGCCCATGTCCCTGGGCGTCACGGCCAGCTTGGCGATAGCGCCCTTCTCCAGCGATCTTTCGAGTATAGATAGCATTTCCCCGATAGATGGCGTCCGATCGAAGTCATGATATGATACAAGAGGCATAGCTTTAGTGCCCTGCACAGTCCCGATCAGCTCGTCCAGGTTTCTCGACCGTAGCTCAACGTCCACGTATTCTGCGTACGGTGCCAGCTTGCTGAACAACCGGATCCTTTCCTGATCAGTACCCTGGAAGGAGCCCCCCTCGAAGACGGGCCGCACCGTGACGATGATGGGACAGCCTATATCGTTGTATATGCTTTTGACGAGGTCTTCGGCATCGCCCCCTGCGAGGTCGATTCGAGCCTCCACGATATCGGCGCCGAGCGCGATCGCTTCCCGGGCGTCGTCTTTGTTGGTGACCGACGCGACCACTTTGGGTGGAAAATCCATTGCGATACCTGAAGATCAGTAGCGCTCAACCTTCTTAAAAATAACTCGTCAAAACTGGTCGTCTTGCAGGTAGGACCGGTGGAACCGAACCGCCAGCTCCGCCTTCTTCAACTCGGCTTGCAGATACCCGGCATGATCGAGCAGGGATACCAGCTCCCTGTCGATGATGGTGTGCATGATCGACTCGGAGTCGGTGCCAACTACTGTGACATCGCCATTTTTGGCATAGATCTTGTCGTCTTCGACGAAAATATTGAAGCTGCCCCGGGGATCGAGGTGTATCCTGTGCTTTTTGGCCTCTACCAGCGATATGCCCGGCTCGATGATGTCCTTTCTGGGCCGCTTTTCCTTGATAACTAAAAGATCTATTCCCAAATCTTTGGGCGAGCCCTTACGGTGCTTCGCCAGCGCCATCATCATGCACGCTTTCTTTAGCTCATCGGAGCCGTTGGCGGACTTGTGGCTGGCTTCGGTGGTAAAGAGCACGTTGGCGCCCGCCTCCATGGCGATGCCGGCCAGCAGAGCATTGACCCCGATGGTGTCGGCGTCCATCAGCTCGGTCACGTTGCCCGAGCCGAAAAAGACGGGCGTATCCGGGTCGATCCGCCTGAACTCCAGGTAGCGGGAGATCGAGTCCACTAGGCCGTGTCCGACCGGGGAGAGCACCGGATCGGCAAGAAGTTTTTTTATGCCAAGTTCTCTAGCCCGGGCAATATTTTTCATTAGGCTACCTAGGGATTCATCGTCCGGTATGATGACGGCGGGTATCCCTCTGCCAGCGAGAATCGGGCCGATCCGCTCCATGTTAGAGCTGTCCAGGCTCAGCACAAGATCGGCGCCCGCCTCAACGCCCGCTTCGATGTACTCGGGGATGAGTGTGTCTATGCTGATCGGCTTGAAGGTCGCAGAGCGGGCAACCCTGACCGCGTGTCTAACCGCGTCCGGGCTGGATTCCAGTGGAACTCCCAGATCGATGATGTCGGCGGCGGCATACGCATCGACCTTGCTGACCAGGTCCACATCGGAGATCTTTGTAGCGTCGACCACCTCGGACACGACTTTCATGGTCGAGGCTCCGCCGATCTTGACCTTCCGGAGAAGGAACGCCGGGGCCGCGCCGGTCTCGATCGCCTCGAACTCCTGCAGGGCGCTCTCCCGTTTGACGTCTGCGAGCAGCTGGCAAGCGGAGACCTTATGGGAAAACTCGATTCGGCCCGCATATTTTAGCGCTAATGGAATGTCATAGGCATGCTTTGGCCCGAGCCTTATTTTAAGGCCGAGCTTCCCCTCCAGCCTCGAAAAGTCCGACCCGCAGAGGCCTGAGACGAGAATCAGGTCATATTTACCCTTTTTATCCTCGAGCAGCGGCTCAAGCACCTTCGGAGTCACAAAAGCGGCAACCGGCACATCTGCCATCAATACATCGGCGGCATTTCCGGCCGCCTCTTTTACGACAGGGAAGGCAAGCCTGCCTGTGACCAGCAGTATACGCATACAGAAGTCTTATATTGCGCAAAGCAAAATAGATAACTCTTATGCTCCGCTTTGATCTTCACGTACATTCTGATCATTCCCCCGACGGCCACAGCACCGTCGAGGATATCCTGAAAGCGGCAAAGGCCAGGGGCTTGGATGGGGTGGCGATTACGGACCACGATACCGTCCTTGGGGGGAAACATGCCCTTGAGGTGGTGGATGCAATAGCACCGGGTCTGATCATCATTCCGGGAGTAGAGGTCTCCACGAAGGGGGGACACCTCATCGTCCTAGGGATTACAAAAGACATCCCCGCGAGGCTGCCGGTCAAAGAGACCATCGAGATCGCCCGTCGCATGGGCGGCACCATCGTGGTGCCCCACCCGGACCAGCGCATGAGACACGGTATGCGAATTCCGCAGGGGGTGGACGCTGTGGAGATATACAACTCCCGCTACTTCGTCGGGTTTCACAACTATATGACAAGCCGTAGGATGGGCAGGCACAAGCTTCCCGCTGTGGCGGGAACCGATGCGCATACGGCGGAGATGGTGGGTAACGCGGTCACTGAGATCGACGCCGATCGGGATGCGGACAGCGTGTTAAAGGCTATTAGGGAGGGCAAAACTCGGATTATTATGCGCAAGACGCCTCTGCAGGTTTATGTGCGCCAAATCGGGAGTGCATGGGCGAGAAAAGTCCGGCGTTTTGTTAGAAGATGAGAATTTTTGTAATTTTAAATGGAATCAATCTTTTCTTAATTATTTGTATTTATCGAAATATTTATCCCTTCATAGGTAAAAATATGAATTTAGATTCTGATGGATAAGACCGATCTGATCATACTCGAAAAGCTCTCTCACGACAGCCGCACCCACTGTACGGACATTGCGGGCGAGCTTGGTGTAGCCACGTCTACGATACACAAGCGAGTGAACCAACTCTATAAGGAAGGTGTCATCGAGCAGTTCACCATCGTCCTCAACCCGGACAAATCAGGCGCAAGCATGACCACATTCATCGGTATTAACGTCGACCCTGACCGGAAGGACGACGTGATAAAGGCCCTGAGCTCTATCGATAATGTACTCGAAATCTACGAGCTGCTCGAACCCTATGATATCTTTATCAAAACCCGGACCCAGGACATCCGTGAGTTAAAAGAAAAGGTATTGAAGGTGATCAATGGCACCAACGGAGTCCTGAATACGAGCAGCATACTCACGACCCGTAGACATAAGGAAAACACCTGCGTTATACCGGAGAGGTAATGACATGACAGTCACTTTGATGGAAGGCGTCGCCGCAGTTCTGATGTATCTGCTGGGAGGTGCGCTAGTCCTCTTCATCTACGAGGCGTACGTCAAGACCCGGCAGAGAAATATGATCTTCCTCGCCCTAGGCTTCTTTATCCTAATCTTCGGCGGCAACCTAGGCACGCTCAACGCCGCGGCCCAAGCAATAACAGCAGCACCGCCCCTCGACGACTCCACGGTCAGGACAGCATCACTGGTGATACAACTCGTAGGCATTTTGCTCCTACTCTATTCGATCGTCGGACCGTTCGAGCCCCGACACCCGAAAGAGTAGCGGCCTGGTGGTAAAAAATGGATAAGTACACGAAGTTTGCCAACGCATGGAAAACCATAGGCGTCTCATCCAAGGTCAGATGGCAGCAGCGCAACATCAACGACCGCCTCTGCGCAAATCTAACCCGTCGGCTCATTGAGCGCTTCGGCGACGCCGCAAAGGAGGAAGCAGCAGCAGTAGCCCTTCAGATCGGCCTTGAGGACGGCCGTAAAATCTGCGATAACCTGAAGGTCGACCGTGAGTTGTCTCGAGCCAGCCTGATACCACTAGAGACCATATCGCTGATGTCCGGCGTGGAATATGATATCACAGGAGATCAAAAGACCCGACAATTCCCGCATATGACCATCCGATCCGGCGGGTGCATCTTAGGCCATGTCCTCGAAGGGATCGACCCAGACCTCAGACAATACATCTGCGAGAGCTACACACTCGGCCTCATCAGAGCGGTCACCCCAGACGCCGACGTCAAAGTACTCCGAAAATTCTGCGCCGGAAACCGCCAGTGCGAACTAGTGGTGAGCCTGAAGTGAAAGGCGCAGAAACCATCGTCAGAGTCGTCCTATTCTACCTACTCACAGCCATCGCAGTCCTCCTTATATCACCGTTGTTCGGGCCATATACCTCGTACCTAGTCATCATAGCCCTCTCCCTCATCTTTATGGCCATCTCCAAGATCGCCATTAAGCCGGGCAACCCCATTCCAGGGTTAGCCGCGGGGTCGCTGGCAATCGTGACCGTCTTCCTGATCATGCTGAGCGCCGGAGGCATCACGGTAAACGGGCTTAACATAAACTACTACACCCCAAACATTATCATCGGAGGCGTTCTCTTCCAGATCTTCGTCGCCCTAGGAGAAGAACTATCCTTCAGACAGTATATATTCGCCGACCTAGAACGTGCGACAGGAACGACCCCCGCCGCAGCCATCTCAGCACTGGGATTTGCGGCCATGCACCTGCCCTCCATCATATCGCTCGAGACGGCCCCGACAGAGGCGATCATCGCGCTGACCACCATCTCTATCGCCGGCGTCATCCTCGCCCTCCTATTTATCAAAGGTGGCTTGCTTGCCGCTGCAGGGTTTCACTTTGCCTGGAACTTCCTCCAGTACAGCGTGCTAGGACTTGGCGATATGAGCTCTGTTCTAAATGTGACAAAAACAGGCAGCGCCCTCATCAACGGCGCCGCCTACGGACCCGAGGCGTCTATACCAGGACTGATCGTGATCGGCGCCGTGCTCGTTAGCATCTGGTATATTTACGGAGGGCCGGTACCGAAAACACAGCACGTATAGGGCTGAATGCCACACAACGTCAGCATAGATGCCCCCTCACTCCGGGACAGTAGTATAGCAACGATAGATTTTTCAGATGTTTGCTACGCTAACTATTTGCGGCCCCGCTCGTACATGTAACGACTCCACCCATGTGGCTTCATCTCATCCTTCAGCCGCTCAATGACGTTGAACACCACAGGGCATATTGAGCAGTTAGCTACCATATTGGAAAGTCGGCGTACAAAGCCGTCCTTGTGCAGGTGAGGGTACGATGCGCAGACCATAGGGCGGTGATGGTAGCAGATACACCGATCATCCTTCAGCATTGGGCACGGGATTCTAAAGACCAGCCCCTCGTACTCTTCGTCCCAGGCCAGATATTCCCGGATAAGGAGATCGGAAGACACGTCCATCCAGACCGCGAGGCGCCGGACGTCCTCGTTATCCAGCAGGGGCGAGATCTCTTTGCAGCAGTTAGCGCAGGCTACGCAGTCGAACTTCTCTGACTCCTGCCGATATAGCTCATGGACTATCCTGTCGATCTCCTTCGGTTCTATGCCACACCCTTTCACGAAATCCCGGAACCGCCAGTTTTCGCCTTCTCTACGCCTAGCCAGCCTAGCCAGCTCTGCGATATTAGTTACCCTCCGCAAGGCGCGCGCCATCCCCTGATCCGGTTCATCATACATACTGGATGGATAGCAGGAGGTTAAAGCTTTTATCTACCCCGACCTTCATATGAATAATCCAGAGAGAGGTAGTGGCAATGGAGATCAAACCGAGAAAAACTTTAGGGACTCCCTACGCGAACGACGCCAAACTGCTGTTCCTAGGTGCGGGCGAGCTGGGCAAAGAGACAATGATCGAGGCGCAACGTATGGGCATCGAGATCGTCGCCATCGATCGGTACGCGAACGCCCCCGGCATGCAGGTAGCACACCGATCATACGTCACCAATATGAAGAGCGAACGGGCGCTGCTCGCTATTATCAGGAGGGAGCGGCCTGATGCGATCATCCCGGAAATCGAGGCGATCAACACCGACACGCTGTTCAGGCTGGAGGATGAAGGATTCTTTGTAGCGCCCTGCGCAGACGCCGTACGGACTGCCATGCACCGGGAGCGCCTCCGCGAGGCGATCGCTTCTACCGGCGTAAGGACTTCCAGGTATGAATACGCCACTAATTTAGAGGACTTCAAGGAGACCTGCAAGAAGATCGGCTTCCCCTGCGTATCCAAGCCCATCATGTCCTCCAGCGGCAAAGGCTCGTTCTTCCTCAAGAGCGCGAAAGACGTGGAAAAAGCCTTTAAAGAGGCGGCCCATGCAAGGGGCTCATCAGATAAGATCATCGTCGAGGAATTCATCGACTTCGACGTGGAGATCACTGCATTATCGGTCCGCTACCTGAACCCTGATGGCAAAGCGGAGAGCAAATTCGTCAGGCCGCTGGGCCACTATCAGATCAGCGGCGACTACCATTCGTCCTGGCACCCATGGACAGACGAAACCGACCAAAAAATCGGCAGGATCGAAAAAGAGATCTACGACTACGCCGGCCGCATCATGGATAAGCTCGGCGGTTTCGGGCTCTTCGCCCACGAAATGTTCGTGGACGCTAAAAACGGGAAAGTATACTCCAACGAGACAGCGTGCAGGCCTCATGATACCGGACTGGTGACCATTGCCAGCATGCCCTGCGGGTATTCGGAATTCGCGCTGCACGCTAAATCAGTCCTGGGCATCCCCATCGTAAGCGAGGGCAGGATCATCCAGCCCAAGTCCATTGCGGCATCCCACGTGATCCTCTCCCACACCGAAGGCTGGTACCCGCAGTACAGAGTGGAAGACGCATACCAGCAGCCCGGAGTCAGCGTGCTTCTCTTCGGCAAGCCCGAAGCCCTTAATGAACGACGCATGGGCGTTGTTCTCGCCACAACCGACGGCAGGGTAGAGGATGCGAAGCGACAGGCACAGCAGAGCGCCCACACGGTGAAAGTTTCTACGGGCGACGGATGGATAGGTCAACAGATTACAGAAAAGCATTATAAGTAGAATGTATAATGCGACTGTAGGTATCATGAAGATCACGGAAGCTTGTGTTGGATGCGGGCAGTGCAAGGTTTTCTGCCCTGTAGACGCGATCGAGACATACGGAGTAAGCGAGATCAAGGACAGCTGCACAGAATGTGGAACATGTAAGGGCTACTGTCCGCTAGATGCCATTATGGAGGAAAGCAAGTGAGGATCGCGGTCATCGGCGCCGGGCTAGGCGGACTGCTTTCAGCCGCAGCCCTGTCGAAGGACCACGAAGTGGCCGTTTACGAACAGCTGGATATGTACGGTGGACGGTTTACGAATTTGCCTTACAAAGGTTTCCAGCTTTCGACCGGGGCATTCCATATGATACCCCACGGCCCCACAGGCCCTCTGGCCCTGCTGCTGAAGGACCTGAGCTCGAAGGTCAAGATCGTCCGGTCAAAGCCTGAAGCTACTATCATGACCCGAGACATGAAACAGTTGCCTGTCATGAGCTTTCAGGAGTTGCTCTCGCCCGCAGCTAGGATGACGATGCCCCTACTAATCGTAAAAGCCATGGCCCTGAAGACCGGCACGGCCGCTGAGTTTACCAGGAGCGATAGGAACCTGCTGGCTCTGGCAGATAGCTTCTGCGGCTGGGCGCTATCCACCACGGCGGCGAACACCCCCATGGCAGAAATTAGCGCCATCCTCAGAAACATCCAGAAGTATGGCATGCCCGGCGTGCCGATGGGAGGCTGCGGCGGCGTCGTGGACGAACTGTCCAGCATCGTGGAAGGCAACGACGGCAGGATCAACCTGAGCTCGAAAGTCGACTCGATCCGGGTGAAGGACGGCAAAGCTTCCGGCCTGGTCACGAACGGAGGGTTCGTGCCGGCCGACGTCATTATTTCTGACATAGGCCACCGGTTGACGACTAGAATGTACGATAAAAAATATCTGGATCCAAAGTATGCTGAAGTGCTCGAGAAGGTAAAGCCCTCCTCAGGAATCAAGATCTGCCTCGCGGCAGAGGAGCCGCTGGTAGGTCACTCCGGTGTTCTATTCACCCCATACACACAGCGGGTGAACGGCGTCAACGAGGTCACCCACATCGATCCATCTCTAGCCCCGGAAGGCATGCACCTGACCATGTCCCACCAAGCGATGCGAACAGCCGATGTTCAGCAGGAGATCAGGCTTGGCCTGCAGGATCTGAAGAGCCTGTTCCAAGGGAAGAAGTACTCAGTGCTTATGGTGCAGTCCTACCGAGACGACTGGCCCGTAAACCGAATCTCATCGGGATATGATCTCGGAAATTTAACCCCGGTGAAAGGCCTGTTCGTAGTTGGCGACGGCGCCAAGGGAAAAGGCGGCATAGAAGTCGAAGGCATCGCGCTCGGCGTGCGAAACATGCTGGAACTGTTCAATAAGGCGTATTCTTAAAGTTCGATAAGGCATATTCTAAAAAGTGATCCTTGTGATGGCCGATTTGACTCCGGAACAGGTCCAGACGTTGCGCCTTCGGGCACAATGCCTGCATTCGAAAGCCCCTTGCGAGGAAGCTTCGGAGATAGTGCGGACGGTATGCGGCGTAAACGCACAGCTCAGGCCGGCGATGATGCTAGCCCTGCGAGCCCGCATCCGTGACATATCGTCAGAGGACGTGGCGAAGCTAACCGATGTACAGGGTACGCTCGTCAGGACTTGGGCGATGCGCGGAACGATTCATCTGCTGCCACGGGACGACCCAGGCTGGATGCTGCCGCTGATCGGCCCCCCAGCCATGGCGAAAACCCTGGGAAGACGTAGGAAGTTAGGGCTTGACGATAAAAAGTTGACCAAGGGCATGAGCAAGATACGCACTACCCTTAAGGATAAGAGGATGGCGCTGACCCGGGAAGAGTTGATCGATCAGCTGATCGATCTGGGCATAGAGATCGAGCGAAAAAGCCAGGCACCCTATCACCTGATCGCCTATGCCGGCCTCAAAGGCACCATATTCCTGGGCCCTGATCGTTCCAGCGGAGAACAAACCTACAGGCTCGCTACAGGAGAGCGAAAGAGATTGCCAAGAGAGGAGGCACTGGCCGAGCTGGCAGGCCGGTACCTTATGGGTTATGGCCCCGCGAGCCCGGCGGATTTCAGGTCCTGGTCCGGGCTGCCGTCAACCGATGCTAAGAACGCGTGGGAATTACTGCGAAAAAGCGGATCGCTAATCGACATCGCCGTGGAAAACCGCCCCCTCGAAGCGCTGGAGATGCAACTCAGATCAAAGGCCAAAGGCACCCTTATAGACACTGTTGTGAACCTCCTCCCTGCTTTCGACACGCTGATCCTGGG
>DATHCY010000113.1:0-5770 GCA_035319305.1 Methanocella sp.
GTAGCGGCGCATATATCGTCGGCCCCTGTATCATCGGGGAGAACTGTGACATCGGCCCCAACTGCTTCGTCCGGGCGTCGACCAGCATTGGTGATGATGTCCACATAGGCAACGCTGTCGAGATCAAGAACTCGATCATCATGAACGGGACGAAGATCGGTCATCTCAGCTACGTCGGGGACAGTGTGATCGGCGAACGATGTAACTTCGGCGCCGGTACCAAGGTCGCCAACCTGCGGCTGGACGAAAAGACCATCACGGTCATCATCGACGGAAAGAAGGTCGATAGCGGCCGCCGCAAACTGGGATGCATCATGGGTGACGGTGTCCATACGGGCATCGGTAGCCTTATCAACGTGGGAACATCGATCGGCGCAGGCGCCTCCATCGGACCGGGTGTACTGGCTAAGGGCGAAATCAAAGCTGGCGGACGTTTGATCCACCGACCAGCGGGATAAACACGTTAATCCTTTTTTACCATCCCTTCACTGTCGGGTACCGAGACCTTTTTATTTCTGAACTGTCTCTCGGGTACCGAGACCTTTTTATTTCTGAACTTTTTCCTTCTAATGATGATTTCTGAACTAATTATTTCTATCAGAACCATGATAAGAAGAAGTCCTCCAGCACATGCAAGACCGCAGACGCCGACAAGGAAAATATAAGGATGCAACCAGCGGCCGGAATCGAATTCAAAAATGTTGAACGGGACGAAGTTCGCCCCAACGCCAAAGATCCACTGCGGAATATGATCCGCATCGACAAGTACACCAGCGATCCCGCCACCAAGGCCGAGAAGAACCCAAAAACAAAGTGCGCTAGCTCGCATTGTATTATCAATAAAATAGTTTGCAATTCTATCAAACGATATGCCCCTCCTGTCTACCGTATTTTCAACTCCATGTTATTTTCGTCGATTATTTGCCGACAGCTATCATTGAGAAGAACGGTTTATAGTTGATCCTTCCACCTGCCTCTCGCCCCATGGTCTACGGCTCCCCAGCCTTGTTTTCACCCATCGTATGCGCGTTTGCAGTAAATATGCATTGTGGTGATTAAGAGAATTGGGTTCAGTGGTAGCGAAACCCCACGGGCTTTAGCCATGAGATGTCACCTTCAAAATAAGAAACATGATTATAATCGTTTGGGGATGGGGGCGGCGCCATGCCGCCCTCCAATGGTGGAGTCGAAACTCGAGTTGCTTCAGAAGCAATTGTTGGTATCTTCCGCGAAGATTTTAAACTAAGCGATGATTGTAGCGCATTTTTATCGAGTAAGCCACCGATGTACCGGCAACAGCAGCTTGATCGCCGTACGCTGCAGCCGCCTAATATTTTTTTTGGTTTTTTAGCGTTTTCTCATGCCCAGTATCAAGAGTCTGGCATTATATCGGATATTACGAAGACAGTGTTATATATATTTGTTATATTATAATATATTCTACGGTCTGCGTTACTATAGCAGTCGATCTTGCTCGAGGCGTCAAGATGTTGAGAAAATCTCCTAGAATACCTCCCTTTATCATCGTTGCGTTGTGGGGGCTCGTCGCAGCCTTTGTGTTGCTCATCGCGCTCACCGGAAAGAATGTCAGTTCAAGCATGGAGATCGTAGGAATCATCGGCGTACCAGGAAAAATCACTGCCATGCCATCAGTACATGCTATCCCCACCCTTGCTGCGATACCAAAAATCCAGCCTGCCTCGCCGGCCCCGTCACCATCGACAACAGGGGTGCAGACCCCTTCTTCGCCTCCAGAATCTATACCTGGACTGGTCAGGGTCACACTGGCCCCCACTCCTACCAGCGTTCCTGAAGATGATGCCCAGATACAGTCCGATCAGGCCATCATCGCTAGTACCGTCGCCACATCATCGCCGGTTTCCACCACAGTACCGGCTACCAGTAAGCACGTATCACCGATCGGATGGATCGTGCCGGCACTGTTCGTCGTCATGGGCGCCCTTCTGATAGTCGTTGGTATCCGAAATTTTACCAGACGGCCATAACCACCATATCTAATTTCTCATATACAGCGCAGAGATCGTCTATAGAGTCGCATAAATATAAAAAAATAATAGCTAAGCAAGCACATCGAAGACCGTTCAGCCTCTCTCGGCCTATCCACGGCTCGACATTTTTGCTTCTATGATCTCCCGTAGCCCCTCAGTCAGTCCGACTTTTGGAAGATATCCCAGCAGTTCTTTTGCACGGGAAATATCAGCGTAGCTATACTTGATATCTCCAGGTCTATCGGCCTGCATTTCAGGCTTTACATTGGTATAGCCATACAGGTCGATGATCGTGTGGGCGAGATCTCCGACGCTCGTCGCTTTTCCCGTGCCACAATTGAATGCCTTGCCTACAGCAGAATTTTTCTTAAGCAGGAGCAGGACCATATCTACCACGTCATGCACTGAGACAAAGTCCCGGGTGGCGGTCCCATCGCCGAAGATGACCGGCGAGAGGCCCTGTGAGGTGCGATCGATGAACTTCGAAATGACGCCACTATACGGGTTCGAGGGGTTCTGCCGAGGGCTGTAGATATTAAACGGCCGGATCACCGTAGCAGGGATGCCATATACCGCCGAATACGCCAGAGCGTACTTCTCGCCCGACAGCTTGCTGACACCGTAAGGCGATAGCGGGTTCTGCGGGTGTGACTCATCGACTGGCAGCCGAATCGGATCGCCGTAAGTGGCCGCGGAGCTGAAGTATACGAACCGCTCAACGTTTGCTTCCCGCGCCGCATTTAGGAGGTTTAGGGTTCCTATAATGTTATTCTCCGCGTCGAAGATCGGATCCACGATCGAAGCCGCGATGTAGATCTGAGCTGCACAGTGGACGATCGCATCGGCATCTTTAACCATTTGTCTGACGATAGTCGGGTTCCGGATGTCGCCTCGAATAAAGTTCACCCCAGGCATCTCGATGATGCCATTTGAGGAGAGATTATCGAGAACTGTGACTTTGGCGTTCGAGCGAACCAGGGCCTCGCAAATATACGAGCCAACCTGCCCGAACCCACCGGTGACCAGTACTGAGCGATGCTGCATGGGATAATGTAATAGCCGATAGAATATATAAGCTTAATTTAGCCTTCGTGCTGTGCTTGTTATGATTCCAAGCCTTCTGTTAACAGTAATAAGAACCTCAAATGACCGGGCTTATAAATTTGCCCGTTCTGGCAAACATAGCAGCGTTTTCAGGTCGGTACAGCCGGAAGTACCAGATGAAGGTGAAGATGATGATAAAGCCAGTGATTTCAGGGATATATACACTCGGGTCGTGGATCAGCTCGTTCAGGATATTGCCAAAATAATTATCCAGGTTGATCTTCGGGAACTCCCACCCGAGCAACGGCCAGAACAACGTCTGTTTCGTGTTCCACATCTGATCCTCGATAATATGTAGGACGCTGGCCAGTGCGATGAATCGGGCGCCATCAAGCAGCCGCCTCCGCTCGGCATAAATGCACACGCCCGTCAGCAGGACTGCAAAGGCGATCGTATGCGCGAAGATACGCCCGTTCTCAAACGTACTGTAGAACAGGTAATGGCCGATCGGCTTATCGATGATATCGGGAAGCATAGCGCCGGCGACGACTAGACGGTAGTCCGCATCCTCTTTGATCAGCGACGATAGGGCGAACACAACCAGTAACGTTAGCCCTATGTGGCCGAAAAATATCATGGTTGAGTACAAGCTCTATAACTTATTATATTCCTTTCGGTACCACAAGGGATTAGGTGTATCAGCTCACACAATATTGAAATGGTGCCTTCAATTTATGTGGTGGGTGGATGGCAACAGATATCAATAGCATAACGATGACAGACCAAAGTATGCCATGATAACTCCTCTCAATCGATCGGGTATACCATTGGCCTTGGTCAGTCGGGTAGTGGATGGAATAAGCCGGTAACACCTGCGGGCCATCAATCAGCAGCGACTCCAGCAAGCCACATACAAGGGCGAGAGAGAAAAGTATAAGCCTTAAACACTTAATAATGACTATAAGCCAATTATTTGGTTTATATGGGGGAACACAGCTGTGGGTAAAAAGATAAGCGGATTTAGCCATTATCCGATGATACCGATCGATCAGGTGACGCCAAGTAACAAGGAACTACGCAGGACAAGGTCTGACGTTTCCCAGTTAAAAAATACAATATCAGACGTAGGCCTCCTCCAGCCGATCATCGTGCGGAAATCCACGGGCGGCTACACGGTCATCGACGGTCAGCGTCGACTGCAGGCACTCAAAGAACTCAAAGTACCGGAGCTTATTGTCGGACGGGACGTGATCATCGACGTTGACGAGACCGAGGCGGATGCGCGTTTCAAACGGATCATAGCCAACGTGCAACGCGAGGATATTGACGACGTCGAGTTAGGCCGTGCGTTCGTCGAGCTAAAGGAAAACTACAACTACAAGTACAATGAAATTTCAGAGATCATTGGCAAGACACCGCACTATGTCTCTGCCAAGGTAGGCCTTGCAAAGCGACTCACAGCTGAACTACAAGACATGATAACAAAGGATCGAGAAGCCGCGATATTTACTCGGAGTAAATTTTCTGACGAAGAGGATACCAATCCGATCTATGAGATGAACATAAACATCATCGAGGAGATCGCACGTCTTCCCGCAGAATTACAGCGGCCTGCATATGATGCGATCCGCACCAGGGAAATGGATAAAAAAGAAGCACTGGAGTACCTGCGGATCGTGAAAAGAGACACAGAGGTCATGCAAATGGCTACGGACGTCAGAGGACTCATGGAGACCTATGCCTCTTCCGCGAGAGATCATACAGAACCGGCTCGCAACAAAGCTCTTAACAACTACTTCAAAAAGATCAACCGAAATCTCGACCGGCTGGCAACGATGGCGAAAACCTCCGGCCCCGGCGAACGAGAGAAGGTAATACCAGAACTGGAATCCCTCATCGAAAAGCTGACCTCGCTATGCGCAGAGATAAAGACCAGCGAAACCGGGACCGGGAAAGCGGAAGCTAAATGAATAAATCTAACTAACGGACATACCTTTTTTCGAATTGAACAATTATATAATATTTTCTGATAAGTCCGAAGTCACAATGATGACAATATAAATAGTTTAAGTAAAACATCGCTTTATTCCTAATCACGAAAAATAACTATTAGAGCGCATTTATAGCAGAATTTACCGCTTATAATCCATAAAAAATCATTATAATTAGAAATTTTAAATTACAAAACCATAAGCTTTAATATGGATTAATCAGCATAGGATTAATCGGATTATTGTGTCCGATATAAATAATATAAACGAAACTCATAAGATAAATAAGCGCAGGGGGGTTAAACAGTGGCATCCGCTACTATACCAGAATCAATCGACATAGAAACTCATTCGCCCATAGGAGGCAATGTATCCTATGTCAGACATGCGCATCAGCGCAAGATCGATACGCCAACATCTGAAAAATTAGCTGTGAAAAGGCCTAAAGTGCTAGTGGCTATCCCATGCTACAACGAAGAGATCGCAATTGGCACGGTCGTATTAAAATCGTTGCAACACGTCGATGATGTCGTAGTCATCGACGACGGCAGTAAGGACATGACTGCGGAGATCGCCAGCATGGCAGGTGCGGAGGTCGTCGTCCATACGCAGAACCAAGGCAAGGGCGCGGGCATAAGGCACGCGTTTGAGTACGCCCAAGAGGCGGATGCTGACATCCTCGTCCTAATCGACGGTGACGGCCAACACAACCCGGACGAAATCCCT
>DATHCY010000114.1:0-7388 GCA_035319305.1 Methanocella sp.
GTATTTTCGAGGATTGATCAGTTACCTGCTTTTATCGCACGCCTGCATGGGACTCATGAGCGAGAAGATCGATGCTGAGCATATCCGGTTCGATAGGATGTTCTGCGTAAAATGCAAGCGAGAAGTCCCAGTATTTAAAACCGATAGCGTAGAACCTGTGCCATTCTTCTCACGAATGTGATTCTGTCGCTGCCCGGGGCATTTTATGTATGGGCCGTGGTTATGCGTGCGGTAAACTCTGGCGTGTTCATGGAATTCGCTTCTGTGACCAGCTTTAGGCGTGGGACTTGTTTTTCGAGGTCCCGTGGATCGTCGATCCCCCGATCCAGGGACGCGCTGGTAGCCCGCATGGCGGCATGGCGGCGGCCGAGCCGTATCATCAGGTGGCTAAAGGTATCGAATATAAGTTCGCTATGCGGGAATCTTTCAATGATACTGGTAAACAGTGCTATTCCCTATTTTTCCTGTAGGTAATAGGTGAGTCCTTTGGCAACCGCGAGCGCTGGCCGGTCAGAGGGTATACTGTCAAACCATCGCAAGTCGGTAACTGAAGAGCTTATCAGGACATACTCGTGGCGTTCTGGGTAGAGCCGTTTGCGTAGATCGGTCACTTCCGAGTAATCGACACCGTACTATCGGACCGTATCCGAAGGATCGATGTGGGGGATGCGGCTGTCCAGGCCGCATTCCAGGTGCGGCACGGTCGATATCTGGTTCGTCGCGAGGAATTCGCGGACCCACCTGGAATTGCCGCGTCCGGATGGGTAGATCTCGCTGCTATTACCATACACCTTATTAAAATCATAGTTAATCATTCGGATGCAAAACAAAAAATAGATAAGTGCCAGATAGAGCTAGATAAAAATAGCCTGACGTTACTACGGTTTGGTGTCCAGTTACTGAAATTGTACATTGAAATGTTCGAAGAGATCATGGAGAATGATTGAGTAAAGGCGCGATAAAATAGCCCAGTTCAAATGTTTTGGGTGTATCCCAATTTTGCTATAAAATTCGAGTTGGCCTCTCCAACGCTCTTGGATTGACCTATAATTTTATAGCAAAATTGGGATGCGCCTAATGTTTTATACTGTGTTGAGTATGGGCTAACATTAGTCTAATATCGATACGATAGGAATTGCTTATTTCGTGGGAAAACGGCCAGAAAATAGGTTTTTAATTATTGTCTTCTTTTTTTTGTTTGTCGGATGGACGGTAGTCGAAGCATGGGCAACTTCTTTATAAACCTATCGATTCTGCATCTAAAGTCCCAATCTTGTACCTAAGGTCTGTGGAAATAGGTACTTTGGGTGCGAAGCCCTCGCGGTAGCAAACTATAAGTACCAGAGGTGATAATAGGTCATTAGGACATAGGTCAAAATGACATAGTAATAAAAATGACTATTACATTAAGACCTATGCCTGATGGAACTATATGGTGGAAAAATTTGCAGTGAACAAATTCGGCTCAGCACCCGTGCCGCGGAACAAGATCAAGCGGGTACCCTGTCGGAGATGAAAGTTGAAAAGGTTAACAAGGTGATACATATGCAGGAGAATGTAATCGAAGTCAAGTCTCTGGTAAAACAGTACGGTACATTTACGGCTGTAGGTGGCACGTCGTTCACAGTAGCAAAGAGCGAGGTCTTCGCCCTCCTGGGGCCGAACGGCGCCGGGAAGACCACCACGGTCGAAATCCTGGAGTGTTTGAAGACTCCAACCTCAGGCGAGATTAGCATCCTGGGACACGATATCCGAAGGGACGAGCGGAAAATCAAAGAGAAGATAGGCGTCCTGCCGCAGAGCTTCAACGCCTTCGACTGGCTGACGGTTTATGAAAACATCGATTACTTCGGGCAGATGTACGGTCGTAGGGCAAACGTCGATGGGCTGATCCGCATGCTCGACCTGGGAGAGAAGAGGAACGTGCTCTTCAAGAATTTGTCAGGTGGAATGAAGCAGCGAGTCGGAATAGCCATAGCCCTGGTCAACGATCCGGAGATCGTGTTCCTTGATGAGCCGACGACCGGGTTGGATCCCAAAGCAAGGAGGGATGTCTGGGAGGCGATCCGGACGCTGAAGGGAAGGGGCAAGACTGTATTTCTGACCACGCATTACATGGACGAGGCCTATTACCTCGCGGACCGGATCAACGTTATGCACCGGGGCCAGATCATCGCGGAGGGCGCTCCTGAAGACCTGATCAACCAGTACGGTGGCGGCAACACCCTGGTCATTCGGGGCTGCGATCAGGCCGCTTGCAGGTTGCTCATCAACGAGATTCCCGCGGCGCAGATGTCCGGGGATGGCGTGATCGCCAGGCTTCCGGTGGGCGATGGCATGGCCAGCATTACTCGGGCGGTCGCGCTTATCAACGATAGGGCGATCGGGTGTAGGGAGATCTACGTCAAGAAGTCCACTCTGGAGGACGTATTTCTCAACTTGACCGGTGAGAAGCTGGCTCAGGAGGTGGCTTAGATGAGCCGCATACTCTCGGAGATCAAATACTCACTGCTCCAGTTCGCCCGAAATCGGGGCAGCATGCTGTTTATCCTCGGGTTCCCGATGCTTTTGTTCTTGGTCATCGGCTTCATGTATTCGACCCAGGGCGGGCCCATGACGCTCTACTACGCGGACAACGACGGCTCTAGCGCTTCGGCGGCCTTTGTGCAGGCGCTGAACATACCTGGGGCGGTCGAGACGGTGGACGGGTCCGGCTCAAACCTTTCGCAAATGTTGAAGGATGGGAAGATCGCCGCCTATGTAGTGATCCCTACCGGCTTTAGCGCCACCACCCAGGGCAGCGGGCCGGCCTCGCGGGTAGCGATCTATTACGACGAAAATCAGGCCAGTTCGGGCACTCTGATCAATGTGGTCGAGCAGGTGGCTGAACATAAGAACATTCAGCTATCTGGAGCATCGGAAAAGATCGTCGTCGTACCCCAGAAGACGGCCACGAGCTCTATGTCAATGCTGGAGTTCAGCTTCCCCGGCATACTGGGCATCGGCATCATGACCACCGCCATCAGCCTCACCGTCGGGGTAAACGCCAAGAATAGGGCGCGCGGCGTCTTCCGCAAGCTGGCGACCACCCCAATCAGCCGTATCGAATGGAACTTGGCCAAGATTGCGACCCAGGCGATCGTCACCTTGATTGCCATAGCCATAGCGCTGGTAGCTGCAGTGCTGGTCTTCGGCATGCACCCTCACATCGACGTGCTGGTGATCGTTCTGATGGTGTTCGGAACCATCGCCTTCGTCGGGCTGGGAATGATAATGGCAGCGTTCCTGAAGAATGAGGACACAGCTGCCAGCGCCGCCAGCATGCTGACCTTTCCCCTGATGTTCCTCTCCGGGGCGTTCTTCCCTGTCGATAACATGCCGGAGGCCTTCCAGGCCATCGCTGCTGCCTCGCCGTTGACCTATGTGAACGCCGGCCTCCGGGACCTAATGATCTCGGGCAATACCAGCGACGGCTTGGTCAACCTGGCCATCGTCGCAGTCATCGCAGCTGTGCTGTTCGCAGTCGGAGTGCTGCTGGTAAAGTGGAAGGAGGCATAATTTCTCCTTCACAGACCCTATTCTGGCAACAAATATATACGATAAAAATTCGTAATATGTCAATACGACCTATGTCTAAACGAACTATGAAACAGGCGATACAATGGTAAACATGGATCTCATAATACTTGGGACACTGATGGGCCACTCTGCCCACGGATACGCGATCAAACAGGCTATCGAAGCAAGCTTCGGCAAGAGGTATATCGGCCTGAGCAACAGCTCGCTGTACCCTAGGCTCACCAAGCTCGAGGCTGGGGGATTTATAATGGGCAAGCGGGAGCAACAGGAGAAAGTCCCGGATAGGAGGATCTTCGAGATCACCCCCGCGGGCGTCGAGCACCTGAAAAAGATGGTAGCGGAGCCTATGAAACCCCGTGAAACCGATTTCGATTTCAAGAGCAAGGCGGTCTTCTTCGGGTTGATCAACCCCGAGGAGCGGCGCAGGATCATCGAGCCACTGTACAGGGAAAAAGTGGAAGAGGTGAAAGAGGCCCGGGAAAAGCGCGAGAAGTTCGGGGCACTACTGGATAAGTACGCGTCCATGGTGATGGAAACCGGCATCAAGGAACTGGAGATGGCGGAAGAATTCTATCGGAAACTGCTGGAGCTGGAGTGAATATGTTAGACATTGCGTTTAAAAACATGTGGCAACGCAAGACACGGACAGGGCTCACCGTGGTGGCCATCTCGGTGTGCATCATGCTGTTTCTTGTCCTTTCGACGGCCACAAGCTCGATGGATCGGATGTTCACCGACTCGAAAGATCTACTCAACGGCCAGATGTATGTGAAGACGCCATCCACTCAGGCCGGCAATGCCCTGGAGTTCCCGCCGGTCTCATCCAGCCTGACCGCGGAGAAGGCCAGCCAATTGATGAACGTCAGCGGTATCGATCCGGCCCGATCTGCACCGCTGCTGCTGGTGCCACAGGCGCCCTCGCTCTTCCAGAGCGGCCCGCCTCAGGTGATCGCCGTGGGAATCCCGGAAGGCCACGAGAAGGCGTATTACAGTGATACGGCCTTTGAGACGGGGAAAGGCACGCTTAACGGCAAGAACGATGTGATCCTCGGCTCCTACGCGGCGAACACCTACTACAAAGTCCGCGTGGGTGATACCCTCAACTTGCAGAATAGGAACCTGACAGTCGTCGGCATCGCAAAGCCCACCGGCTCGATCCTCGTAGATGGCATGGTGCTGACCCCGCTGAGCACTGCGCAGGAGATCTTCAGCCGGCCCGGGGTCTCCACGGTGATCTTGACCGCTCCGTCCGATGACCAAGTCGACTCGCTGGCCGCTTCCGTGAGAGGCCAGTTCCCGGAGTTGGAGGTCATGACCCAGAAGGACGTGGGCGAGACGCTGAACAGCATGGCCTCCATGACACACACCTTCATGGGCATGATCGACCTGACGATGCTGGTAGTCGCTGGGGTGGTGACGCTGATGGTCATGTTCATGTCCGTCTCTGAGCGCACCAAGGAGTTCGGCATGCTGAGGGCCATCGGCGCCAGCAGGTCGAAGATCCTGACACTGGTGCTAGAAGAGTCGGTCATCGTCTGCCTTCTCGGCAGCATCATCGGCATCCTAATCTCCTTCATAGTCATGAAGCTTATGTTCGGGGCGGCGTTCGCATCTGTGGACGTTATCTTCCGAGCCGTAATCTTCATGACCTTGATCGGGATCGCCGCAGGGCTGATCCCTGCGTACAAATCCTCGAAGATCCAGCCGCTAGAGGCGATTCGCTATGAGTGAGCGACAGGTCACAGTCACCGTCGAAAAAGCGGGCGGCCAGATCGTGCTAGAGGCCAGGAACCTGAAAAAGTCCTACCGCATGGGCAAAGTGACCGTGGAGGCCTTGCGAGGTATCGACATCTCCATCAGTCGAGGGGAGTTCGTCTCCATTATCGGGCCGTCCGGCTCAGGTAAATCGACCCTGCTGAACTTGGTGGGCTGCCTAGACTCGTCGACATCCGGCCAGGTCCTCGTCGACGGGCAGGACGTATCCCGGCTGAAGGAGGCGGCGCTCACGGGCGTTCGCTGTCGGAAGATCGGGTATGTGTTCCAGAAATTTTACCTACTGCCTTTCCTTACGGCGCTAGAGAACGTCGAGCTGCAGTCTAGGCTGGCTGGAATTAAGGATAGCCGGGCAAAAGCAGCGGAGGCCCTGCGCTTGGTAGGGCTGGAAGATCGCATGAACCACCGGCCTGCCGAAATGTCCGGCGGTGAACAGCAACGGGTCGCCATTGCTCGGGCCTTGGTCAAGGCGCCGGCCCTGCTGCTGGCCGACGAGCCGACCGGTAACCTGGATACGAAGACAGGCGACCTGATCATGGACGTCTTCCGACGCCTGAACAAAGAGGGGCTCACCATCGTCATGGTCACCCATAACCATGAGCTGGCCGCACAGACCGGCCGGATCATCAAAGTCAGAGATGGGCTGATCGAGGGAGCGTAAGGCTCCCCGCCCCTCGTTTTTCGCAAAATTTCATAAGGTTCCACAGCGTTTATGCCTGTACATGCTGGATATCTACTGTGACGCCTCTTTCAACGAAGGAAGCCCCTGCTTCATCGGCTGTGTGATCGTGGCGGACGGCGTAGAGATTCACCAATCGACCACCAGGGTGGTACCCGACCCGGGGAGCAACCTAGAGTGCGAGATGGCGGCAATTGCGCTGGGGATGCTGTTTGCCAAGGCCTTCCGAAGGGCCGCGGAGCCAGTAGTCGTCTACAATGATAATACCGAGGCTGTGAAGGCGTACCTGCAGCACGAGGCATCACTGCACCCTGTCGAGTTCACGCCGCGCGACAACCCATACCAGGCGCTTGCCGATCGACTATCCCGGCAGTTCCCTCACCGACTTGCAGAGACCCACGACCTCTGCCGGAAGCGGGTCGAGTCGTTCACCCATGACGTGCTGCTCGACATCGGGCAGAACCGCCGGATAGTGGTGTACCTGTCTAGGGACAGGGACCGGTCAACCAACACCCGGACGGTATACCAACTAGTTGTCCGCACTGTTGAAGGCGTCATCTCGGACAGCTGGACGTTCGAGGCACGCTCAGGGGAGGTTAAAAACATCAAGGTGGCCCGGGAAGTATCGGATATGCTGGAGCATGCGGAAATCGACCTCAGCGATGGGTACTTCCTGCTGACCGACGAGACCTGGGGCCTACGGATCAAAGGCGGAGAAGCCTACTCGATCATGCCATGTGACGTTCCCCACCGGATCATCTGCCACGAGGTAGACAGGTCGTCGGAAAACTTATGGCGCCGAGTCTCAGCCTGGTCGCCAGGCGAAAAACGGTGATAACGACCCTCCGGCAGGGCTATGTCCGTTCACCTTTTCCGCTAACTATTATACCACGCAGTCTGAGCAGGCTATGGTGATCTAATGGCGACGGACCCCGTATGCAATATGACTGTCTACCACGACATGGCCGCCTCATACAAGGACTATAAGGGCAAGCATGTTTGTTTCTGCAGCGACACATGTCGAGAAGCCTTCGATAAGAATCCTGACATGTATATGAGCCGGCCTTACGGCTTAATGGAATAGCCAAAAAAATCTTTTTATAGAAATGGGACTGTAGGGCTGGAGGAAACTCGGTTGTTTTAGCGCCTGGACGAATCCAACTCCTCAATTATAACGACGGCCACTATTGAAAACCCAAAATTCCTACCGCGAAAACTGGACAGGCTCATGTTCCTCCAGAAATCCCTGTTGAGAAAGCAGAAAGGCTCTAACAATCGCGGTGAGACGGCTCGTAGCCAGCCTCCATGAGAAGATCAAGAGCATCCGTGACGATAGCCGCCAGGAAAGCAGAAGATA
>DATHCY010000115.1:0-7321 GCA_035319305.1 Methanocella sp.
CCAGTCTGGATATCTTGTCGCATGCTTCGTTGAAGCGTTCCATAGTGGCTACTAACTTCTCTTTTTGCTCTATGTCTGGAAACAGTTTTGCTTTGAGCGTTAGTAGCATAACATATTGAAGTATTAATTCAATGTATTTATAGTTTACTGAACAAGAGATTCGAGGGGTAAATTCCCACAATGGCTAAAGCCATTGGCCTCCTTTACCCCACGGCCCCGCTATCGTGAAATCGGCTAAAGTCCGCGCGGTAGAAGGTCAAGAAAATGCCCTTTGTGTGCGCTCCAGCGCTTATATTATCAGCCTGTGTCAAGCAGTTAATATCGGCATGCGACTACTCGCTTATTTCGCGTTGCGTGGAAAGGCGTTAAGATTATATCTTATAACCCTAACAATATCGTGATACGACTTCAATGTAGTTAGTTGATTGGCGTCGGACTGGATGGTATTATGGTCAGAATAACGGATACGATTCTACGCGACGCGCACCAGTCGCTGGCGGCGACGCGGATGCGGACCGAGGATATGCTCCCTATCGTGGAGAAGCTGGATCAGGTAGGTTTCTATTCGCTTGAGGCGTGGGGAGGGGCTACTTTCGATACTTGTATTCGTTTTCTCAATGAGGATCCGTGGGAGCGGCTGCGGCAGATCAAGGCTGCGGCTAAGAATACTCCTGTGCAGATGTTGCTCAGGGGCCAGAACCTGGTAGGTTACCGGCATTATTCTGATGATGTTGTGGAAAAGTTTGTCGAGTTGGCGGCTAGGAATGGTGTGGATATCTTCCGGATCTTTGACGCGGTCAACGATATTCGCAACATGGAAGTGTCGATCAGGGCCGCTAAGAGGGCGGGCAAGCATGTTCAGGGTACCATCTGTTATACCATCAGTCCGGTACATACCAACGATGCCTTTGTTGCTATGGCTAAAGAGCTTGCCGCGCTTGACTGTGACTCTATATGTATCAAGGATATGGCGGGCTTGATCGGGCCGAAAGATGCTGCGGAGCTCGTTCCTCGATTGAAGAAGGATGTGGGCTTGCCGGTGGACCTCCATTGCCACTGCACAAACGGCATTGCTCCTATGAGTTATTATGCTGCTATCCAGGCGGGCGTGGATATTGTTGATTGCGCTATGTCGCCTTTTAGCTTCGGCACCTCTCAGCCTGCGACGGAGACGATTGTGGGAGCTCTGATGGGGAGCGAGTATGATACGGGTCTTGATTTGAAACTGCTGGCCGAGATCGCCGAGTACTTCTTAAAGGTAAGGGAGAAGTATGGTGGCGTGATAGATCCTATCACTGAACGGATCGATGTGAACGTCCTCGTGTACCAGATTCCTGGGGGGATGCTCTCCAACTTGGTTTCCCAGCTCAAGCAGCAGAACGCGATGAACAAGTACGACGCGGTTCTGAAAGAGGTGCCGGTCGTCCGCAGGGAGCTGGGCTACCCGCCGTTGGTGACTCCCACCAGCCAGATTGTGGGTACTCAGGCGGTGCTCAACGTGGTGTTGGGCGAACGCTACAAGGTGATACCTAAAGAGGTCAAGGACTATGTTAAGGGCCTCTACGGCAGGGCTCCCGGCGAGATCGACCCGGCCGTCCAGAAGAAGGTCATCGGAGATGAGCAGCCCATCACGGCCCGGCCTGCGGACCTTATCGCTCCTGAGATGGAGGATGTTAGGAAGAAAGTCGATGAGCTAGGTCTGAAGAGCGTGAAGGAGGAGGACTACCTGACCTACGCGCTGTATCCTCCGGTCGCCGAGAGGTTCTTAAAGGGCGAGATCAAGCCCGAGCCTATCAAGCCTAACTCCTCAGCCGGGTCGCTCCCGTCAAAGCTCGGCCCGAACGCGCAGAAGTTCTTGGTTGAGTTGGACGGCAGGGTCATGGAGATGCGTATCGAGGCGGTGGGCGCTCCGGCAGGCGCTGCGCTGCTGCAGGGTATCGCCCAACAGAAGGACGCCGCGGGCGCTGCACCCGTGGAGACGGCTGCGGAGGGGGATGTTGACGGTGGTGTCACCAGCCCGATGCAGGGTACTATTCTCAAGGTCAACGTAAAGGTCGGGGACGCGGTTAAGAAGGGCGACGTCGTGGCCGTCCTCGAGGCCATGAAGATGGAGAACGATATCGTCGCCCACAGCGCTGGCATGGTCAAAGCAGTCTATATGCAGAAGGGCAAGAATGTAGATGCGAATGCGTTGCTGGTGGTAATTGAGTAGGCGGTGGACATGTTCAATAAGGTATTGATCGCCAACCGTGGCGAAATTGCGCTGCGGATTATCCGGGCATGCAAAGAGTTGGGCATCCAGACGGTAGCCGTCTACTCGGAGGCGGACGCGAAGTCGCTGCATGTCAAGCATGCGGACGAGGCTTACAGTATAGGGCCGCCGCCGGCAAAGAGCAGCTACCTCAATACCGATGCCATCCTCGAGGTAGCCGCCGATTCCGGGGCTGACGCGGTGCATCCCGGCTATGGTTTTTTATCGGAAAACGCCCCGTTTGCGGAGGCCATTCGCAGGGCGGGGATCGAGTTTATCGGGCCTTCCGCCTCCGTAATCAAAAAACTAGGGGACAAGACGGTCGCCCGCAACACTATGAAGAAGGCCGGCCTGCCCCTCATCCCAGGCTCCCCAGGCACTATCAATAGCGAGAGCGAGGCCGTCGACCTGGCCAACCGCTTTGGCTATCCCTGTATCATCAAGGCATCAGGAGGCGGCGGCGGCCGGGGCATGAGACTTGTCTTCTCCGACGAGGACGTCCCGGACGCGTTGCAGAGCGCCAAGCGCGAGGCCGAGGCGTTTTTCAATAATGGGGACTTGTACCTGGAGAAGTACCTCGAGGAGCCCCGCCATATCGAGTTCCAGATCCTGGCGGATAAGAGCGGCAACGTCGTCCATTTAGGCGAGAGGGATTGCTCCATACAAAGGAGGCACCAGAAGCTGCTGGAGGAGGCGCCATCCCCACGGATGACCGCGGTACTCAGGGAAACTATGGGTAACGCTGCCATTCAGGGCTCTAAAGCCGTAAGATACGAGAATGCGGGCACGTTCGAGTTTTTGCTCGATAAGTACGGCAACTTCTACTTCATGGAGGCCAACACCCGCATCCAAGTAGAGCACCCGGTGACGGAGCTGGTCACCGGCATCGACTTAGTGAGGCAGCAGATCCTGGTTGCGGCCGGCGAAGAGCTGCCGTTCAGGCAGAGCGACATCCGGATCAGCGGCCACGCGATCGAATGCCGTATCAACGCTGAGGACCCGCAGGAGAACTTCTTCCCGTCGCCGGGCAAGATCTCCACCTATAACCCGCCGGGCGGCCCGGGCGTCAGGCTGGACGGCATCTCCTATCAGGGCTACGAGATCCCACCGTACTACGACTCGATGGTCGCGAAGCTCATCGTTTGGGATTCGAGCCGTCTCGGCGCGATCAACCGCATGCGCCGAGCCCTAGACGAGTTCACCGTGGAAGGAGTCAAGACCACGATCCCGTTCCATAAAATGATCCTGTTCAACGCGTACTTCCGCAAAGGCGAGTACAGCACAAACTTCATCCCCAAACGTATCCTAAACGAGGATAAGCTGGTCCCGAAGGAGATCCGGAAAGGCCTGAAGACCAAAGTGTTCGGCCATAAGATCCACTACTTCGAGGAAGTGGCGTCTACCAACAAAATCGCCAAAGAGATGGCGTCCTCCGGCGCTGAGGAAGGCGTCATGGTGCTGGCCGAAACACAAAGCGGCGGCATCAGAGGCCGTATTGGCAGAGAATGGATCTCGCCCTTCGGCGGGCTATCATTTTCGCTGGTGCTACGCCCCAAAACCGCCCCCCGCAACGCCTCCAAGATCACCCTGGCGGCAGCCTCGGCAGTCTGCAGGACAATCCGCGAATTATACGGGTTAGACGCCAAGATCAGCTGGCCCAACGACGTGCTAATCGGCGGGCGCAAGGTCTGCGGCATTCTAACCGACATGGCGATGGACGTCAACTCGATCAAGTACATCGTATTAGGCTTCGGCATCAACGTAAACGTAGAGATGCTATCATTCCCAACCAAAATACAGAAAACCGCCACCTCAATCAAGGAAGAGATCGGCCAAACCGTATCCCGCAGAGACTTCATCGACGCGCTACTACTAGAATTCGAGAAACAATACGAACACTTCAACGAAGGCCGCTACGAAGAAATTCTAACCTGCTACAAGAGCCTGATCTACCCGCTCGGCAGCAAAGTCATCGTCAAAGAACAAGATAACCTATACGAAGGCATATCAGTCGACATCACCGAAGACGGAGCGTTCGTAATGCAAGCTAAAGACGGGTCGCTCATGACATTCATGACAGGAGATGTACACGCACACCCCGACGAAATCATCAACAAAAAAGCACCAGCCCCCCAACCCTCATAAAATCGTAGAATAAGCAGAGACCATGAGCCCCGCAGAACACTGACACCCCCACAGCTAAAGCCTGCGGGTTCTACGGTCACCACACCACCAAAACCACAAGGGTATCAGCCCCAAATTTGCAACAATCCCCTACCCTGTTAATCGAATTACTATTGCGACGGCGCAGAGGGAGTCCCGCCAAACAAACCTTCAACATCATAACCCCCGAGAATTCTGTAGGGTGGTCCGTGGACATAAGTCGCGAATCTGATATAGATAGCAATTTAAGTCAGTGGGTTTGAGGGTTAGATTCTCTCCGCGGTTAAAGGAGTCTGTGGGGTCCCGCACGGTCCCATTTCATAATAATTTTGGAAATAGAAGTTCATATGGGTATGATTGATCGCACATAACCCAGGTACGGTACACTATACTGCGCCACTCCTATAACCCATTCGGGTCTGATCGGCTGTAGAGGACAGATGCCAGAGCCAGGGAATTGGTCGAGGCTCCCATGATTATTGTCTCCTAGCGTAATGTAGCCTGACTCTGGGGCCGCGGGTCCGGCCGGCCACATGGGCTCGCCTTTGTCGACCCAGTACATGGCCCGGTGAATTACCGGCGTGACATTCGTCATCCCCAAAGGCCGATAGACGATCACGTCACCGTAATCGCCGAAGGTCTCGTAATGGGTCTGGAGAGACGCCCTGGAAGTAGTCACATTCGTTATACCTGGGCTTTTGATCATGACTAAGTCGCCTACATGCAAATGGGGTTCCATGCTGCCGCTGGTCACGCTGACCATCGGCGGCCAGGTGCCAGAATAGGCGCACAGTAGAGTGGCAAGTAATATCAATAGCATTAGCGCCGGGAGCACATCTGCAGCCAGCCTGGCCATCGGATGAACCTTCGAAGGATCGTTGTCCCTGGATGGAGGAAACATATACCCGCCTCTTTTTTAGTGCTCAGTAAACTACAGAATAGCCTATAAACATTGCGCAGGCCCTGAAAGAATAAACCTTGGTCCCCATAGAAATTGGGCCGTGGGGTCGGAGAAGACCCGCTTGTTTCAGCGGTGGGTTTTCTCCGACCCCTTGAGTCTGTTACGAGATACACTGCATAACTGTTTCTATTACATCTACGAAAAATGATACATATAATCGAAACAGATACTCTCAATGAAACAGGAAGCCACAGCCCTTTAGGATGGGGTAGTTCATCTAAACCTCCAGGGCGGAGACCCCGCACTTCAGGGCGGGGAGGAGCCCGTACGCTTGACCAGTAATTATTTCTGCTTTCGTTCGCATAATAACCTCTCGATACAGTTACACGCCACTTGTGGCAAGGCACTCCAACGCGAGATAACGGTTGAAGCTGTAACACCCGTATCCGACGACAACATCGCCTTCGGGGGCATGAGCGCAGCAATGCGCTGTCCGAAGAGTAGCCTGACGCTTGAAGGCTCTCCCGTTGGTAGGCCGTTGCCACCTAACAGTGGCTTAGGTTTCGTCAGACCAAAGTCAACCGGCCAAATGTAGCGTATCCCAGATATTCGTGTCTCCGATATAGTTACAAGCCACGCCCTTCAGGACGTGGTAGTTGACCATAATGATTAAGGCAATATAGCTATTGATCAAGTGATTTGTTTCAGGAATGATAGCCAGTTCTTCGCATCATCCAGCCGGCGTCGGCTGGCGGTTTGTCGTATGGTGCATCGGTCCTTGGAGCTTACCATGCCCTTCAGGCTCATAATGGCTCGGAGCAGTCCGGCAGCTTCGCGGAGTATATCTCGGGCCTCGTCGACTGTTATATCGTTGTTATGGAGGATTTCCTCGTCCGCTTTTTCGTGCTTGGAGAGGATCCGGATCAGCTTTCGCACGTCCTCCTTCTCATCCTCGCTCAGACATTTTTTGGCCAGCAGGTCCCATACGATCTCGTGCAGCGGCAGCTTCTCCCCGCCGAATTCGAACTCGAATGGCGTCATAACTCCGACCCATACTAGCATCCGGTGCAGACGCAGCTCCAGGGTTTTTCGCTCCTCTGGAGTGATCGATCTGCGAATAGGCGGCAATGCTACCTGTCGAGTTTCAGGCTTTCCGTACGTCTTTTTCAGTTTTTTGATATCTCTAAGTACCCCGCCCGGCGTGGTGCCCTTGATGGCGCTTGCAGACTGGGGATCAACGATCATCTGCGGCACTGATAGCCTCCGTGTATCGTATAAAAAGATTGGAATTGGAAGGTTATTTCAATTTTTTCTCGAGCTTCTTGAGCTTCTTCTTCGCGGAATCGCTGCCCGAAGCAGCTTGTTTCGCGAGAGTTTCTGCCTTTGCCTTCTGCGCTTTCTTGAGCTTCTCCATTTGTTTCTTGCTTGTTGGCATAATGATCACCCGCCGGGTTCGAAAGGCTGCCGTTGAGGCTTGAGCCTTTTTCCCAACTTTAACTGAAGAATTACTCCCAGGATTATGTATATTCCGGTCATCCCCAAAGTTAGCACCGGGTCGAAGACCGGCACAGGAACGTGCGTGACCATCTGCATAATCCCGTCGAGGATGGCGGTGAAGTTGAATGTGCCGTGCAGGAGTATGGCTATGGGAAGTCCGAAGAAGTAGCCGACGAACGCGAATTTGCGGAGTGACTTGTGGGATTTCATGAACCCGATCACGCCGCCGGTGGCCGCGGTGAAACCCCCGTGCGCCAGCGAACAGAGGATCGACCGGTACAGGATGTTGAACGCCCACGGTGTCAGGCCTTCCGCGCTGACCGGATTTGCATTCGCGGCAAAATAGAGCCAGTTTTCGATAGCTGCGAAGCCCATGCCTATAGCGAACCCGTAGAGGATGCCGTCGAACATATCGTCCATTTCATGGTGTCCGGCCATAATAAGCAGACCGAAGCCTTTAGAGGTCTCCTCCACAACAGGAGCTATAAACACCGATGTCCCCACCAATG
>DATHCY010000116.1:0-10666 GCA_035319305.1 Methanocella sp.
CTGCCGGCAATCACGGACCTCAGCGTTTCTAGCATGTCACTTTACCCTTTTTATCTTCCGATACACCTGTTCCGGCAGCTTGCCCTCTCTATATAGCCGGTCTACAAGCCGATCCTTTTCCTCGATCACCTCAGCTCCCGAACCAGCGATTACGGTCACGGCAGCAGTCTCGCCGCCCGGCGACAGTGCCGATATCAGCGCAGATAACAGGGGCGTCTGCGTCTGTGTACTGTACGGGTATGGGGTAGATGAGGCCGTCGCTGTCGCATTCGTCGGGACGTATGGGACAGTATCGTAACACATTACTGGCGGGCCGGTAATAACTTCCGGCATCCGGTGCGCCGAGAATAGCAGGAATGCTATGATCCCTGGCAAAACTAGAGTCATAGCCAGTCCCAGTCCAAGTACGACCATCCAAGCCGGGAAGATATAGATATGTCGGCGTCTCTTTTTCAGGAATAGGTAGCCAGCGTAGGCCGTTAGACAGATGCCGGCAGTAAACATGATACCACCGACGGTCAGCCATAACAAGTCCACGGTCCAATCAAAAGCCATTATAATCACCTCGATCAACGTGTTCTGGGGCGTTTCAACATACGATTTGTATGTTTAGTGTCCTTCGAGATAAAAATTGGGTAAGCTACGGTCCTGGTCGAAGCTATCGTCCTGATGTGTCGGCGATATCTGGGCTATCTATCTGTCGACTATGCGGCAGGCATTATCACTACGAACTTGGCGCCTTCTTTATACTTTCCTGGAACTCGGTTTTCCGCCCATATCCTGCCGTTGAAGTCTTCTACCAGGGTTTTAACGAGGTATAAGCCAAGCCCTCTTCCTGTCGTTCGGGCGGTTCCGCGCTGCATGCGGGTGAATAGTCGGCTTTTTTTCTCGTCGGGAATGCCTGGACCGTAGTCTGCGATGGTCACCCTGTAATAGCCTTTTCCGTTTTCGGATATTTTTGAAAGTCCTATATCGATCGTTACTGGCTTGTCCGGCATAGCATGTTTGATGGAGTTGCTGACTAGGTTCGAGATCACGTCCCAGAGCAGGTTATTGGCCTTCACCATACAGCCATTTTTCTCAGCATAATCGATGTTGATTTTGACTATTCTGCCTTCAGTGCTTGAGTATTTGTTTTTCACGTCTTCCAGGATGCTGCAGAGGTCGACCTTCGTTGTCTCCATCCCTCCTGCTTCCGCCCTTTGGATCTTTCGCACATTATCTATAAGCTGTGAGCTGCTCTTTAGCATTTCCAGCGATCTGTTCAGGAGGTTGATCGCGTCCTTGTTCTCGGATACCATGTGCTGTACCAGCTCTAGGTTGCCCATGGCTACCATGTTCAGGTTGTTGATGTCGTGGCTCATCAGATCCAGGTACAGTTCTGCCTGTGCTTTGGCGTCAATCAGGCCTTTTTCGGCGGACTTTAATCCTGTGATGTCGACGATGGTCTCCACCGCGCCGGTAATCCGGCCTTCCGAGCCTTTGATTGGGGCGCTGCTTGCGAGTATCATGCGCTTGCTGCCGTCCTGCCTTACGACTAGGATCTCCGCGTCCTGTACTAGCATGCCGTAGTTTATCGAAAGGTTTCGTGGTATGTTCTCGCCGGGATACCTGGAGCCGTCCGGCCTTAGCAGTTGATATGATGCCTGTTCCGGGTCGTAAGTTATCCCTGTGACTGGGTTTCCCAGGATTCTCTCCGCCTCGGGCGAGAAAAAGGTGATATTTCGGCTTAGGGCGTCGACCACGATGATGCCGATAGGGGCGGTGTTCAGGATACCCTGGAGCGTGGCTCGGGCGTTTTCCAACTCTACCGTACGCTGCTCCACCCGCCCTTCCAGCTCGCTGTACGCTCTATGCAAGGCGTTTTCGGCTTGTTTTCGTTCCCGGACGTCCCTGCTGATGCCTCTATAGCCTTTTAATATGCCGCCCTCCCCGAATATGGGGGTGCCGCTCGTCTCTACGGCCACAGGTTTCCCGTCCTTGCTGACGAGAGAGAATTCCACGGCCCCAAATGGGCTGAGGCGTTTGATCATATTGTCGAGGGTTTCGTATACGTGTCGCGACTCGGACGCCTCTACGAACTCGTACAGAGACCTTCCGATCACCTCCTGAGCCGTATACCCTAGGTAATTGAGGACTCTGGGGCTTGAGTATGTGAATATGGAGTCCCCATCGATTTCCCATACCCAGTCGTAGATGTTCTCCACCAGGTCCCGATATTTTTCCTCGCTATCACGCAGCTTCTTCTCCGCCCGTTTTCGCTCCGTCAAGTCCCTCGAGATCCCCTGTATCCCGATGATCTTCCCCTCTTTGCTGTAGATGGGGGATGTGTTAACCTCGAAAGGAACCTGCCTGCCATAGCCGTCTATGATCATGACTTCATAGGCGGGTATATCCTCCCCTTTCAGGCGTCTGGCCAGCATCTCGCGAAGGAGAGCGCCAGTTTCCGGGGTGACAAAGTCCCAGACTTTTTTTCCGATGATATCGCTCACTTTCAAATGGATGATCTTCTCGACGTTATGGGTGATGAACTGCCACGTGCCGGTCAAGTCGATGGTCCACAGAATATCGCCAGAGTTCTCCAGAAGGAAAAGGTATTTTTCTTCGTCAGGCTGAGGCTGGCCTTTTTCATCGCCCTTGAAGGGCTTAATGCTTTCCATATGGATCACTATCCATGATGGCTTTTGCTTCTCCGGGACTTTTCATATCGGCCTCTGGTAACCAGATCTACTATATACCGTTTTACATCCGCAAAAATATAATCTTCTTACTGAAATAGGGAAAATAACATGTCTGTAGCACCGAGCTGATCAGGAAGCTTAATCAGCATCGACGCGGGCCAACCCACCGTCTCTTCTCTCGCCGAGGCGGCCGGCATTAGCGCAAACAGGCAGAGCATAGTGGGCCTCAGCCTACCTATAGGTGTTTTGCACCTTAGGATAATGGGACCGTGGGATGAAGAAACCCCAGAGTCGTGGGGTGAACCCACCCATAGACGCCATACAATCTAATCTGTATTGTACATCATGGTAGTTGTCTAACCTTTGTCGTATCTGCTGAAAGTGCTATTGGTTGGGCTTGTCACCGGACTGGACGAGTGGGTTATGGTCTGTAGCGTGTAAAGCGCTGTGTTTGACGGTGAAGCTAAATTCGTGTTGGGTGGCAATTGTTGGTGTGGGTCTGTAGAAGCCTACGATTATTCGTGGCGGCTGTCGTGGTCTGGTTATCCGGCGGGCAGCATTACTATGAACTTGGCGCCTTTGAAGGGCTTTCCTTTGATTCGGTCTTCTACCCATATTCTGCCTTCGAAGCTCTCCACCAGGGTTTTCACTAGGTACAGGCCGAGTCCTCTGCCTGTGGCTCTTGTTTTTCCTCGATGTAGTCGGGTGAATAGTCGGTCTTTCATGTTATCTGGTATGCCCGGGCCGTTGTCCTCGACGGTAACTTTGAAGAAGTCTTTCGGGCCTTCGCGGATTTTCGAAATTGTGATGTCGATTACTACTGGTGTTTCTTGGATGGCGTGTTTGATCGAATTGTCCATTAGGTTGGCGAAAACGTCCCATAATAGCTTATTGGCGGTCATTGTACACGGTCCGTTCTCTGGGCGTGAGACGTTTATTTTTACGATCTTGCCTTCTCTGCTTGAATATTTTTTTTCCACGTCTTCCATGATCTTGCATATGTCGATTTTTTCTGACTGTAGCTCCCCTATCTCCGTTTGTTGGATTTTTCTGACGTTGTCAATGAGTTGGGAGCCGCTTTTTAGCATTTCCAGCGATCGGTCCAGTCGGTTAACGGCGTCCTTGTTTCCGGCCATCATCTGTTGTGCTATTTCGATGTCGCCCATGGCTACGGTGTTCAGGTTGTTGATGTCGTGGCTCATTAGGTCTATGTATAGCTCAGCCTCCGCTTTTGATTCCTGTAACTCTTCCGTACGGTCTTCCACTCTTTTTTCGAGTTCGCTGTAGGCGGTTTGCAGGGCGTTCTCTGCTTTTTTTCGATCGCTGATGTCTCGGCATATGCCTCTGTAGCCTCTCAACGTGTTATCGTCGCCAAAGATCGGGGTGCCGTTCATCTCGACTGCTATGTTCTCGCCGCCTCTGCTGATCAGCGTGCATTCAACGGCGTAGAACGGCCTTTGTTGGCTTACTACGCCCTCCAGAAGTTCCTTGATACGATTCGTCTCGGCCGGTTTCATGAGGTCATAAAGGGACATGCCGACGATCTCCTGGGGTGAGTATGCCAGTAAAACGACAACTCTTGGACTTGAATAGATGAATACGGTGTTTCTGTCGATTTCCCATACCCAGTCGTAGAGGTTTTCCACTAGGTTTCGGTATTTTTCTTCGCTTTTGCGGAGCGTGTTTTCTGATCGTTTTCGTTCGGTCACTTCTCTCGAGATTCCTTGTATTCCGATGATCTTCCCCTCTTTGTTGTAGATGGGGGATGTGTTAACCTCGAAGGGGATCCGCATCCCGTACTTATCGATGACTATGACCTCGTAAGGCGGTACCTCTTCTCCCTTTAAGCGTCTTTGGAGCCTGTCCATTAAAACGGTCCTGGTTTCGGGGGTGACGAAATCCCACGCTTTTTTGCCGATGATATCTTCGACTTTGATGTCGACGATCTTCTCGACGTTGCGAGTGATAAACTGCCAGGTGCCGGTCAGGTCGACGGTCCATAGAATATCCTGGGAGTTCTCCAGCAGGAAACGGTATTTCTCGTCATCGGGCTGAAGCTGATCTATATCCTTGCCATCCTTGGGTTTAACGTCTTCCATCCGGACCACTATTTGCTATGATTTTCGCCCTTTCAGGGTCTATATCAATATTTCCAAACCCAACTAGTTATAATCTGAGTATTATAAAAACATATTATGTTAAAACCATACAAAAAACCATAAAGCGTCCAGAACCCTTCTACAGGTCAACTACCCCGTCCTAAAGGGCGGGGTCTTACACCCCTCCGCACTCCCATTAAAATAAAACACCAAAGCGAACAGACCACCACATACCTCCTCCGATCTCAAGGTAAAACAAGCCACCGAAAACCCCTCACACGATAAACGAGCACAGAACAAGAGAAAACCAGTTGCATCAACCCCAAACAGATCGAATCTCGCTGACTCACCATATATCTAACATTTAACCACTCTATTCCTTATCAGGTTCAGTGATATGCAGAAGCACCTTTCGCAGGCTGCAGGTGCTGCCAGGTCGTAATAAAAATTGAAGGGGATGAGAACCCTCAACCTGAGCGGAGATTGCCTTGGTCATCCGTGGCGACAAGGGCGATGGCATCCTGCTCCTGCCTTACGTCTCAACCTGAGCGGAGATTGCCTTGGTCACCCATAGGGTGGCGAGTGTTTTCCTATGAAACAGGAAGTCATAGCCCTTAGGGTATGGTAGTTTGCAGGTTTGTGTGAGATCAGATTGTTATAACTCACGACTTATGGTGGGCTGGCGTCCCGGCCAATCTGAAAGCTCAGTGTTGAAATCATTCGGCGGCCATCCTTCTCGTGGTAGACGCCAAAGTAGCATCGGTCCCAACCGTAAGACTCATAGTAGCCTGCAGGGCCCGCGATGCCCAGCCGCACCAGGTAGTTCTTGTTCTCTTCCAGTATCAGCGATTTCTCCTCGATGCGCCTGCCCTTGACTTGGAATGATGCCTTCGCTGTCGTGTGGAGGATCTCAGCGACAGTCCCCGGGCTTTCCTCCATATAGACTGCCTCGGAATGTTCATGGCCGCAGACGATAACGAATCCGGGCTTGAGGATCTTCCGTACTTGGGCGAACGCGTCCTCCGGACGGTAGTGGTAGCCGCTCCAGTCGAAGTATCGCTCGTTTCCACGGGATATGCGCTGCCAGGTCATGGAATGGAGCCACGCAGTCAGCCCATCCGCGTCCTTCGGGGTGATCGATCCCGGATCAATTGGGCCGCCATGAACCGCATATATGCGCTCATCATCATCAGTCCAGTAGAGGTGCGTGGTTTCGAAAAAGTCCCGCCAGATCTCCTTCCTCCGGCATTCCCGATGAGCCACCTCACTTTTTTCGTTGCTGCCAGAGACCGGCGTCTGGCAGATAAACGCCTCGTCGTGATTGCCCAGCACCGATACCAGGTTATCCAGCGATCTCAGCCGATCGATGACCTCGCAGGGATTGTAGCCCCGCTCCACCGTATCCCCAAGGTTGACGATCTTCCCTACCATGCCGAAACGCTCGACGAAAGCCTGATCCACGGACGTTTTCAGCAGTAGGTCCAGTGCGCCAGCGTCGGCGTGTATATCGGAGAAGAACAATATACAACCCTGCATTGAGTGAGATAATGACCGCCAGATAAATAATCCTTGCCATGCTAAGTAAGCTGTCCTGTAGATTGATCATAGGCAAACTTTCTCCTGGGGTTGCGTCGGTAGCGCTTTAGCTCCCCGGGATTGAGGAGGTTTGCCTTCATCCGCCATAGCGGGATACAGTACATGTAGTTTGGGTTTGATGGCGAGCCGCCAATGCCGATGACAATGAAAACATGTCTTCCGGTCTGGCTGGCATAGCGCTGGTACTTGCCAGGCTGATATTCTTTAGCCCAAGAAATCCTCCCTTCGTATAGTGTGGAGCGGAACTTGCATTCCACCCCGAACTTCGCCTTGGACTGAATGTGCTCGATCTCCAGGTCCGGAATGAAGTCGATCTCCTGTTGTGTCCTGAGGCCATCCTGCGCCCAGCTCAGGATCCTGAAGTCCTTCCCGAACAGGCTCATCACCTGCCTTTCGAAGTCGTAGCCCAGCCCATGAGTCGCGTCCTTAAATTCCATATGACATCCTCCCACGGCTGAAGCCTGTGGACTTCATCAACTCTGCAACCCGCCCCCTTGGCAAGATGTTTCGCCTATCAACCATCGTTCCTGTGAGGAGATAAATGCGATGGTTTCGCATCTTTCGCCTCTTGCGATGAATCCGGATCGAGGTTTGCGCTCCTATTCTGGATGATGTAGAGCCCTGCCATGATAAGCACGGCCCCGGCGATGGTGTAGATCGTCAGCGATTCGCCCAGCAGGATCACGGCGAGCGTGACGCCTGCTAGCGGTGTCACGTATATGGACATGCCCACCATGGAGGCGGGCAGCTTCTCCAGCCCGTGGTTGTAGATTAGGAAAGCCACGACGGAGCAGCATATTGCCAGAAAGCCGAGCGAGACCCATGAGAGGGGGGTCAGGGTTGTCAGCGACCTCATCGGAGTCGTGAACACGTAGAACGGTAGCATGCCTACTAAGCCGAAGAAGAATGTGTAGAGTAGCAAAGTCAGCGGGCTGTAGCGCCTGGAGATCTTTTTCGACGCGACCGTGTACAGGCCGAAGAGTGCGGCGCTTGAGAGTCCCATGAGATCCCCTGGCAGATGTGCGAGCGAGAGGTCCACAGTCCCGGCTGCAACGATCAAAAAGACGCCGACAAACCCGACCAACCCCCCGATCAACTGTTTCCTCTTGGGGGCTTCATTTAACAGTAGCGCGCCGAAGATTATGATAAAGAACGTGGACAGGTTGAATAGTAGGGAAAAGTTGGTCACGGTGGTATATACTAGCGAGAACACCTGCAGCACGAACTGTAGCGAAACCCCTGTGATCGACAGAAATATAAAAGCAGGGATGTCGGATAGCCTGACCTTCAGCGCGTCCTGCTTAAAGAGCAGGGCCGCCGCGAGCACGACTGCGAAGGCGATCGCAAATCGAATTGTGACCGTCTCGACCGGGTTCAGCTGGGTTAGCACCTCCTTGGCCGCGATCGATGAGGCTCCCCACAATACATTGACGAGGACAAGCCCAATGATCATTATCGTAGTATTGGATTCCGGCAGCGACATTAGTTTTTTCAGCGGGTAGCACACTCCTTACCTGGGCAGACACGACCCCGTTTTTTAAATTCCTTATGGTCTGCGCCTGCCGATTCGCCGGTTGATGATCGGCAGCGAGAGCCGTTATATTTTTAGCATACCATTTTATAAGTCGGGCGTTTGATACTGTATATAGGGGATGTATAATGGAGTTTAGTAAAAAGTACTTGGTTCAGGCCAGCCTTGTGCTGCTCTTTGCTGTGCTGATCATGGCGCCTGCCGCGGCCCAGTTAGTACCGACCGGGGGCTTCACTAAGACCTATGAACAGAGTTCGGCGGGAGGCACGTTCGTGCCGCCACAGACACACGTCTCAGAGTCGTTATATAACTATCCTGGGGTCAGCGCTTTCGGAGCGTATCCTGGCGGTGGCTATGCAGCAGATTACGGCGTGGGCTTCACCCCGTATGGTTATACGCCTTACGGTGGCTTTACGTACCTTTGAGGAGCGTGTGGGCGGGCTAATGAGTCCGGACCCGGTGCTTATCGTACAGGCGTTGTGACCATTTGGTCTTCCATTTGTTGCCGCTGGTCTTGCAGTATCGGACCCGTGTCTCCGGGTCCTCTTTTACCCAGTTAAAGAGATACATGAATTGGTCGCGCCCCACTTCGACTTGCCTGATCCTCTCCGGCACTCCGATGCTGACCAAGTAGTCGCTGAATGCGTCCTCGATGAAAAACTGCAGTGGGTTCTCGATCTTGACCGGTTTCCAGGCAAAGCCCTCTTCATTCAGCCAGGTCCGAACGTTATCGAAAATGTGTCCTGTACATATCTCGATCCTGTATGTCTCCTTAGCAACGTCCATCTCTCTAAAAAGGTTGTCGATGATCTCCACCGTCCGCTTCTGATACTGTTTCCCCGAGTATTTGCCGTCTTGAAAATACTCTACGTCGATCATGCCATACTTGAAAGCGGTCGACTCGACTTCGTATGCCCCTATAGCGGCGCCTCCGACAGGGGATCCAATGCCTGCGTCGTCGATCTGCACGACCCTGAGATCCCCGTCCTTTTCGTCCATACCAGACGATTTTCGCATGAATCAGTTAAATATTTTATCTAAACGAGAGTGCAAAGAGGGGGGTGTGCCTCCCTTCGCGGGATAGCTCATCGGACGGGTTTGAATGGTGGGTGTCTTGGCGTTAAAGAACTGTTATAAACCCCTATTTTTAAGGGTGGCTAGCTAATAGAAAAATTGGTAAAACGGGCTGTTCGCCCGCGTTTATTTTAACTTGTCGGTTAGTGATCTGAGCTTCTGGATGTTGTCTAGGTGAAGCTGGGCTTCGACACGTTTCCGCTCTTCGAGCGTGGAGATAATGTCGGTAATGCTTGTGGCCAGCCTGTAGCACTTTAGCGGCCTGCCCTTGCCTTCCTTCTTGATCTCTCTCTCCTCGATCCAGTTCTGGTCTCTGAGCTCCCTCATGACGATGCTCACTTCAGGCTGCCGAAGGTCCGCACCGAGCTCGATATCCCTGCTGATTGTCTCATCCACATTGGCCAGATATACCAATGTCTTGGCGACGTTTCTCTTTAATCCCACGTTTACTAATGTTTCAACGAACTCCTTATCCTTTTCATCCAACACTGGCACTGTAAGTTTTTTCATTTATATCCACCTCGATTGAAAATTATTCATAAATCAGAATTAATTATTTATTATATGAATTCTGACAATGGTAGTATAGCAACCGTTATTATATATACTTTACCCCTATGAGCTCGATAATAAAATTTAGTAAGAATATAAAATGGCTTACAGAAGTATAAAAGATAAATCAATATTTTACCCCGACACCGACCATCACGAAATAATTGCGAAAATCGACCACACACGACCGCATACATTCTTCGATAAATCAAATTTAGATGTATGAATAAAATACACATAACTGTAACATATATCCTTTATTATTTCCCCACGAACACAGATATCTCAAAATAGTTTTCAACCTATAAGATATGAACGACCCCATATTTCTCGATCCTTTACATCAAGAAATGGCAGATACCTCCGCAGAATATTATTCTTAAAAAATATAGATTAAGTGATTTACCACCAACACCACGGAGCGAGAAACCCCACAAACCCCCCCCTTTAACCGCGGAGAAAAAATCTAACCCTCAAACCCATCAGACTTAAAATTGCTATCCACATCAGATTCACCACTCACGCCCACAGATCACCCTACAAAATTCTCCAACGGACGATATTGAAGGTTTGTTCCGCGGAACTCCTCCACGCCGTCGCCAATAGTACACTTCGATTAACAGGATAGGGAATTATTGCAAATCGGGGGCTGATACCTTAGTTTTGGTGGTGTGGCGACCGTGGAACCCACAGGCTTTAGCTGTGGGAGTGTCAGAGGCGATAGTCATGGAGTCGGAGTAGCATTCTGCGTCGAAATTATGAAATATCCATAGGCGAAACTGTTTGTTATGCGTGGCCCGTGTATTATCTGCGCGGCCGAGTTTCTCCTCTACAGATCAGGAAACCATGTGGAGAGTCCTCGCAGGCTGACTGCGATCATGAGTCATCTGGCGTCGTCTCCGAGGACGAAAGAGATCAGTGTAATAAGACCGCAAGAAGCTTTGGAAGAACAGATCTGCGCCGTCCACAAGCCAGACTATCTCCGTCGATTAGAGGCGTTCGGCACCGGCATGCTGGACCCTGACACCTGGATGACTTCGGGCTCGCTAACCGCGGCGAAATTTGCGGTTGGAGCGGCCGTATGTGCGGTCGATCAGGTGATGGCCGGCAGGCCTCTTGCCTTCAGCTTGGCG
>DATHCY010000117.1:0-29781 GCA_035319305.1 Methanocella sp.
TGCGCGAATAACAGGCGGTAATAGTTAGATGTGACGTGTCCTGCTGGCCGATCTTGGTGGTATAGATCATTACATATATACGAAAAAATATATGGTTTTTCCGGGGAAAGTGCTGCCGATAATGGGATCGGCGGCGTCGGCTGTTTGAGTCCGGAATAACGTCATTCGGCCTTTCTTTCTAGTCGCTCACTTTCAGCACGAGTTTTCCCCTAACGTGGCCGCTCTGGCTCAGTTCATGGGCCCGGACGGCGTCCTTCAGCGGAAATACCTGCGTGACAGTCGGCTTCAACTTTCCGCTATCCACCAGCCTAGCGATCTGGCCTAGCTCTCCCCCATTCGGTTGGGCCATAAACCCCGTCGCGCTGACCCCATACTTTGCCGCCTCCTCAGGGTTCTGGATCCCCAGCGTGGAGACCATAATGCCGCCTTTCTTCAGAACTTTATAGGAGCGCTGCTGGGTATCGCCGGCGATCGTGTCTAGCACGACGTCGACGTCGCGGACTACGTCTTCGAATCGGGTTTTGTGATAATCGATCACCTCGTCGACGCCCAGGCTTTTCAGAAAGTCGGCGTTCTTTGAGGATGCGGTTCCGATGACCCGGGCGCCTTTCCATTTAGCCAGCTGTACTGCCATGTGTCCTACCCCTCCCGAGGCCCCGTGGATGAGGGCTGTCTGGCCCTTTTCGAGGTGGGCCGTATCGAAGAGCGTCTGCCATCCGACCAGCGACACTAGCGGGAGGGATGCCGCCCCGACGAAGTCCAGCGACGAAGGTACGGGTGCTAGGGCAGAGGCTCCGGCCGTCACGTAATCGGCGTAGGTGCCTCCTTGGGCCGATCCCAGGTAGCCATAAACGGCGTCCCCCGTCTTGAACCCTGTGATGCCGTCGACCACTTCTTCGATCACGCCCGCCATGTCCACCCCCAGTGTCAGCGGAAGTCGATTCTGCATCATCTCTTTCATGTAGCCAGTGCGGATCTTCCAGTCGATGGGGTTCACGCCCGCCGCTCGGATGCGGACCAGGGCTTCGCCGGATCCGGGCTTCGGCTTTGGCGTATCCTCGTAACGCAATACATCGGGGCCTCCAAATGCGTGTATTCGGACTGCCTTCATCGTTGTTGCCTTTGCTTTCGGTTGTTGTTCCATAACTCCCATGTCGATCCTCTCTGCTTTTCAACCCGGCCTGTTACAACCTCTTTGGGCATACAATCGCCTCTCGAGCCGCAGGCCTCTTACGCGTTATATTATGGAGTGGGTTGTAATTACATATACAGGTTCCCTATTTAACGAGATCTTTCGCTTTACGGGGTAGCAATAAACCGGATTTTTCTTGATTTATGAGAAATGGGTGTGTTAAAATGGATAAATTCTTATATGGCTATTATCTATTAGGGATAAGAGGTATATGTGAATATGGTTGGTTTATTTGTGTATATTGGTATTATCCTTATAGTATTATTATTTGCTGGGTCGCTGCTTATGGGAGCCCTAAAGCGAATCAAGACAGGTAGAAACATCGTTCTCGTATCGTTCTTGATCGGATCCGTCCTGGTGGTTTCAGGATGTACAGGCGCATCCATCGCCAGCGATCACGCGGCACAGGCGGGTAAACTATTGTGGCAGCACACCTATGGCGGGCCGGGCGTTAACAGCGATCCATCGGTCATCCGTACCAGCGACGGGGGATATGCGATTGCAGGCAGTACGATCATCTTGGCGGACAATGTGACCACATTTTACAACACTAGTAGGATATATCTAGTCAAGACGGACTCGAACGGCGCCGAGGTCTGGAACAGGACCTATAGAAGCGGCATCTATGCCTCATCGGTGGTGCAGACAGCTGATGGCGGCTATGCGATCGCAGGGCAGACGTACAGGGATCCGGTGCTCTTGAAAACCGACGCGAGCGGCAATGAGCAGTGGAATACGTCGTTGATTTTTAACACGTCTCATTCAAACTCTGTGATGATCAATTCGCTGGTTCTGACGAAAGATGGAAACTACATCGTCATGGGTAACCTGGTAGGCTCGCTACTTGTGGCTGAGATCGGTGCGAATGGCAAGACGATCTGGTCGAAAACTTACGAGTCATATAACGGTCGTTCGTTAATTATCACGTCAGACGGTGGTTATGTCGTCGTCGGAAACGGTGTGGGCAGTGAATTCAAACCGTTTTTGATCAAAATCGACAAAGATGGAAACCAGATGTGGAATAAGTCGTACATGCCCAGCTTTATCGCTGCGAGTAACACGTCTACTAACATGTGTATAGGCTATGCGGTGATCCAGACCAGTGACGGCGGCTATGCCCTGACCGGCACCTCTAGCTCGATTTCGACGAACATTTCGTCAAACGTAACAACCGTGTCAATAAATTCGAATGTCATGCTGGTAAAAACCGACGTGAATGGCGATGAGGTCTGGAACCGCACCTATGAGGGCTCAGGAGACAATGAGGGTATGGCGATGGTCCAGAATGACGATGGCAGCTATACGATAGCCTGTGTCGAGAATCCCAGTTTTACATCCGTATCATCCTCGGATATCCTCTCGAACGAAACCCAGCTCTTTAATCAGCTCCTGCAGTATCACCTGTATTTGATTGGGGCGGATTCAACCGGCAAGGAGATCTGGAAAAATGATTATGGCCTGATCGGTAATGGCCGCGTACTCTCCTTGATCAGATCAGGCGACGGGGGTTATATCGTCTCAGGCTTGATCAATTCGTCGGATAACCTGGTAGAGCGTAAAATATTCCTGGAAAAAATCGCGTAGACTTCTACGCGATTTGAAATATGTTCCGGTGGTGTAAAGTCGTCTTGCTACCTGGTGAAACGGGGATTGGGGGGTTGTTATCCCCCTAAAACCCTAGCATATCTGCATAGTTCTGCAGATCCAGCAGTCCGTGCCCGCTCAGGTTGAATACGATGACTTTCTTTTCCCCGGTCTTCTTCGCGGCTTTAGCGTGGTTGATCGCTGAGGCGATAGCATGGCTGGATTCTGGCGCGGGGATGATGCCCTCCGTCCTGGCGAATAGCAATCCAGCCTGGAAGGTCTCCTCCTGGCTGAACGCCTCCGCGTCGATCACCTTGTTTTTGTATAGCAGCGATACCATTGGTGACATGCCGTGATACCGCAAACCTCCGGCGTGGATGGCCTGGGGTATGAAGTCGTGGCCTAGGGTGTGCATCTTGAGCAGCGGGGTCATGCCGGCGGTGTCGCCGAAGTCGTAGTCGTACTTTGATGTCCCGGTCCCCGCGCCGGTGAGGGAGGGCACGCTTTCGGGTTCCGCGGCGATGAATCTGGTGTCCGTCAGTTTGCCTTTGAGCTTGTCGTGGATGAATGGGAATGCGAATCCGGCGAAGTTACTGCCGCCGCCTACGCAGGCGATCATAATGTCCGGCTTTTCCCCGATCTTCTCCAGTTGCTTTTTCGCCTCGATGCCGATGACGGTCTGGTGCAGCATGACGTGGTTGAGGACGCTGCCGAGCGAGTATTTGGTCTTCTTTCCTTTGACGGCCGTCTCGACGGCCTCGCTGATGGCTATCCCCAGGCTGCCTGGGCAGTCGGGGTCGTCTTTGTTGATCTTGCGGCCGAACTCAGTCACGTCGCTGGGGGACGGGTGGATGTCCGCCCCGAACATCTTCATGACATACTTGCGGTATGGTTTGCTGTTGTAGCTGGAGCGAACCATGAATACTGTGCACTTAAGCTCGAATAGTGCGCAAGCGGCGCTCAGCGCGGAGCCCCACTGGCCCGCGCCCGTCTCAGTGGTCAGGTGCTCGACCCCTTCGATCTTGTTGTAATACGCTTGGGCTATGGCGGTATTGGGCTTGTGCGACCCGGCGGGGGATAGGTCCTCTCGCTTGAAGTATATTCGGGCGGGCGTGTCCAGAGCCTTTTCCAGCCTCCGCGCCCGATGGAGCGGAGACGGTCTGCCTATAGCGACCAGGGCTTCCCGGACCTCTCCCGGGATTGGGATATATCGTTCTTCCGATAGCTCCTGTCTGATGATAGCTTTGGGGAACAGTCCTTCCCATTCCTCGGGCTTTAGCGGCTGCTTCGTTCCCGGGTGCAAGGCAGGTGGGAGCTTTTCCGGCAGGTCGGGGGTGATGTTGTACCAGCGGTCCGGGACCTCTTCGGGGTTAAGAGTGACTTTTATTACATCGGTAGCCATATTATCACCATGTATTAAAATGTACGTCGGGGTACAGGTAAATACGTTAAAGACAGGCCCTTGAAGGATATAAAGGTTCGCCCGCGGGATAAGGATGCCAGGGTACAGGGTGTCAAATGTCAGGTGCTTCTATTGACATGACTCGTGAGATGATCTATGCTTGTGCATTCGTGAGATGATCTATGCGTTGTGCGTAATTGATTTCAGGCGGGGTGAGATAACAACATGATCGCTGGCGTGGTGCGGCGTTTGTCGTCATTTCCGTGGTGCTGAAACTGCTTGTATTTTAGAGTTATGGATACATCGACATATCGATATGTATAAATATGTTGGTTTGTTAATCAGTAATCGGTGATACCATGACCGATGAGAACATCACACTAATCGATCGCAAAGCCCAGAAACTGATAAGCATTCCGGAGAATAGCAACCATTTTTACAACTCGGTCCTCGATAACATTTACTCGCGCAGATCCGTGCGTAATTTTACTGAACAGGATATCCCGGACGAAGTGATCGAAGAGATCGTTCGGGCAGGTATCTTCGCGCCAACGGCTGTCAACAAGCAACCCTGGCGCTTCGTGATCATAAAAAACCGACAGCGTGTAGCTGAGTGCGCCGAGAGAGCGAGGATAGGGTTTCTCAGGCTCTTCAGGGAAGCTCCGGGTATGGATGGGTTCGTGAAGTGGCTATCAAACCCAAAAGCCGATATATTCTACAGCGCGCCGGTGCTGATCCTGGTGTTTTCCTCACCCGATGCCGTCACCGAGTCCGACTGCGCCTTGGCTGCTCAAAACATGATGCTCGCCGCTTGGTCGCTCGGCGTCGGCAGTTGCTGGATAGGATTGGCACGAGCGCTGGGTTCGGACCGGGAATTCTTAAATGAAGCCGAAGTGCCCGACGACCATAAACTCGTGGCGCCGCTCATCTTCGGATACCCCTCGAAATCCAACCTGAAGGCGCCAGTACGCAATCCTAACGTGATACTATCCTGGTATGGAAAAGCGGATAGTTAAATGAAATTGCTGTTGAATATAGACTAACCTTAGTCTAATAATCGATAAACTAGTCATTGCCTATACAGGTTAAAAATGCCGATAAATATTCGCCTTATCTACGAGGAAGGTGATAAAGACCTAATCCCCCATTAAACGAGCTATAGCCAATTATGGCCAATTATAGCCAATTATAGCCAATTATTTGACGTAGCGAATGGAATCGAAAAAGGGTGAAATGGGGTGTGTTTGAGCTTGGTGGCTATAGCCATTCTTCTATGGCAAACTTCTTTTCCGACCTTAGCGTGCAGAACAGTTGATCGTCAACATAGCACTCGTCTTCGCCGGTCAGTAGCATGATCCTGGCGATCCTTTCTGCAAATGAGAATGATATGCATAGTTCTTTGCCGGTATCGGTTATGGTGTAATATCTCAGCACCTTCTCTGTACCGCTGTAATTTTCTTCCTCGGTCCACTCGTCGAACGGTGGGACAATCTCGTCATTGTTGGCCAGAATGGCGTAAGCCGCGTTTAGCACAGCTTCCATCGATGCATCGGAGATCGTATCCCCATCGAGCCGGTAGGCCCTGATAGTACTGTCCAACACCTTCATTGATACATGATATATTACTTTTTGTATATATATCTGATGCTATTGATAATATTTTTTTGATTTTTTACCGTGATAAATGGTGATAGTTCGAAAATAAGGGGTGTATTGGGCTAAAATTTTCAAGGGGTGAAATTTTATCGTTTGGCGGTAAATAGTACTGCATATGGAATTGCCGCATGAGAATGCGCTGGACCTGATCGAGCCATATATCGTGAAAGCCTTGGGCGTTAACATCTTCGCCTATCCGGGCACCAGGGAGGATTTCGCCGGAAACTTGGTGAACCTTGGAGCGGGGGGTTGCCTGATCCGATTTGCGTTGAGATTTGAAGGCCGGCTGATCGATCTGGACCTGCTCTTCCTTGAGATCGACATCGTCAGGACAACTGATGATACGGTCATCTTCTACAGTCCAGACAGCCGGGTGCTCGACCTGAAGATCATCCGAAGGCCTGGATAAGAACGGAAGCAGAAACGATTTCTATAAGCCGAACAAACGGCACAGTATGTCACATGCAGTCGTGCTGAGCGATAAGGCCTGGAGGTATGTGGAATCTAGGCGCGGGCTTAAGTCCGCAGATTCGTACGTCAGCTCGATGATCGAGAATATTGAGGATCTCAGCGGCGAAAGTACCGCCACTATAGACGGCATTAAAATTGTCGATTCGATCGAGTCCTACACTCCCATTAAAAGCAAATCCGCGGGCGACCAAGAACATATAATGGAGATCGCCAGACACACCATAGACTACCTGCAGGAAGCGTACCATGGCCGGGTGCCCCGCGCTGTTTTTGTGAAGAAATGCAGGGATCGAGGCCTCACCGATTCGGAGATTAGGGAAGCCGAAAACGAGTTTGCTCAGTGGATCGGATGAATCGATATTATGAAAAAAAGTGTGAGCCACCGATTTTATTGATGCAGGGAACAATATCGGTAGCTACGAACCAATCCGTAGCTTAAACAAGGCATAAATACATTCCGAACTGTATATTAGCTCAGGTGAGAATATGCAGTTCAAGAACGGTTTCCTGTTCGTCTGCGGTGGGTTGCTGGCATTGTGCATTGTGCTCATTGTGTCAGCCAATACCTTTGCAGTCGGCGGATCCAGCAATGAAGTTAATCTCTCGGAATATACCGGAACGATCACAACGAATGGCAACGGTTACGTTTATGCCAACCCCGACATCGCTACGATTACAGTGGGTGTAGTTACTGAAGGAAGCACATCGACTCAGGCCATGGCGGACAACGCCAACAAGATGGACGCCGTGGTCAGGGCGATTAAGGGACTCGGCATCGCCGACAAAGACATCCAGACATCCCAAGTATCGGTCCAGCCGAAGTATACGACAACATACCCCGAATACTACTCTGCGAGCATGCCGGTAACGGTCAGTCAGAACATCTCCGGCTACACGGCGACCAATACAGTGACTGTAACGGTGCGCGATCTCTCAAAGACAGGCTCTGTGGTAGACGCAGCGTATAATTCAGGATCCAACCAGATCCAGGGCGTGACCTTCTCACTGTCCGATGATCTCCAGTCGAAAGTCTATAATGAGGCGCTGCAGAAGGCCATCGCCGACGGCACTGGCAAGGCAAAGACCATGGCCACGTCTGCAGGTGTGACCGATTACAGGCTGAAGACAATCTCGGAGTCCGGCTCCTACTATCCGGTCGCCTTCGAGGGGCTGTCTACAGCCGGTATGACTGATAAGGCCGTAGCTCCGACCACCATATCGCCCGGACAGACCAAAGTGCAGGCATCAGTGTCGCTGACATACGTATTCGTCCCGCAGTGAGGCTGCGGGACCCCTCTCTTTTACTTGGGTCTGACCATGATCTTCCTGTACAAATACAGGAGGCCGAGCATGCCAAAACACAATCCGACGCCGATCAGGTCATCCCACGAGCCGAGAAAGAAGCCGTGGATAAAGATCTCCCCGGGCTTCGTGAAAGTGAAAAATGGCAGGGCACCCATCGTACTTTCGCCCGAGATGCTGAAGACCTGCAACGATAGGAAATCCTGAAAAAAGTGGAAGCCTATGCTGGCATAAAGTGATCTTGTAATCAGAAACAGGTAGCCAAGCAGCAGCGACAGCCCGAAGACGCCCAGAATATACAACGGCCCCAGCCTTGAGAACGGGGTCAGAGTATGGAACAGTGCAAAAACAATCGAGGTGGCTATGATGCCCGTGACGGCCCCATATCTATCCGTCAGCATGCGTTGAAGGCATCCGCGGAAAATCGCCTCTTCCCCGAAACCGACCAATAGTGTTCCAATTGCAATGGCTGCCAGCGATGAGATCAGCGGTACCATGCCATAGGTGGACAGCCCCGTCGATTTCAGCGAGGAGATACTTGTAATCGCCAGGATGGAGATCAGGGTCACGGTGAATGCCAGATCGATCAGCGCACCTGCAGTAAAATACTGGATCGAGTTACCTTCGGGCCGGAGCCCCAGTGCATGCAGCACATCCTTTCTCCCATCCACAAATCTAGTGTAGAGGATAGCGATAAGTAACAGCACGATATTTTGGATTATCAGGAATGAGCCGCTGACCCACACATTGTCCATTAGCGCCGAGATCGCTGCCTCCGGGGCGTTGCCCGGCTTCTCTCCAGTTACAGCTAGATATAGGATGGATCCGGCCAGCAGCAGCATGCTCATCAGAATCAGCGCCGCCAGCACTAGTGCAAGAAGGAAAACTACCTTGCCAGCAATCCACAGGTTTGGATACCGATCAGAGACATTGGCCATAGTGAGGTCACCCCAGGTCATACCCCACAGTAATATATGATTATGTTAATATAAATATATGAGTTTTGTATTGCAGCTACGGCAGGCTATCAAAATATTACTGCGAATCAGACAGGCCGATATCCCCGGTATCACCCGCATTTCCCGCCATCTTGGCCAGCTGCCTGACCGCCTCCAGGATCTCCCCCGGGTTTGCCCCCCAGTGCACGACAACGCCCGGTACACCATCAATATTTTTTAGTCCAAGCTTGTCCGACTGGCAGCATCTGAGGATAAACGGCTTCGACGGTCTTCTAGTGGAGAGGGGGCAGATATTCACATGCTCATACCTCTTGGACGGGTAGCGAGCCTCAAACACCAGCTTCGACGTGTTGCAGCCCACGAGCCTGATATCGTCCTGCGGCTCAGCATCCAGCGAGTCAAGGAATAGGCCGGTAAGCCCGGACGCGTAGCATGGGAATATCGTAGCCCGCCCCGGATCCTCATAATCCCTAAGATCCAAGATATGATAATCGAAATCAAGCATTAGTTCGCCGAAGACGCCAGCATCGTCAAGCCTTTTAATATTATAGGCCAGCCACGCGGGATCAGGCGGGGCCACATCATATACCTCGACAGTGGTCAGTACCTTCACGTCCGGGTCTTTGACGAACGTGAAGTGACGGTCCACGCCCTTGAAGACCACCGTAGTGATCCCATTTTTGCATAAATTTGCAGCCCGCCGGATCAGATCCCCTCTACTGCTGATATCCACCAGTTGACCATAGACAAGCGTCTCGTCCGCGCCTGAAATCATCTGCGAGGATCTCTTTCTCCTAATCAACCCCTCTCCAGTGCACTCCACCTCGTGGACTTCGCACCTGTCAGGGGCTTGGAAGACCAGTATGTATTGCGAGGAGAAATACAGCGCATCGTCCGGACGATAATTTTTTCTAGCGTACCTTGTGACGACGCCAACAAACCGACAGTGAGAAGGGAAGATCATAAGATACTCTCCAAGTTTTTCAATATTGCGGACCGAACGTCCTCAGTTGAGAACCCTCCCCCAAGGTCCGGGGTGAGTATTTTACTTTCAATCGTCTGATCGACTGCTTTCTGTACCGCCAGGGCCTGTTCTACCCTGCCCAACCATTCCAGCATCATCTTAGCGCTGAGCACGGCGGCAAACGGGTTTGCCACCCCTCTACCCGCGATATCGGGCGCGCTGCCGTGCACCGGCTCGAAGAGCGCGTATCGATCTCCGACGTTGGCGCTCGGCGACATGCCAAGACTTCCTATAAGCGCCGCCGCCTCATCCGAGAGGATATCCCCAAACATGTTCGTCGTGACGATCGTATCGAACATCTCCGGAGACCGGATCAGGTTATAGGCCGCGGTATCCACCAGCATCTCCTCGTACTGTATTCTCATCGACTCAGCCGTAGCAATGCAAGCATCCCTGAATAGCTCGTCCGACTTTAGCACATTGGCCTTGTGGATGATCGTAAGCCTTTTAATCCCAGCCTTACTGCAGGCAGCCCGGGCAATGCGCTCGCTGGCCTTCCGGGTGATCAGCCGCACGGACCTGGCTTCGTCACGCGAGATCTCCTCGATTCCCGCATATAGGTCCTCGGTATTCTCACGGTAGATAGTAAAATCGACCTTACGCGGGGATATCGTGCACGACCGGAACGGGCGGATGTTCGCATACAGCCCCAGTTCGTTCCGCAGCGTCAGGATGATGCTCCTGTATGGCTTGCCTGGCGGTGTAGTGATCGCCCCGAACAGGACGCAATCGCACCCTTTGATCGTCTCCAGATCTTCGGGCGCTACGGCCACGCCTTCCCGCCGATATCGCTCGTATCCCACATCGACCGGAACGTACTCTGCGCCCGGCATTACTGTCTGTAACACCGCATATGCAACTGGCAAGACCTCTTTGCCGATCCCATCCCCCGGGACAACCGCGATCTTCATTTTCCATCCCTCCGATAAGCTACCAACCCCCCCGCGTCCAGAATTTCCTTCAGGAATCCCGGAAGCTTGGTACCAGGATATTTTTCGCCATGAGCAACCACAAAACCCCCCTCTAGGTCGGCTTCGACTACATCGCCACGATGCAGGATATCATGCACATTTGCCTCGATAATAGGTAGGCCGACGTTGATCGCGTTCCGGAAGAAGATCCGCGAGAACGACTTCGCTATAATGCAGTCAATGCCCGCATACTTGATAGCCAACGGTGCCTGCTCCCTGGACGAGCCGCAGCCGAAATTCTTCCCCGCGACGATGATATCCCCTTTTTCCGGCCTGAATTGCGGATCGATGCCCTCCATGGCATGCTCTGCGAAGACCCTGAAATCAGCGCTACGCAGGTATTTGCCGGGGATGATCACATCCGTGTCCACGTTATCGCCGTATACCCATACCCGACCCTTAAAATTCATAGGTACCGCCTCGGGTCGGCGATCCTGCCGTTGATAGCCGTTGCAGCCGCCGTGAGCGGCGATCCTAGGTAAACATCTGCGCCTTTGCCCATACGCCCTTTGAAGTTACGGTTGGTAGTGGCCATACACGCCTCTCCCTCGGCCATGACCCCGAGATGTCCTCCAAGGCATGGTCCGCAGCCAGGATTGCAGATGGTGGCTCCCGCCTTGAGCAGGTCCGTCGCGATTCCGGTCTCTATCGCCCGGATCATGATGTTCCTCGACGCAGGTACGATCAATGTGCGGCACTTCACAGTCCGCCCTTTCAATATGCCTGCCGCAGCAGCTAGGTCTTCGTAGCGGCCGTTGGTACAGGAGCCTATGAGCACCTGGTCGACCGGGGTGCCTTCCACCTCCTCGACACCCACGACATTGTCCACGTCGGGCGGACAGGCCACCTGGGGCTGCAGGCCGGATACGTCCAAGTGCAACTCGTCGCAGTATACTGCATCCCTGCCGGCATAAACTGGCTCGAACGCCTCCACCGCCCGACCTTCGAGGTACTCAAGCGTCGTTCTGTCCGGAGGCACGATCCCGGCCTTGCCTCCCATCTCTATAACCATGTTGCATAACGTCATCCTGCCTGCTACGGGCATCTGTCCAATCGTCGTACCGTAAAATTCAATCGCCTTATACGTGGCTCCGTCCGATCGCAGCTCCTTCGCGACACGCAGGATCACATCCTTGGAGGCTGTTCCGATAGGTAGATCCCCGTCGACCGTCACCCTGATCGTCTCCGGAACCCTGAACCACAGTCTGCCCGAGGTAAAAATTTCCGCCATATCGGTGGCGCCTACCCCGGTAGCAAAGGCCCCAAAGGCACCGTAGGTGCAGGAATGGGAGTCGGCGCCCACAATCACCTTACCTGGCATCGCAAAACCTTTTTCCGACAGCAGCTGGTGACAGACGCCCTCGCCCACGTCGTACAGGTGGGATATCCCCTGCTCCGCTGCCCACTGTCTGATCTCTCGCTGGAGCAGCGCGGTGTTTTCATTATTGGCCGGTGCCAGGTGATCGAACGGTATGATGATCCGGGAGGGATCCCAGACCTTTTCGCTTCTCATCTCTTTGAACGCCTTGACAGCAAGCACCGAAGTGCCGTCGTGACTCATGGCAAAATCCACTTTCGCTATCACAAAGTCGCCGGCAGCGGCTGGTTTCCCGGATGCCCTGCCCAGTATTAGTTCGCTTATGGTTCCCAAGGGTCGTCACACCTTCGCAGATCGTGATGGAAAATTATTAGTATACAGGACATAATAGATTTATCGTTGTGAGCGAAAATTTCGGTAGCGAAATTATCGTTAGCAATATTTTTATCTCTGCATGCGCAGGTGGTGCAACAGTACATGATGCCTGGATACTCGAAAAACGAGTGGACCAAGTACATTTCCACGGGACTGAGCGAAATCGAGATCTGCGATGTTACACTCAGGGATGGGGAGCAGACGCCCGGCGTCGCCTTTCCGAAAGAAGAAAAGATCGACATCGCCCGCATGCTCGACGAGGTCGGCGTCGAGATCATTGAGGCGGGCTTCCCCGCCACATCCCAGCAAGAAAAAGAATCCGTCAAAGCTGTCGCCTCGCTCGGGCTGAACGCGAAGATCTGCTGCCTCTCCAGGGCAGTAAAGGGCGACATCGATGCCGTGCTTGACTGCGATGCCGACATGGTAGGCCTCTTCATCGGGACCTCCGATCTACACATGAAATATAAGCACAAGAAGACACCGGACGAGATCATCGCCTGCGCAATAGAAGCGCTAGAATACGCCAAACGGCACGGCCTCATCGTCCGATTTTCTCCGGAAGACAGCACCCGCACCAACCTCGATTTTCTCAAGCGATTCTATAAGGCCGGAGAGGAGGCCGGGGCAGACTACGTCAGCGTAGTCGATACCGTCGGCATCATGACCCCAGCCACCATGAAATTCATGGTGGGCGAAGTCCGCAGCACAGTCGGGCTGCCCATCTGCATCCACTGCCATGACGACCTCGGCATGGCGGTCGCCAACACCATAGCAGCAGCGGAAGCCGGTGCGAAACAACTCCATACCACGACCAACGGCATCGGCGAGCGTGCGGGCAATGCCGCGCTGGAGGAAGTGCTCATGAACCTGCGCATCCAGCACGGCATCGCCCGATACGACACCACAAAGCTCACAGAATTATCGAGGATGGTCCAGAGATACTCGGGCATCCCCGTGGCGAAGAACAAGGCGATCGTAGGGGAACATGCTTTCGCTCACGAATCCGGCATCCACATCGCAGCCCTGCTGGAGAACGACCGAACCTACGAGGTCTTCAGCCCGGAGATGGTCGGAGGGACACGGGAATTCATCCTGGGCAAGCACAGCGGAGGCAAAGCGCTCTGCTATATGGCAAGGCAGCTGGGCTACACCCTGAGCGAGGCAGAGACCAACCAAGTGCTATGCGAGATCAAGCGGCTGAGCGAATGCAAAAAGTCGCTGCGCCGGGAGGAGCTCAGAGATGTGATCGAGCATACTCTGGGGAGTAGCCGGGCCACGGAAGCTACCACACCCTAACTCGAGACAGATATGTTTATAGCCTGTAACACCAGATGTACGGTTAATGGACGATCAAATTCGGTTTGTTCACACCAATCTAATCGCCCGAGACTGGAAACGTCTGGCGAACTTTTATATCGAAGTGTTCGGATGCAAGCCCGTCGGTCCGGAAAGGGATCTATCCGGGGAATGGGTAGAAAAATTGACGGAGATCAAAGGCGTCAAGATCCGCGGCGCACACCTCCAGCTGCCCGGATGCGAAAACGGGCCTACCATCGAGATCTTCCAGTATACTCCGGAATATGGGGGTGTCGAGCCGCAGATAAACCGGCCGGGTTTCGGTCATATCGCTTTCCATGTTGATGATGTAACAACGCTACTATCCAAGTTTATCGAGCATGGAGGAGAGCGGACGGGCCAAGTGGTACAGAAGAACCACCCCGAACTGGGTTTGCTTACCGTGGCATACGCGAGGGATCCTGAAGGAAACTTTGTCGAAATTCAAAACTGGCGGAAATAGCGAAAATGAACATACCTTTGCTAATCAGCGTTTCTTGAAATACCGGGCTGCCACGCTACTTTTATAACCTGGGCCGGCTTCTGATCGAGTACTTTTCGATCTCTACTTCTTCGAACTCTGTCAGGTATTCGATGATGTTCCCCGCAAGCCGCTCTTCCAGCTCTTTCAGCTTTCCCGTTAAAATGGCTGAGTTCTTAACACCTATCGCGGAGTTGTCAAGTCCGTCTACAGTGCGTTCCAGCCATGCATCGCATTTGGTGTAAACGGTCAGGTTAGCTGTTGGGTCGTGACCGGTCCAGCCGGTACAATCTAGTTTGAAGCCGAGTGCATGTGGTACCAGCGCACGCACCACGCCTCCTGGATTGTTTACATGGATATATGATAGGCCATAAATATCGCAGGCGGGAACGTAATTCTCGTCCAGAATAAACTGGAATGACCAGTGCCTATCCAGCGCCTCTCTGACGATCCCTGGCGGCATCGGCATAGGCCGTTCGAAAAGCTCGTGCTTTTGGGGGTTTTCTACCTGGGTCGGGAAGAATAGGTCTCCTGTGATGCCAAAGAGATCGTTGATTAGGTCGAGCAGGCATCCATGGCCGAAAACACGGGCCTTTTCCGGTCCTATCGGTATCTTGATCTGCCAGCAGCCTACATATTTGCTATGCCATGCCCACGGAGATGTGGTATAGCTTAGATCCAGCTTTTTATCCACGCCATCATCTTGTCCTCCGGGGAAAAATCAGATCGCAGCATTTATGGCGATTTGGTTCCGTGTGTCGCGCCTTCAGGGCAGTCGCCGCGCACCAGGTATATGTTTAGGCCTGGCCTCTGTAACATCGTTGAGAGTTCCTTTTTTGCTATTTCTGCGGTGATCCCCGCCGCTTCGACAACCTTGCATTGCTCTCCGAACATGGTCACGACGAGGTCGGTGACGTCCGGGAGTTCCTGTCCTCCGGTCATCGCGGCCTTCCTATTGACGAACAGGACGACCAACACATCTTTGTTCCGGTACTTTGCGCTGAGCAGCGCCTGCATGCCCGTGTGCATCAGCCCGAAGTCCCCGAGCATTGCGATGCCTTTTTCCCTGAATCCTGACGCCACGCTGACAGGCGAGCCCAGCGAGCAGGCCACATCCACCATGCTATATGGGGGGTTCGATGTTAGGATCGAGCAGCCCACGTCGCTGGCGACTTTGGTGTCGAGTGACTTGATCGCCCAGTATACCGGGGCGAACGGGCATCCTTCGCAGACGGTCCTGTAGTAGTCTCTTGATTCCATGGTCTCTGGCTCGACGGGCGCTATCATCTTCGTCTCGAGGATATGTTCTACGGCGTCCATGATCTTCTGAACGTCCAGCGGTCCGGCGGTCGGCAGGTGTCCTGTGAACCGGCCTCGGACTTTCGGCGTCGAGAGGTGCGACTCGATGTACGGGGACGGTTCTTCGCAGACCAGCACTGCCTCCATCTCGTTGACGAATTCCTCCACTTTTCTTTTCGGGAAGGGGTTGATAAAACCGAGTGAGAGATGGGATAGTCTCATCGCATCCGCAGCTTCCCTTGCGAGCACGCTGGTGCCGCCCGACGAGATAATCCCGATCCTGCCCTTGCGAGTGATCCTGTTCGTTGGAGATGACAGCGCCCTATGCGAAGCTACGGTCCACCCGTCACGGAGGTATTTCTGGTGCTTTCCAAGCATCGTATAGTCCCATATGTGCCGGTCCGGCGCTTTTCCAGGGCCTTGTATCACTCGCCTGTTGACCGGCCCGGCCATCTCCAGCACAGGCCCGGTCACCCTAACCAGCACAGGCGCGCTGATCTGGCCGGACAGCACCAGCCCGTCCGCCACAGCATCGTACAGATCGCCAGGCGATGACGGGTCAAGCACCGGGATCTCCCCGAGCTTCCCGTACCATCTCGAGTCCTGCTCATTCTGGGAGAACGCCGCCCCGACATCGTCCCCTGCGATGACCACGATCCCCTCGCCTATGCCCATGGTCGCCGAAATGATCATAGGGTCAGCCATAATGTTAATGCCGACATGCTTGGATACGACCATAGCCCGATCACCGCACACCGAAGCTCCAAGCGCCATTTCGAAGGCGATCTTCTCGTTGAACTGCCACCCGGCGATGCCCATCGATTGCAGTCCGGTAAAAACTTCATTGATCGGAAATCCGGGTACACCGGTCGCCATACGTACCGCAGCATCCTCGGCAGCAGCACGTACCGCTTCCGCGCCGGTGAGGGAGACAGGAGCCATAAGAGAAAATTTGCATTTCAAGGGATAATAAGATTGCTGTTATCCAGCGCTGGATAACAATGCAACGGCTTTCATCCTGTTTTTTTATCGAGCTTAACGGATTCGTGGGGTTGCGCGAAGTACGGTAGCGAGGCCATCGCGCCGATGATGCCCCTGCCTGGAATGACCAGTTCGACGCCGGCCTTCGAAGCCGCATCCTCCGCGGTCTCCAAGCTCAGCATCTTATCTTTGGCCAGGCTGGCGTAATCTTTTAACACATCTGCGCTGAAGCTCCGAAACACTGCCATGCCGGTATTCTCTGACAGCGTGTATTTCCGGAGCAGTCTCTCAAAGTCTTTGATAAGCGGCTCAGTGTCGATGCAGGCGAACTCGACCACCGTGGACACGCAGTTTTGAGTTTTATAGGGTACAGGACATAGCTGGACCAGCGCGTGAGACAGGTACCGGGCGTTCCTGCAGTCCAGATCCGTCGCGATGTTATGGACCAGCGACCAGGTTGCGCCCTCCTCTTTGGTGTCGGTATCATCCACACCTATAAGGACCCGGCTTCGTCTGGGTAGAACGATCGTGCCCCGACTTTTCTTGCCGCCTCCGGCCTCCGTGAAATCATACTCTATAACGTCTTCAGCCAGCGATCGGCTCATAGTAGCGCCTACGCCGCCTCCGCCCAGCCCGGCATACGTGACGGACACGGTTTGATCGTCGACGATCACCGATTCGATGCCTGCCGCAGCGACCGAAGGGATAAGGTTCAACTCGGATTCGCCTTCCTTCACCCTATACCGCACTGAGTCGCCATAGCAGCTCGTGCTCTGGATCAACGGGCTGGCCAGCTTGTAGTGGTATTCCGCCCAGCACGCTCCGCCCCAGCAGTTAGAGTGCTCCACGATATCAACTAAACCTTTGCCGTTACATACCGCCGCGATATTTTTGTATGGTAGCACCCATTTTTTCAGGGCAAAAGAGTTAGCATTAGTTCTCTTTACCATGGTCAACATCCACCCGATTATCGCAGTTATTATCTCTACCGGCTTAAACTGCTTTCGCTCATTAGCCTCTCGCAGGCCGACAGGTCCTGCAGGTAGTTAATGTTAACTGCCAACAGCCGATCATCGACGATGTATACATGTTCCTGCTGATACCGGTCCATGTATCGCCCGTCGATGATGTTGACTGCGGCGGGAACGCTCTCGATGCCATGATCAGTCAGCACAGTGCCGATCCTAATCTCCGGCGGCACGCAGGAACGGTACAGCCGGACCGATAGCGCTTCCATTCCTGAAGCCTCGTACTTTCCGATGATGTTATCGATGGTCGCGGGTGTCACCAGCGGTATGTCCGATGAGATGATCAAAAAAGGGTGGAATAGCATCAACTTTTCAGCGGCGTGTCTTGTATCTTCGTGATAGCCTGCTCCCGGCGTTATGATCGTCGAAATCCGGTCCTCACTACGGTATCTGTTTTCTATATATCGCCCGGTTTTCGGCGTCCTCAGCGTGACTGAGACGTATATATGTCCGATTCTGGGGCTGTCCATCAGGGCCGTTATGATGTAGTCGATCAGGGGTTTTCCCTTGAGCAGGGACAGCGGCTTTTCCCGGCCGCCCATCCGCTCTCCTTTCCCGCCAGCCATCAGAAGTGCGTCCATAGCACCACCCCCATCACGCAAAGCGCGAGGATGCGGGCGATCTCATTAGTAGCGCCGATCACATCGCCGTTCACCCCTCCGAAGTTGCGATCTGCAATGGCCAGCATGGCCAGCGCCGTGACCAGGGGTGATAGCATCACCGTTCCGCATGCTATCATAACCTGAATTGAGCTGCCTCCATTCCATAGCCACGCTGCGACGAGCATCATCGCGATGATGACCATCCAGGCGCCGATCACGCTGATCATGGAATGCTTCCTATTCGCCCGCTCGATCATATACGAGCCCATGCCCTGGTGAGTGCTCTCCCCGAACGCAATAATCACAGCCATAGCGACCTTGGCACAGACTTCAGCCACCAGCAGCGGGATAAACAGCGGCATTGGCGAGCCGGCGAACGTCGAGATCAGGGCGTAGAGGAACAGAAGGTCCATGGCCATGAACAGCAGGCCGCCCGCGCCCACATGTACATCCTTCATCGCAGCGATCTTTTTTTCCCTGGAACCTGACGTGACAAGCCCGTCCCCCATATCGGTCAGACCGTCCATGTGGTTGATGCCCGTAATTAAAAACAGGGTGACGATCACGAGAATCCCTACGAACGAAGGCGGCAGAAGCCACTGGAGGACGGTCCCAGACGCTCCCAGGATAACCCCGATCAGGATGGCGGCGGGCACCACGAGGTACTGCCGGTCCGCGAAGCAGTCATAGTCGCCTTCGCGGATCGATACCGGTAGCGTAGTCAGGAAGCCGATCGCCGCCCTTAAACCTCTCAGAATATCGTCGGCCATGAAAAGACCCCCCAGTTAAAAGGCAGACCCCAAGCTGCCATGATCGCCACCGCGATGATCAGCAGTAGGGCTGCGGCCGCCCTGTTAAGGAAAATGGCCCGCGGGATATCGCCCGTCGCGCAAGGACGCAGGCCTTCGCCTATCACATAATAGTTTAGCTTTTCCAGCCGTAGGCTCAGCCCGCCCGCAAAAGACGCCATTGGAAAACCTGAGTTCATGCTTGGAGGTTTTCTCGAGTCCCGCAATCCGATCCTAATCGCGCCGGAAGGGCTGCCTCCCATGATTGCGGCGCAGGCGATGAGGATCATTGATAGCCGTGCCGGTATATAGTTCGCAAGATCGTCCAGTTTTGCCGATGCGAAGCCCATCTCCCGATGTTTCTCATCCTTGTAGCCGACCATCGAGTCCAGGGTGTTGATCGCCCGATATGCCAGCGCCCCGGGCAGCCCGAGGATGGCAAAATAGAATAGCGGTGCCATGATGCCGTCCACAAAGCTTTCGCCAAGCGACTCGATCACGCAGGAGGCCATCATGCCGTCGCTGAGCTTGCTAACATCCCGTCCTACCAAGGCCGGAAGTCTTGTCCGCGCAAGCTCCCGGCGGCCAGCCTTAAGGTCTTCGTAGATCTCCCGGGATACGCTCCAGAGGAATGACAGCGAGAAGGTCGACTTGATCAGGTACGCCGTGACCAGCAGTGAGAAGATGGGCGATATCCTATAGGATAAAATGCTCAGTGCGCAGCCTGCCACTGTGAATAATGTGACTGAGATCGTCGCCAGTAAAAATCCATATGCTGTCCGGAATCGCTCGGGAGCGTGCTCTTTCAGGTAGCCGATGAGCGTGCCTATCCACACAACGGGGTGGGCGTAAACCTGGGGCTCGCCGAGGAAGAGGTCCAGAAGGACTGCCAGGATAAACGCTTCCAGCATGAAGGCGATCACGATGATCCCGCCACGGTTTTTAAAGCCTTTAGCAGCCGATTGTTCTCATTATGAGTACGGACCGCCAGCCGAACGTACGAGTCGCCGGGCATCTTGAACGAAGAGCAATCGCGGACCAAGATTTTCTGATCCAGCATTTTTTCTGCGAATTCGCCAGAGTTCAATCCTAGACCGCCCGCCTCAAGGAGGAAATAGTTGGCGCTGGCCTTGAAGGGGCGGAGCCCGGGAATCCTCCCGATCTCCATGTACATCCGCTCCCGTTCCCGACGCACATACTCCCTAGAGTCATTCAGTAAGGGCCCGGCCGTGTCCATGTAGTACGCCCCAATATCGGCCGCCACACTGTCAATATTCCATGTGAGCCTCGCGATGTTCAGACGTCCCGCATCAGCCTTGCCAACCACGCCGAAGCCTAGGCGGAAGCCTGGTATTGCGAAACACTTGGTCAACGATCGCAGAACGAGCAGATTATCGAACGCTTCAACCTCTCCAGCCACGCTTTGCTCCGGGTCGGCCAGATCTATAAACGCCTCGTCCACGATGACCATAATACGCTTCGATTTACAATGATCGGCAATATCAAGCACCTGCCCTCTTCCTATTAGGGTACCGTCCGGGTTGTTGGGATTACAGATAAATGCCGCTTTGCTTCCGTCCAAGTACTCGTACTTCCCATCCAGGATATCGGAATATTTCACATGGCGTATACGCGCACCGAATAGGCGGCATTGCTGTTCATATTCGCCGAAAGTGGGGGATGGAACCGTTATAATATCGCCTTTTTCGATCGCCATCTCCGCAAACAGCCGGATGATCTCGGTCGATCCATTGCCTGGTACGATATTATCTTTGTGCGCGCCGCAAAAACGGGCGGCGCTCCCCCTGAATTCCTCGTATCCATTGTCGGGATACTCTGTAATCCTGGACATCGCTTCCATGAGGATTCCACTGGGATCGATCGCCATATATGGGTTCACGTTTACGCTGTAGTCCAGCAACTCCTTTTCATCCAGGCCTTTCCGCTTCGCGATCTCCCGAAGCCTGCCCCCGTGGGTGCAGTACGTCAATTCTTTAAGCTCTTCTCTAATAAACACAGGGTAGACATCCGCAGGGAAATCAATTAAACTTGAACAATATTAAATTTTTTGGATTAGCGCTGTAGCTGAATAACACGAACACACAAGCCACATCGAAAATAAAAGTGATCGTCGAAGCTGCGCCCCGGATCAGGCCGCGTCAGCAGCATATCTGCCGGGGTCGGGCTTCATTTGTTGCCAATGAGCTTTTGGCTTATCTGTTTAGAACCTGTTTTCCCTGGGCTTCCTGTGTTTTGGCAGGCAGTCCCGACAATAGATAGGCCTTCCCTCGACTGGCTTGAAAGGTACTTCGCATTCTTTACCGCAGTCAGAACAAGTTGCCTTGTGCATCTCTCTGGGACCGCCAAAGTCCCTGCGCGGTCCCCTGAATCCGCTATCACGCATTTGTTTCACTCCTTTAGAACCTGTTTTCCCTGGGCTTCCTGTGTTTTGGCAGGCAGTCACGGCAGTATACCGGGCGGTCTTCTGCGGGCTTAAAAGGTACTTCGCATTCTTTACCACAATCAGAACAAGTTGCCTTGTGCATTTCTCTGGGCCCATCGAAGTTTCTGGGGCCTCTGCTTCTATTATCTATCATTTGATTACTCTCTTTTTGATTAATCTCTATGCGAAAATTGTATTTCGCAAATAATATTCAGTGTCCAACAACTATAAAAATTTATCTTTCAAATGATCTGCCTAACAGAACCGACCGATAAAAATACATACGAAATAACCATTTGATCCACCCTCTTTATCAACAATGAGCGTAGAGCGAGAGAAAACCCCGCCCCGAAAGGCGCGGACAAATCAAGTCTCGCTGGCTTATCAGATATTTAACCGATAAACGCTTATCCACTACCAGATTACGTAACACCTTCGAGCATCACTTCGTAAGGGCTGCAAGGTGCTGGCGGTTGTAAAATGTTTGAGTGGAGGACAGCAAGATGGATGTCAGCACCCAGTACGAGCTGCAAGGTGCTGGCGGTTGTAAAATGTTTGAGTGGGGGAGCGGGACAGGCAGGAGAGCAAGTTAATCACATTGGGCAGAACTGCCGGACCGGAGAAAAACCTGAGCCTGAATTGGGGATTAGTACCTGCCATCAGGTATGGCGAGTGTTTTTCAATGAAATAGGAGCCATGTTCTTCAGGGCATGGTAGTTCACCTATCCGGGGTTAGTTATGCTTCGCATATCGTTCGCTCATCATCAGAAGAAATCGGCCTGTCCTTTTCCTAGCACATGAATATGAGTCCTGTCGTCCGTTTTCAGGGTATGGAATATCTCTTCCGCCAGACCACCGATCTCCTCAGGGTAGGTTGTCACGATGGCTAGGCGGAATCGGTTGAATCCCGTGGCGTTTCTCTCGGCGATACCGGTATCGACGATCCCCTTTATCTCTTGCTCGATGAAATGCCTATCATCGGTCTTCAGAAGGTAAACAAGCAGCCTGTTTCCTACGTTGATCCTAGTATAGCCGACGCCCTTGTATATCTGTGGTGAGTCCTCGATGTGTTTGAAGACCTCTTCAGAGCAACCGCACCCGAGTACATTCTGCACAAAACTCTTGATCTTGATCGGGTCAGCCATAGTCGGTCAGTCCTTGTGTACTCTTGTATGGTTTGAGCGTAGCTTCGCGATCGCGTTCGTAACCGATTTATCCCGTTCCGGCGGGTAAGCTATCTCCGGGCATTTTATCACGAAAGATCGATCGGCGTCTGCAGCCATACGATTTGCAACCGTTGCAGGCAGGCTCAGTGACATGGTGTCAGCGGGAAACCACGGGTTGCCGTCCGCGGCTGTAGGGCCGAGGAACGCGGTCTCCTTCGGCGCCCCGGCCGCCATGCCTGCGGGGTATGTGACGAACAGCGAGCACCCTGAGCCCCAGGGCGCTTCGATCTGCCCGAAAGCGCTCTCCGCGCTGAAGTGGATCAGTCCGCAGAGGTTCCTGATCTGTTCTGCGTTGCCGAAGCAGAGGTAGGAGAGCGGCTCGATATCCCCTGCAAAATCGCAGGTGCTTATCACGATGTGATCTCCGGGAGGTGTGATCTGCCCGATGCTGTCGATCGTGCTGTCGCAGATCCCTTCCGTTCCTTTGAGGTACGCAGCATCCTTTCCACGTACGGCGATGTCGGCCATCATCGGTTTGCTGACGGGGGCATAACCCATGAAACACAACGCCCCTCTGCAGACGCCCTTCGAGCCCCTGCTGATGCCCACAGCATCCGCCTCTCCGGCGGCAACCAGCATCACCGCTTTCGCCAGGCAACGACCTCCCTTCTCGATCAGGTCTGATACCTGCACAATCCCCTCCGACATCTCCGCCGGGCTGTAAACGCAGAGAGGCTCCAGCTCAAGGCGTCCTGACTCCCTTAATTTCTCTCCCACAATACTGGCTGACTTGATCGACATAGTAAGTGGCATGACATCCATCAACTAAAACTTTACGCAAAGAGGGCGGACATATCCCATATAACCTCATTGTCACGCTGTCAGCGACGGCAGTTATTTGACATCGCCAGCGGACCGGGTGGTAAGGTACGGCGAATCGCCGCTCTCCCATCTAGTCGTATGGCGTGCTGCCATGGTCGCTGACCTCTCCGGCCTCGATGTTGCTCTGCCCGATGAAAGTGTACACAGGTCAGCCGCTCGACTCGATCCCCTCTGCCCTGGCGCTTTTTACACTTACCTTCTTGCGCCTCTATTTCAAAAATGTGCAGACTGCCAGTCCCAGGCAGGGCTGCTGTCGGGGTGGTCTGGCTCGCTATAAACATCATCCTCGATACATCCATGTATGGGCGATGTAGATGACTTTCGCCAACTACATGTATAACGCAGGGTTTATGTATCTGCTGATGCCTGTACTCATCATCAGTGTTGTCATGGATAGTGGTGAGAATGCAGCCAAATATTCTCAGGCTGGGATTGCAGTCTGTCGGCGACGGGCCGTGGAGCCCATAGGCTTTAGCCTTGGGAGCAGTCACATATGATCAACTTAACTTTAGCAACATCAATTCTATTGGAGATCTTATGGCTCGCTATATCACCATCCTTGGCACCCAGTCTCACGTGGGCAAAAGCGTATTTGTGACCGCTTTGTGCCGCATCTTGCGGCGCAGAGGCTACAGGGTGGCGCCGTTCAAGGCGCAGAACATGAGCAACAACTCCTGGATCACGGGGGACGGCAGTGAGATCGGCATCGCTCAGGCCGTTCAGGCGCTCGCAGCAGGCGTCGAGCCTTGTGCAGAGATGAACCCTGTGCTGTTAAAGCCCAAAGGGGGTATGACCTCCCAGGTGGTCGTCCTAGGCAGACTCCTCGGCGACAGGAGGGTGGGGGAATACTACGAGTCCACCGATGCTATGATGGCGATCGCCCTCAATGCGCTGGAAAAGCTCTCCGGGGAGTATGACGTGATCGTCGTTGAGGGGGCTGGCGGGGCGGCGGAGATCAACCTATACGATCGGGACATCGCGAACATCCCGCTCGCCAGGGCGATCCGCTCCCCGGTACTGCTGGTGGGCGATATCGAGAGGGGCGGCGTGTTCGCCAGCCTCTACGGTACCATAGCCCTACTTCCGGAAAACGATCGCAGGCTTATCCAGGGCATGATAATCAACAAGTTTTGCGGCGATCCATCTTTGCTGGCCTCAGGCGTCAAGGATCTGGAAAGGTTGACCGGCGTGCCAGTACTGGGCATCGTGCCGTACTCCGGATTACGGATCCCGTCGGAGGATTCGGTATCCATCGATGATAAGCGGCAGGACGACTCCATGGGCATCGATGTCGCGATCGTGCGCTTCCCCCTGATCTCCAACTTCACCGATTTCGAGCCGCTTGAGCAGGCCGCTCGGGTTCGGTACGTGTCGTTGGACGGCGACATTGGCGATCCTGACCTGGTCATCCTGCCCGGCTCTAAAAACACGGTCAGCGACCTGAAAGCGTTGATGGCTTCGCCAGTAGCAGGAGAAATCCGCCGTCTTGCCGGTAATGGGATACCGGTGATAGGCATCTGCGGCGGCTACCAAATGCTAGGACTGCAGGTCATAGATAACGGCATTGAGGATGGCACCGCCAGCGCCATCGACGGCCTAGGCCTACTGCCGGTCACAACGACCTTTGACAGGTATGAGAAGCGCACCTGCCAGACGATAAAAACAGTTACCGCAGGAGGGCCTATGCTGGGCCGCGTCTACGGCACCCGAATCAAGGGATATGAGATCCATATGGGCCGGACAGCATCGCCCGCGCCCGCCTTCGACGATGACGGCTGTATCAGCGCCAGCGGGACGATCCTAGGCACATACTTGCATGGGCTGTTCGAAAACCCCTCTTTCCGGGATGCAGTACTATCGTACATCTGCGAACGTAAAGGCGTCGAATACACTCAGGCTGAGGCATCATTAGATCCGTTCGATGAACTGGCCGACATCGTTGAGGCAGCGATCAACATCGAGGCGATCATCGGCCTGATTGAGGGTCAGCAAGAGTATAGAAGTTGATACACGCCGGAAAATGCACAGATCTTTTTTAAATACTGGCCGGATTCATCTACGCATGTCTACCCTTCCCTGATCAGGATCACGGGCGGATAAAATATGGATAGTGGCAGTGATACTACATGACGTTGGATATAGCAGCTATACGGACGGCCTTCGGGCGGCGTTTTAAGGAGCGGTCTGTTGAGATTAACTGCTCCCTACTGGCCATCCTTTCCGGCGAGCATGTCCTGTTCCTGGGCCCTCCGGGAACCGCCAAGTCCATGCTCGCACGAAGTCTGTGCGAGATCATCGATGGCAAGTACTTTTACTACCTGCTCACCAGGTTCACCACCCCTGAGGAAGTATTCGGGCCGCTATCGATCAGGGCGCTCCAAGAAGACGACTTCATCCGTAAGACCGAGGGGCGTCTCCCGGAAGCCCATATCGCGTTTCTCGACGAGATCTTCAAAGCCAACAGCTCGATCCTAAACAGCTTCCTCACCATACTAAACGAGCGGAAGTTCCATAACGGTCGGAATGCGATCGACGTGCCTCTGCTCTCCGTATTCGGCGCCTCGAACGAGTTGCCGGCCGATGAAAACCTGGAAGCGCTGTACGATCGGTTTCTGTTCCGCTGTGTGGTTACCCCAATACAGGAAGAAGCTAACTTTCAAGAGATGCTATTTGGCGCCGAGACAAAAATCCCTGATCAGATGCGGCTCTCCGTCAAGACGATACTCAAACTCCAGGGAAAGGCAGAGGAACTGCCCGTGGACGCCGATACGATGACGACCGTGCTCTCCGCAAGGCGCGAGCTTGCGGCCCGACAGGTCAGTATATCAGACCGGCGGTGGAAGAAGATGGTCCGGGTGCTAAAGGTGGCCGCCGCCGCATCAGACCGGCCTTCGGTGGACCGCTCCATGATCCTCATCCTCCAGCACATGGCATGGGACCGGCCGGAGCAACGAGCAGAAATCAAAGAGTGCTTGTTCGATCTGCTAATCACCGGCGGAGAAAGCATCGAGAAGCTGAATGATCAGATCAGTGATCTACACAGATTCATCTCCCGGTCAGGAGATCAACCTTTCCCATACGCCGTCCGCTGCTATGACTGCAACGAGATGATCGACACGCTAAAGCTGCTCTCAGCACATCACAAGCTGTACCCTGACCACATGTACTACGATCCATATCGGACCAGCCTGAACCTACGCTTTCTGCCATACGACGACCTGCTACATATGTTCAAAGATGAGCACGGATGGAGTTTCGTGGAAATCCTGCCGGAGCAAATGCGTCAATGCGCTCGAGATTACGCAGACCTGAGAGCACATTACACTGATCTGAAACGACGAGTGATCAGCGACAGAGACCGCCTGCAGGCACTGCTCCGCGAGAGCGAATGGATCTCGACAGCTGACATGGCAGGCATTCTAGACTGCTATGAGGCCAGATCCGTGCAGATCGAGAGAATGGGAAAAACCCTGTCAGCCATCGAGACGATCATCGGACACCACACCAGAAGCTGAAGAAGTCGAAAGAAGCCGCGCCCAGAAGGAATGCCGCCAAATCAGTGAACTAGCGACCAGGAAGCATCCGTCCCTACGATCATCGAATTAGTAAGGAGGTAGCGTAGCTTGATGAAATCCCATGAGAAGGAGCTCCTCGAGATCATCGCGATGCCAGGCATACGCGAAGCGATCGCCGTGCCACGTGCCACTCCACGCGATCTTCGCGAGGCTATCGCCATACTGCTGGCAAGTGAACTTGTAACAGGCGAAACCCTGGAGATCCGCGACCATGACCAGACCGCCCGCCGGCTTGGACCGCTGTTCTATATACTAAACGCAGCGCGCAACACCGAAACATGGGAGGTGCTGAAATCGCTATGTTCCAGGAACCGTATGATCGCACTTCTCTGCCTTCGCTCAACGCTCGAGGCATTACTCGACACGATTGACCAAGTATCGAATGGCCAGCTCCCCGAAGGAGGGATTGAAGCGATCACCGCATTCAACATGATGATCGCAGAAACCCTTTCACTGTGGGGAAGAAAGCCTGGCGACAACCCGATGAGCGCTGACCACGCACAAAGGGGCTTCTACAGGGACGACGATCGTATCAGACTAGTTCACCGGATTGCACACCAAGGATTTCTGCCGCGCCTGGAAGATCTGATCGACGAGATCTCTGAAAGCATGGATGCGATCGAGATCACTGACCTGCTAACTTCCGGAAGAGGCTGGGATCACGCCATTATGGATATGCAGCACGAAGATATCCATAACATCAAAAGGTACTCGGACATCGTAGGCCGTAGCCGCAGCATAAAAGAGATGATCGACGACCTGGGTAGGGCCTCATCAAAATGCAGTTCCGCAGGTAAACAGGTGCTGCGAACAGGAAAGTCTGAAATACACTCAATCATCACTTCCAGCGACGTGTCGTACATGTTGCCTTCCGAACTCATCAAACTCCAGGACGACATTCTCAAATACCTGTTCTTCGCCCGGCTCTCCGAGGGCAAGCTACTCACCTACCAGCTGCATGACCGAGGAAAAACGGTGGAGGAGAATCAGCAGAAGAAAGGCCCTGTCATAGCCTTGGTGGACACGTCAGGATCTATGGACGGAGCCCCGGGCATAATAGCAAAGGCGATCGTACTGGCAGTCGCCCGCAGCCTCCTAAAGGATGGCCGCAATATGATCGTAGCCCTATTTTCGTCGGTAGGACAAGTGACCGAGATCGAGCTACCGTCCCGCCCATTTTCCGGCTTCCTAGACTTTCTGCGCTCGACATTCGGCGGCGGTACCGACTTCGATACAGCCCTCAGCACAGGCCTGCAAGCGCTTGAACGCACCCGCTTTACGCACGCCGATCTGCTGTTCATTACGGATGGCATGTCACAGCTCACCGACCCTGACATCATCGACCGCTGGCACAGCCTGAAATCGAACCGGGACAGCCAGATCTTCACCGTGATAGTTGGCAACGACCAAGCGGGAGGCCTGGAAAAGATATCCGACCGAGTCTACATCTTCGGCACCGCAGACCTCAAAAAATCAATACACTTATAATTGGTTTTAATACTGAAAAGTCGCATTTGGAACCTATCATCTGGCACCATGGTTGGCCGCCAGAGCAGGGCAATGTATTTTAAGGCGTAGCTCATCATTTCTTTTGATGTCGGTACGTTCGTTCAAAATCATTAAGCAGGGAAGTGTTCCCTTTGATTGTTTTGAGCCGGTTGACTCGAAGCTCATGGCGCTGAAAAACCTCGCAGGACTGGGCTGCGGATCTACCGTCACGTACATCGAGTCTGACGCCAAGATCCTCGTGGACACAGGTTTCGACTTTGACAATACACTCACCGACGAAAACGTCAAGGAAAACCGCAAACGCCTAACGCACGCGCTCAAGTTACAAGGGCTGAAACCCTCCGACATTGACATCCTCTTTATTACCCACTGGCACGTGGACCACTTCGGAAACTACAAGATGTTCAGGAACAGCACCATCATGACCTCCGAAGCCGCGCTCTCCCGAGTCAAGATCAAGGTGACAGGAGTTCAAGACGGGGAGAAAATCGCGGACGGCGTCAGGGTAATCCATACTCCAGGGCATACCAGACACCACGCATCAGTCATCTTCAACACAGACCGCCTCAGACGCTCGATCCATACCGATTCAGGCGGGCGCATCTTAGGCGTCGGCGAGGTAACCGTGGCCGCCGCAGGTGACGCTGTCCTCACCCCAGCTTTCTACGCCACAGAAACCACCTGGTCCCAGAACAAAGACTTCACATCAATAGACGACGCCATCACAAGCATGAAAAAACTCACCACCGAGGCCGATTATATCATCCCCGGACACGGCGACATATTCAAAAACGTACGCAAGACGACGAACCCCGCATAGCAACCCACTCGACTCGCACCATCCAAAGAATCCAACATCCCTTATGCACGCAACAGCGGTTCCCGGACTTCGACTCCATAATCCCCAATAGCGCCATTAGCGACTAATGGTGATCTTAATCAGCTAGCGGTTCGACAGCGAACCTTGGAGCTATCCGAGTTCTTCTCGCCCATCAAAAAAAATTGTTTTGTGCTTTCGTACCACCCACGGGAACCCATAGCAAAGAGGCTAGCTAATCGATCATCCCAGCAGACACAAAACACAATAACCAGATTAAAAACAGGTCTAATTCACTGATCCATACCGCTGAATAGCTTATCTGCCATTCTCATCGAAATAAGATAACCAATGGATACTGTAGTCAACGCCAGCAGCCCGCTGACGGCCCACGCGAGGTACAGATAATAATGTGGCGGCGGCGCAGGAAGTCCTTCCGGGAGGACGGCGCTGAAAACATTCAAGGCTTCGTAGGCTATTACTGGAAGGACGATGATCATCGAGATAACCAGAGCTGCTACCATAGAGGCGAACATCCATAGAGGCTTAAACATGCGCGGCCGCGGTATCTCCTGGAAGTCAGCGCCGCCGATACCAAAGGACAGCGATATCATCCCGACA
>DATHCY010000118.1:0-16790 GCA_035319305.1 Methanocella sp.
GATTGATTGGATTGGCGCGCATGTATATGTGTGGGCTCATATGATCTTGAGTAGGAACGCGATGGCCATGCATATCAGTAGGGTGCCGGTAAATACTTTTAATCCTATTCGGTGCTTGAGTCTGAACTGGTTTACGGCCCCTGGGCTCATCCCGACCGTGATCAGCGTTCCTAGCAGCAGTACTGGCGTGATCACGCCTAGGTTGTAGATCGTGAGTAGGATCAGGCCTTGTTCGGTTTGGCCTGACTCTAGGATGGCGCCGAGGATGGCGATGTAGATCCCTCCGACGCAAGGCATCTTCACCAGACCGAACAGGCCGCCGACAATGAAGCTGGCCGCGGTTCCGAACCTGAGGTACAGAGGCCGTATTCGATCTAGGATTGACCTGAACGTGGTGCTTCCTGAGCCTTTTCCGGTCATGTATGCGTCGATAAATGACCAGCATCCCATGGCCAGCAGCAGAAGGATGATCGCTCCCCAGAGCAGCCTATCTGCGAAAGGCAGATATTTGATCAGCTCCATTAGGCCGACGCCGATGAACAGATACACGGCCAGCATACCGCAGCAGAATGCGCCTATGCGCCATATCACGGCGGTACGGCGGCCCGTATCCGAGATCGTCGTTGTGCCGATGAACGCCAGCACCGCCAGAAGGCAGGGGTTGATGCCGGCGATCAGCCCCGCCAGGTACACCCCTGCTGAGGAGAGTTCCTGCAGGATGATCACTGGCGTCTCCAGGCCCACGATCTCTCGGCTGCCAGTCCCGTCATCGAACGTCGTCTTTATCGGCGGAATCGAGCGGGTACCTGGAGGTATCTCGCAGGTGCCTGTGATGTGCCGGTTTTCCCCAGGTTGCAACACGCCATTCCACTCTGCTTCCCCCCTCACAAGTCTGCCGCCCTCCGGGATCATGCTCTGCACCCCCACAGAGACCGGGCGATCTCCGTGACAGCTGATACCGGTGTCTATGGCGATGGAATGAGGATCGATCCTCGTCACGTTCCTCGAGACGGTGATCGGCCGCGGGTGCGCGGCAATATCGATGAGCTTTGCCCGGACAGCCGCTTCGAAGCCTCTCACGTCATCATAGCTTTCCATCTGGATCGTCTCCCCATCGTCAAAAACCAGCGATGGGACTGAGGCGATCCCATGGGCTTTGGCGAAGCTGGCGCCCTCACGAGTGTGGATATCGTACTTCGTCAGGTCTACGGGCTTTGAGGCTTCAATGATAGCCTGATGGATCAGCGGCCATGATTGCTCGCAGCTCAGGCATTCCTTGCTATGAACATAATAGATTTGAATACGATCGCTGGATTGTGAAGATGCAGTTGGCATGAGGGCTGATACAAGTACAAAAACGAGGAGAGTTAAGCTGAGAATATTCGTCGTACCGCGCCCGTATCTCATCACAGCAGATACAGGTCGAGCCATATATTTATAAAATCATAATATTATCCGCGAGAAATATTCAGCGTTGATCGCTCCCGTCGCATATTCGCGGAACCAGACTGGCAACGATTTTAAATAACAGCAAGACGAACGGTATCCCATGTTCCGCTGTATACTCGCCTGCGACCTGAAGGGCGGCATAGTCGTCCGGGGAGTACGCGGCGAGCGGGATAAATACCGCCCTATACAAGAGTACAGCAGGATTGTCTCCACATCGGACCCTGTAGAGATGATCGAAGTAATTAGGCCCGGCGAGGTGTATATAGCTGACCTGGACCGTATTACCGGAACTGGGGACAACTCGGAGATCATCTCCACCATCTCCCAACGCGCCAAGGTTATGGTAGATGCGGGAGTATCCAGGGTAGAGGACGCCAAGTATATAAAAACGGCATCCTGCTCGGTGATTCTGGGAACGGAGACCGCGCCCCTCCGTGTCATGGAAGCGCTCCAAGGCAATGATGCCGTCGTCAGTATAGACCTGAAACATGGCTCTGTGGTGGCAGCTGACCCCGCCCTCCAGAAAGCGCCCCTGGAGGTAGTCCGAAAGCTGAACGATCTAGACCTGTCGGCAGTGATAATGCTGGATATGTCACGCGTAGGTTCAGACGAAGGCGTCGATTATAATCTGCTGCAACGCATGGTTTCTGTGTCGAAGCACCCCCTCATCGTAGGGGGCGGCATCAGATGCTTGGACGACCTAGAGCGGATCGAAATGTCCGGAGCGACAGGGGCGATCGTCGCGTCGGCAGTGCATTCCGGTAGAATACCGCTCGATACGTTGAGGTAACAGCTATGCAGGTGGATTCAAAGGCGTTTTACGAACGGCTAAAGAAGTATAGAAACATCCTATTTCTATGTCACAAAAACGCGGATGTTGACTCGCTCGGCGGCGCTTACGCGCTGCAGCGGGTTTTCGGCGGGCACATCGGGGTATACGACAGCCCGGGGACCATGGCAGCAATGCTATGTGAACGGCTCAATATACACTTGGTGATATCCCCGATGTTGAATGCATATGACATCGTCGTGGTCGTGGACACATCGACAATGGTGCAGACAGGATACGGCTCGATCGGCACATACGCGATCATCGATCACCATACGCCGGGTGATATGATCGACGGCTGCCAGTTTGCACTGTCCCGAGTCGCGTCATCCACCGGCGAGCTGGTATATTCGATCTATTCCGACAACGGACTGATGATGGATGCTGACACGGCCTTCGTGATGGTTCTAGCTATCGTCACGGACACCGGCCACTTCCGATACGCGAACTATCATGTATTTGAAATCGTCAGCCGGATCCTCCAGCAGGGAGGCATCAGATATGCCAGCGTGGCGGAGTTCCTCTCCCAGGTACCCGTTGACCTTTCCTGCCGCATCGCGACCATCAAGGCTGCATCCCGACTGACGCTGCATCGGGTCGGAGAATTGCTGATCGTAGAGACTACGGTCGGCTCCTTCGGCGCCCAGGCGGCCACTTCGCTGATTAGCCTCGGCGCCGACGTGGCGTTCGTCGGCTCGGATAAAGACGGCGAGAGGAGGATCTCCGGACGGGTACGAAGAGGAGTGGACCTCGACCTATCCCGACTGCTCCAGGAACTGGGTAAAAAGTTCAACGGTAGCGGCGGTGGCCATGCGGCCGCGGCGGGCGTGGTGATCAGAGGAGACCTCGATCAGGCGCTGCAGGAGTGCGTGGACATGGCGGTGGCAGAACTCAGCCGGCAGGGCGGAAACAAATAGGGGACGGGCGGGAATCCCTGGAGAGATAAGTCTAAATACCGCTCATGCGATTGACTATCTGGGCATGAAGATATCGAGGATACTTAGAAGCAGGTTTTTCACCCACACGCCGCTGGTGCTGACCCACAACGTCACCTACCTGTGCAACTGTAAATGCAAGACCTGCGACCTATGGAAAAAGACCGGGGAGTACCATAATGATCTCACCCAGGAACAGGCGCTGCAGATGCTGGATGACGCCCGTGATGCGGGCATGGCAGCCTATGTCGCCTGGGGTGGGGAGCCACTAATGAGGAAGGACCTCCCTGTCCTGCTGGAGCGGGCGAAACAGAATGGGATGCACACAACCGTCATCACTAACGGCTACCTTCTTGAGTCTAAATGTGAAGAGATCGCACCGCATGTCGACCTGTTCATCGTTTCGATCGACGCCGACGGCACTCTACACGACGAGATGCGAGGACTGGACGGCGTCTTCGACCGGGCTGTCGCCGGCATAAGGAAGTGCCGGGCGGCGAAGAAGAAGGTGATGATCAACAGCGTCATCAGCACCCTGAACCCCGGAAAAGCCGAGGGCCTGGTAAGGCTGGCAAAAGAACTAGGCGTGCCCATTGCGTTCGAACCGCTCAACGTATATCCAGGCTACAACGAGCACCTCAGACCCAATAACTCGGCGATACAGGCCGAATTCTCCACCATCGAGGCCTGCAAACGCTCGGGCACCCCGATCGTGAACTCCTACCAATACCTGGATCTCATCAGGCGCAGCTACTCAGCCAGCAGAGGTTATGTCTGCCACGCCCCAAAGGTGTTTATAGAGGTACAGCCGGATGGAACCGTGGCCCGGTGTACCGGCGGCCGGTGGTGCAACGTAAAAGAGAAAAAGCTAAAGGAACTGTTTACAGGGCCGGAGTACCAGAAGTTTTGTCGAGAGGTTGAAAAGTGCGACCGGTGCGTGGTATCGTGCGTCATCGAATCGTCGTTTGCATACTCGATGAACCCGATGTTCCTGCTGGAGAAGGTTCGGACCATATTATAGTCCCTTCCTGAAGGGGTCATAGAGTGAGGGCACGGACGTATCCCGATTTTGCTGTAAATCCTCTGAGAGGCTTGATCTGGTTGGATAATCGGATTAGGTCGTGGTAGGCACGACCCCAATTTATTGCGGGGAGGGCTCGGGCTCCGATTCCGCCGTCTCTTCAGGGGCGATCTTATTGACCTCGTGCCACTCGGTGCCGTTATAGACGATGACAATGTCGGCCACGTTCTTGAGCGCGATGGACAGGCCTGGCTCAGCGCCGAACACGATAGTTTCCTTGCCGTGTGCGCTGGCCTTGGACAGCACTGGCTTGAAATCCGCGTCCCTAGTAACTATTGCTATGGAATCGATGTGCTGGTTGAATACCAATTCCATTGCGTCGACGGCCAGCCGGACATCCACGTCGCCAGAACCCACTATGGGCTCGAAGCCCTGGTTCTCAATGGCTTCCACCAGCTTATCAGACGCATACTGGTTGAGGAATACCTTGCCGACCTTAATATCACCATACCGCTTGAGGATATCCCGGACGACCTCGAGGTCGATCTGGAACTCCTTGCGGAGCATATTCGGGCCGTCTACCAGCAGGGCGATGCCTTTCCTGCGGCCTTTATCCCTCATCTGAAAAGGGTTCTTAAGTTCCAGCTTGAACGGATTTTTGATAGGTGAGATAATAGAATTCTTGATAGGAGTCATTATCTAATCTCCAGGCGGGTGAATATAAATATTTATTGGGGGTTTTATTCCCGCGAATATAAAGCTGACTCAAGCTATATACAGTCAGACTATAATAAGGCTGCCGCTCTGATGCGTTTCGCTAAAATAAACAAAAAAAAGATCGAAGAGGGCGCAAGCCCTCTGGCTTTAATGGCTTGCCGGTCGGGACGACAGGCGATTCATAGCGCTGAGCAGCGCCTCTACCGAAGCTTGAACAATATCCTCCCTGGCCGCCCTCGCCGTAACCATACGGCCTTTGCCGTCCTCGACGCCGACCATTACCTCTGCCATGGCGTCACTGCCGCCTGTGATGGCTTCGATGCGGAAGTCCCGCAGTCGCATGCTGTTACCGTCGACGATGTGCTCAACCGCCTTCATAGCAGCGTCTACCGGGCCGATGCCGGTCATAGCACCCGTATACGTCTTCCCATCGACAACGATCCTGACGGTGGCCGTAGGAGTCACCCGATTGCCGCACATAACGGACAGTTCCTCAAGCACGATGCGCTTTTCAGCTGAGGCAACGTCGCCCATCACAGCTTCGGCAATGGCGTACAAGTCAACATCGGTGACCTTCTTGCCTTTATCGCCAAGGTCCTTGACTCTTTCCAGGATTTGGTTCAGTTCATCATCCGAAGGATTGAGCCCGGCATCATTAAGGAGTTTCTTGACCGCGTGCTTGCCAGTGTGCTTGCCTAGAACCAGCCGTCGCATATGACCGACCATCTCCGGGGTCATGATGCCAGGCTCGAAGGTCTTGCTTTCCTTGATTACTCCATGGCTATGGATACCCGACTCGTGGGAAAACGCGTTGGCGCCCACGACCGGGAACGTTGGCGCAAGCGGTATTCCTGAAAAGCGCTCGGCCAGCCGGGCAACCTCCACCAAATACTCTGTTTTGATGCCGGTGTGTATGCCGTAGATCGCCTCAAGCCCCATGACGGTCTGCGCCATATCCGCGTTGCCAGCACGCTCCCCGAGGCTATTCAGAGTCACCTGAACCTGGGATGCGCCCGCTTCCACCGCGGCAAGGCTGTTGGCTACCGCAAGCCCGAAGTCATTATGGCAGTGGACAGCGATCGGCACCCTGACCGCCTTGGCGATCTCGCCTACCAGGATGCGCATTCCCGGAGGTGCGGCCACACCCACCGTATCAGGTATGTTGATCACGTCCGCTCCTGCTCCCTCGACCGCTTTGCAGATCTGGAGCAGATAGTCGATGTCCGTCCTAGTTGCATCCATAGCGGAGTACATGCACTTAATCCCATGCTTCTTGATATACCCAACCATCTCCACAGAGAGATCGACGACCTCTTCCCGGGACTTTTTGATGGTGTTGATGCGCTGGATATCCGACGTGGAGACAAACGTGTGGATCATGCTGACATCAGAATCGATACAGGCGTCAATGTCCGCCTTGATCACTCTCGCAAGTCCACATATAGTCGTGTCCAGCCCGAGCCCAGCGATATCCTTGACAGACGCTTTATCGCCTGCGGAAGATATCGGAAAACCGGCCTCGATGACCTGTACCCCGAGCCTATCGAGGGCGCGGGCGATCTCGAGTTTCTTATCGGGCGTGAAAGACACGCCAGGGGTTTGTTCTCCATCACGGAGGGTAGTATCAAAAATCTCTACGTTCTTATCCTGCACGTTTTTACTGATTTCCTGGTAAAAAACGATCCCTCATTTCCATGTGAATCCCATCAGCAAAATAACGCTTTTAGTATATGAACGTTTGCCACTCCGTGCAGTTTCTGACGCCATAAAGGCATACAGTGACTCATCAAGCTATCGGAGGTTTCATCCAGTCATAATATGGGTGACTCAGCTATATGGATGGTGACTCAGACCTGATCTGCCTCTGCTCTGTTATCCCTTAGTGTCGCTATCTTAACTCGTCTGAGCGCATAACTGCGGCGATGACAAGCCGCTCCTTCAGGGCATGACAGTTGACTTAATGGGCATCTATTAACTGTCATGCCCTGAATGGCATGGTTCCTGTTTCGCAGGAAAACACTCGCTATCCTGGATGGTATAGGCGATTCTCCTTTTCAGGTTGAGGCCCGGAAACCAGCCATCTACAACCGCCAGCGCTCACAACCTACGAAAGACAAACAAAGGCATAGTTATAACCTGATATACATGATCGATTAAATGCTGTGTTAAATGGTTGACAAGCCAACTAGACTCGATTCAACACGACGCTGAAACAACCAAGTTTTCTCTCGCTCTGTGCTCGTTTACCATAATACACATAAGCCATATTATAATACAAATAAATTTATAATTTGAACTATCGTATGATGATTGATCTTTAATGGTGCCATCATACAACTTTCCGATCGGAACATCACGCAAAGATCCGGCCTTCAGCCGTATAGTAAGGATCATCAACGGCTTCCGCGGCTACGATAGCCTGGATGACCTGAAGGCAGCCGACGCACAGGTGAGAGAGACGCTTGCGAGACTGATGTCAAAAACTAGAACTGAGATGGACCAAGCGATTAAACTGATCGACCGTGGAGATCATCCCGCAGTACTGCCAGAATTTCACGATATGATTACACATGTCAACAAGGCGATCTACCGCCTTTCACGCCCCACGATCCAGAAGATCACTACCTGCAAAGTGTATACGCCGATGGAGGATGCGGTGGGAAAGATCTACAACCTCGACTTTCAGATGCTCTCTGACGCGGAGAGCATCAGCAGATTAATGCGGGAATTCCAGCGGATAGATCACGAGGAAGACTCGATCAGATCCAACATAATTAAAATCACCATGGCAGCTAGAGACATACCCCTCTGCCTTGATGAAAAAGAGGAACTGATCGCCTGCATGATTAGCTAGCTGCTCTCAAAATTTTTTCTTGTTAGCGTGATTATGAGTTTATTCGACTTTAAATCAAACCATTGAAGTGACATCATTCAGCACACGAACGCTATGTCAGCCCGATCTCCCAAATAAAGTGACACAGTAATACGATCGCCGCCATAAGCATAGAACTTTTAATCAGATAGCGTAGCGTTCGCCACATAATAGCGAACTACCCCGCTCTAAACGGCGAGGCCACCGATTCACAGCCGACAACCCACAAACAACATCTCCGCTGAGCGCATCGACCACCTACCCGACAGACAAAACATTTCAGGGTGTTCCCAGGAATCCACTTTGATTGGGTGTTCATAGCACCCTCAGGCACGACAAATCCAAGTACTCTACCAGATCAAACAAGGAGCAAACCCTCGGACCACGATCATCAGATGAATTATGCAAAAGTCACCTCCCATTTAGATAAATTGCACGTTACACTATTCTTCTGGAAACTTGAATCTATCGTGTGCTGAAAGTGTTATGCTGTGGGGCTGCCCACCCCCACCATGAATGGGGTGGGGTTTCACGGCCCTCCGCACTCCCCGATGAAAAAGAGTGTTATTGATAGATCGGTTATGCCGTAACGCCATGCGCGACATTATCGATATCGTTGCGGATGACCTGCTTGAGGTCCACTAGGATGAGCAAACGAGCTTCCAGCTTGCCTACACCTTGGATGTACTCTGAGCTGATCGCACTGGACAGGGCCTCGGGAAGCGGCTCAATCTGGTTGGCTGAGAGGTTTTTCACTTCTGTGACGGAGTCCACGATCACTCCAACGACGTTCTTATTGACCTCCATGATCATTATCCTAGCGTTGGAGTCCATCGGTTTACCGTCAAGCCCCAGCCTGGCGCGCAGGTTAATCACAGTGGTCACCTGGCCCCGGAGGTTAATGACGCCGTCTACGTACCTCGGCGAACCCGGAATCCGTGTAATCTCGCCCACCCGTATGATCTCTCGCACCTGGGCGATGTCAACGCCGAACTCTTCGGTCCCAAGCTTGAAAATGACCAGCTGTATCTCATTGTTGATCTTCTTGTCTTCAGACATAGCTAAGCCCCTAATAGCGAACAGTATAAAATTTATGGCCAGATGATAAATAGCTATCGTATTAAAACTGTAATTACAAAACGGACGATGCAGCCGACATTTTTTAAAATATTTAGGGAATGTTCCCAGGCGGTCAAAGGTTGTAATCAAATCGGATGTAATAGCGGCCCGTAATGTTACTTGAATAACGGCCGGTAGCCAAACTTCTGGAGTTAGATACGAAAAGGCTCAGATCGCAGGATCTCCAGGAACGCTTGTACGGCCGGCCTGCTCATGACCGCTTTACGGACTATGAAATCGTATTCTTCGTCCCTTAGGTATAAAGCCCGGCGCGTTCTGATCAGCCACTGTTTTAATATCCAGCCCGGCGTCAGCCCTGCAGGCGAGGATCCCGCTACGACGCTATAGCTTAGACGATCTTGTGGAGGGCGAGGATACCCAAACCGACGGGCATACAATCGGTTCATGGTCCCCCCATTGCCCTCGTTCATCTGGTCAGGCTCCGGCTCGATCCCGCGGGACACGATCTCATCACCAGGGTATGATCATGACCAGGGGCCTGCGGTAGACCTCTACCGACTGAAAGCACGTTGACGCGCCATTAGACCCGCGTCAACTGGCTTTAGCTGCCTGCACCTTGATATGGTGTCGCCCCGCCGGCACGTCTTCCCCCTTTTGAACTCGATGTTCTGAATAGGCGCCATCTCCGAGCACTTCGACCGTGCTACTGCCGGCGAACGCCTCAGTATGCTCGATCATAACGACAGCGTCCGCCCCGTCGGGAATTGCACTTCCAGTAGACCTGTTGGCGGCACTCTCTCGGTTCGATGCGATCAACGGCGACCAGCTTTAGGTACCTCCCCGCATCCCATCCGCTCCCAGAGGTATCCTCCGCCCGTACCGCATACCCGTGTCCGTGGCGCTGCGGTAGTGGGGCATGTTCCTGGGGATACGATGTCCGTAGAGGATCCCGGTCGTCGCAGCCCTCTGGCTTATTGTTCGGCCTCGTCGATTGGCCGGAATATGCTTAAGAAGGTCTATAGGGCTTTTTCAACACTGGTACTAGTCCGAAAGCCCGGGTTCAACGGCATAAAAATAAATCTGCGCGGGCGGCTTTATAACTTTTGAGACTGGACAATTCGGAGATCAACCAAGACAATGGCTCGCCCGACGACGCTTTTAAATATGCAGGCGTTGTAGGGTGGATAGGTGATAATGTGAAAGTCGAGTTGAGCGTAGACGGCAAGAGGGTGCCGATGAACAAATTCGTACAAAACATCGTAGGTTCCACCATCAAGGGTATGATCGAGACATTGGATGATGTGGGCGCATGGAAAAACCTAGAGATAAAGATCGAATCGGGAAAAGACTAATTCACCTGGTATTTCGACATGACTCAGGCGTTGCACATGTCGAAACGCGTTTGTCATAACTTACTGAAACGTTTAGTTAGGTTGAAATTACGATGATAAGCCGCCGGTTCTCTTGATTTTAGTACTCAAGATGCTTGTCGTATAGCCTTTGTCATATCGGTTGAAAGTGCTATATGAGCCAGTTAGACTTGCCATTGAACTCAACGGGCGGGTTGCATGAATGTCCATAGTAAAATGCTGAGCGTAGCGGTGAAACCAGTAGAGTCGTGTTGGGGTGGCAATGCGCTGGTTGTAAGACCATAAAAGCCTACGGTTAAACCCGCGGGAGCTGTCACGAAAGGGTTAAATATCAAGCGAATGCAATTATAACCTGAATGTATTACAGGTTATTCAGTAATCTGTGATATATCCCCCCCAACGATAAAGAGTGGAAAGCATACCAGAATTACCACCGCGTCCGGCCCTTATAAATATCCGCTTTCGGCCGGACGCAATGGCGTTCGCGATCGGATAGGTATCGTTGAGGGGCATGTTATAAGCAACATAAACTTACTTTTCTCTAATTAGTTACTTGAAACTAATCCAAAATAATGTTCAGAAAACTTTATATGCAATTATTTACTAAAAGGTTGTTAACCATCTATAATTTGAGGGTATATTAGCGATGAAGGGTTTAGTGCCGTTAGATGGAACCTTTAGCTCTCGTAGCAATAGTAATGGGATATGTTCCCTGGATGACGAACCGCAACTAGTCGACGCCCAGCCCGTATGCCAACCGGTCGATTCCCAGTTCCTGGACGCGGTCTGTAACGGGGTCGTCACCATTGGCAGCGACTTTAAGATCACTTCCCAGAATTATATTTCCCGCATGAACATGGGAGATCTGCGAGGCAAGACCTGCTATGCTGTACTTGAAAATAGGGTCACCCCGTGCGAAAACTGCCCCAGGACAGCAGCAGCTACCTCCTCCGATATGAACGAATATACGTCCATGCGGTGTGCAGGCAATGCCAGGACGCTATACGAGGTGCGTATCTTCAAGCCGGAAAATGGCGACGTTATCGAAGTTTACCCGAGCATGATCGACCGTGAGGTTCTGCTCAAAAACCTCCACTTATATAGCGAGGAACTGCAGCTTCTCAATGAAGTGATCGAAAACATCAGCAGCGTTATGATGGACGGCGAAACAAAGGAAAAGTCGACTTTTTAGCCCTTTTAGTATAAAATATTTAAGAGAGTTTAGACCGGCCGGGTGGAAACTCGTCCGCCCTTATGCCGCGACTGTGGTGCTTTTTGCCTGCTCAAGCCTGCTAGACAGAACCTTGATAAGCTGCATGTTTTCAGGCTTCTCATTATTGGAGACTTCAACGATCTTCAGAATGTATAATGAGATCTTGACACCCTTTTCAGTCAACTCATAACCTTCATCGTTCGAGCACTTAGCCACGATATCAGAGGCGATCAGGGTCTTAAGCACCCGGTTTAGGATCCCGGGGTTTAGCTTGGTCTCAAACATGATCTCCGTAAATCGTTTCGGGGCTTTTCCGAGCGAGGCAAGGACCTCGATGGTCCCAGCATAAGAGATTGTTTTTAGTATTTCCATAGGCATACCAGCATATGATTATAATGCAGCTGGAACCCGGCCGAGCAGCAATAGTTTGGGGGGTATATAGCTTTGCGACTTTTATTGCCAGATTCCTGCTGCGTCACTATCTACTAAGCTAACGCCATTATATATAGTAGTACAACAGCAGTGTACTGACAGTTTGTACAAAATTTATATAAAAAACACAAAATTTTACAATATTTTTCATACAAACCCTGACAACAAAGAATTTTTTTTATCAATATCATGGCGGTCGTGCTGTCTGGCATAGGCGATCTCGGCCTATGGCCACGTCTTCACTCGTACTTGTCCTATGTCGCGCCTGCGACTATTATGGGCACCGTTATGTGACTCTTAGGCACCTCTGAGCCGGTGATGGTGGCGATCCATACTGACCGGATACCTGGGGGCCTCTGTGTCCTGAAAGCTGCCTTCCCGTCTTGCGCTGTCTTTATGATCCTCATTCCTGCTCGCCCTGCGGGATCCCCAGGGATGAGCGAAAGCCAAGGCTCGACGCTATCCCAGTGCTGCAGAGCAAATGGTGACTGGTACTGGCGCCCGAGGTGCCCGCGAGAATCGCCCGGCGTGCATCGACGGTGTTCTGCTTTTGGGATAAGCTGTCCTGCCCCTTTTACTGCCACAAGCTATATGTACTTAATATAAAAATTATAATCAGCATATCTCAAGGTGATACATTTTGGTGACTGTAACCGATAAAGCGGCATCAGAGCTGAAGACGCTGCTGGCCAACGAGAATAAGACCGACCATATGATCAGGATCTACTTCGCCGGCGCAGGCTGCTCCGGCCCCCAGTATGCTCCCGCCCTCGACATGAACAAGACTGAGGAAGACATCACGGCGAACTCCAACGGCATCAACTTGGTCTACAGCAAGGATATCGCAGAGGAACTGAAAGAGTACCAGCTGGACTATATTGAGACGCCCTACGGCACTGGCTTTATCGTCCGGAATCCCAATGCGGTTTGCGGCCCCGGCTGCAGCGGATGCCACTAAAAATAGAGTGGATACATCGACTATTTTTCATTAAAATTTTTATTTTAGCCTGCCGGCCCGATACGGGTGTGGTCCGGGCTTTTTTCGTCTGTATCAATCCCCTAATATCTGTGTGCCTGTCCAGTTTGCCGGGCGCTGAGTTTTTTGGCTGGGGATCCTGGGTGAACTCGTCTCTGTCCAAGCCATCGGGTTTGAATCAGCAACTATCATTCCAGGAAGTATTATCCAGTTCCTGCCAATTGATGCACATGAGTATATCAGCTACCCCGGAAACGATGATCTGATCAAGTTCGCCTTCGGCGGATGGGGGATGAATTATTGAGCACTGAAATCATGGTTTCACCGATCCGGGGTGTGGATCCTGTAGTGAAGACATTTTTGGATAAGATTAACTCTACACGCGGCCCTCAGATCTATCAGATGTCTCCGGGAGAGGCGCGTGCGGCGTTGCTAAAAATCCAGAATGTTAAAGTGCCGGAGCTCGTCACGGACACCGAAGATCTGAGCATCCCGGACGGCCCGAAGGGGGCTGTCCAGATTCGCATCATCAGGCCGAAGGGAGCTGAAGAGAAGCTGGCGGCTATTATGTATTTCCATGGCGGAGGGTGGGTTCTCGGGGATAAAAATACCCATGACCGGCTCGTCCGAGAGATCTCGACCCGGACGAACTCCGCGGTGATCTTCGTTGACTATTCCCGCTCTCCAGAGGCGATGTATCCCATTGCCGTCGAGGAGTGCTATATAGCCACTAGATATGTAGCCCAGAATGCTGAGCAATTAAACATTGACCCTTCCCGTCTTATTGTGGCAGGGGATAGTGTCGGCGGAAACATGGCAACCGTCGTCTCGATGATGGCGAAGCAGAGGAAAAGACCGAAGATCGGCATGCAAATCCTCTTTTATCCGGTGACCGATTCGAACTTTGATACGTCTTCATACCGCCAGTATGCAAACGGTTACTGGCTTTCTCGGGAGGCCATGAAATGGTTCTGGGATCAGTATCTGCCCGAAAAATCGAAGAGGTCGGAACCTATGGCATCGCCGCTGCAAGCTTCGGCAGATCAGTTGCTGGGACTGCCTGAGGCATTAGTTATCACGGACGAGTTCGACGTGCTGCGGGACGAGGGCGAAGCCTATGCGCGTAAGTTGATCGAATCAGGCGTAAAGGTCGCTGCAATACGGTGCCTCGGCACTATACACGACTTTATGATGCTGAATGCGCTGTCACGGGCGCCGGCGACGAGATGTGCGATTGATCTGGCGTGCGATATGATCAAGTCTTTTGGGGCTGTGGGGTAGGAGCGATCACCTGAAAACCAGCATGGTAGACGTTTGATTTATGTGGCCAATATACTGCTCGCCGTAGGTACTGAAACCGATCGTCGGTATGCTTTTGAAAAGCTCACAATAGGCTTTGGTCTGGTCCTTCTGTTCCAATTCCATGGTCCTGAGGATGCAATGGAAGTTAATGATGCCGGCGATGGGACCGGCCTGCCCTAGCCGGGTTAGAGTGGACTTCATATCCTCGTTGATATCGGTGGATTCCAGCAGCGACACGTCAGTGCCTTCCAGGATGTTGCAGTAGAAGACTATATTCTGACCGTTTAGCCGCTGGGGACTTCGAACATATGGATCGTCATCGATGGCGATGCCTACCGGATTATGCATGAAATGCTTCTGGGCCTCCGCTACAGGAACGCCCAAGACCTCCGCGTAGGCGACCGCCGCCGGCTTGCCATCGAACTCGACGACCTCCCTCCGGGTCTCATCCGCCTTCGTTACCATCATGCGCCTGTCAAGAACTTTAAGGCTCTGTGTTTTGACGACCTCGAAGCTGCTCTTCATGCGGAAAAGCACCAGTAAAGCAGCATTAGTATACGCCTTCCCGTTGGCATAGACGAATGTCTCTTTAAATCTCAGATCATCTCCGGCTGAGCCTCCGACGAACGTGATACCGGTCTGAACTCCGATTTGACTCATGATCTCCTCTTCCTTACCGCTCAGTCCATCGATGAGAACTAGGCCGACGTGCTGACCCGGATCCATCTGGCTCACTGGCATTCTAAAGTGCTTTTCGAACGCCTGAAATGCTGGCACAACGTAGACTCCGTTTTGCATGTCCTCAACGACCGCCGCCTTCACACTGCTGATGGCCCCTGACCCGAGCGCCATGGCGACGACGGAGCCTTTGAGCATTTTTCCGCTGCTGATCTCCCCCGCCGTCGTGCAGCCGAATACTGTGGCATTGCTGAACGCCTCCTGCATCTTTCGAGAGATGGACGTGTCGAAGTGTGGGGACGCAAAGAAGATTATGGCCTTCGCATCGAACCCGTCGAGCTGGTTGCGAATGTCTATGACTATTTCGTCGATGGAATCTTTGATTGAATGTGCTGTTTTTAATTTTATGTCAGGCCAATCCCTGCGTGTTGTATTATCATCGGCCTGAGGGCAGGCCCGCGACCAATCATAGTATAGCTGTTCATGCATTTCGGAAGATGCCATTGTCTTCAGGTTAGGGCCCTCTTCGTCATGTACCGTCCGGTAGAATGCACAGCTCTCGCAGTCTGACCGCTTCATTGCAAACACCCCCTGGGCTTTGCCGTTGCAGAACGTCCCCGCGATGGCCCAACAGGCTCGACCCCCGTTTTTGCCGCCGTTTACGCCATCCAGCATCGTCACCATCGACGCGGGACAGACGCCCAGATCGAATGCTTTTTCGCCTCCCTGCTCCCTGCCACATTTCATGTATTCCCAGCAATTTAGTTTTCCCATAATCTTCCGTCCAATTAATTAAGATCGCCTACATTGATCGCCTGTTTCTTGTTAGCCTATTAGTTTTGGCGTCGAATATCGTTTATTTTATCTGATGAGTAGCGTTGTAGTCTGGTTAATGTGATTGACGTGTTCGCCGTAGGTGCTGAAACAGATCGATGGGAATCCCCCCAGAAAAGCTTGTTATAAGTCTCGGCCTGTCTATTCTTTTCCAGCTCCACGATAACCTTCGTTTTTTCGCCCATCGCTATCTCCATCAAATAGGGTCGCCTGGATTCGGGTAGCACAACATCAGGTCATTGGCAATGTTCCGATCGTCCTGAAATGTTGTGATCGTTAAATAATACGATCAGCACATCAGATAAAAATCTTTTATATGTAAATTGTAATTATGATCGGTGTGCGTCTAACCCTAACAGATCGAGATATATCATGGTTGAGTTTTCGGTACGAAAGAAGTAAAATTGGGTAAATGGGTAATTCGCCGCTGGCCTATAGCCAAGTCTTCGTCCCAATGACGCGCGACATAGAAAAAAAGGGGGAAAGGTGGAGGTGATGGTCGGTGCTTAACGATGCATCTATACGTCGTAGTACAGGTACAGCTCGTATGGGTGGGTGCGGATCTTGACCGGGTTGACCTCGTTGGTCATCTTGTAATCGAGCCAAGACTCGATGAACGCCTCGGAGAAGACCTTGCCTTGGGTGAGGAACTTGTGATCCTTTTCCAGTGCGCAGAGGGATTCCTCAAGCGAGCCGGGCACCGACTTGATCTTCGCCTTCTCTGAGTCGGATAGGTGATAGATGTTCTTATTGAGGGGGCCGAAACCGGCCTTAGTTGGGTCGATCTTATTCTTGATACCATCGATGCCTGCCATGAGCATGGCCGAGAAGGCCAAATACGGGTTGCATGTAGCGTCAGGCGGCCTGAACTCGATCCTCTTGGTCTTGGGGTTGTTTGAGTACATTGGGATGCGAATGGCTGCACTCCGGTTTCTACTGGAGAACACCAGGTTGACCGGCGCCTCGTAGCCAGGTACCAGCCTCTTGTACGAGTTAGTGCTGGGGCTGCATAATGCCAGTATCGCCGGGGCGTGTGTCAGCAGGCCGCCGACGTAGTACAGCGCGGTCTGGCTCAGCAGGCC
>DATHCY010000119.1:0-14018 GCA_035319305.1 Methanocella sp.
TGCATAGCAGCCCAGTCATATTACCCGCACTGTCGTAAATGGCCTTGTTGGTCCAGGAGACCCAGACAAATCTTCCATCCTTGCACATATTTTCGTTGGTATTAGTTCGGTACTCCTCCGGGTGGCGTAACAAGTCATCCATCATTACCCGTAGATCCCGGTCTGCCGAGTCTTTAGCTGGTATGATAATCCCGACCGCGTTCCGTCCTATGATCTCCGCCTCTGAGTAGCCAAAGAACTGCTGGCCGAACTCATTGAGATAGGTGATATTCCCATTCCGATCGGACCGTAGAATGATGCTGTTCGAGTTCTCCACCAACTCCCGGTACCGGGCATCGCTCTCGCGTAGCGCCCCCTCGGCCTGCCTGCGATCGGTGATGTCGTGGCCCACGACGATTGCTCCAAGGGGTTTGCCATTCGAGTAGGTAAACGCCACCTTCAGGAGCCAGCACATTTCCCGTCCGTCTTTGGCTCTTCCGGTATACTCGACGGTATCATCGATCTCCTCCCCCGACAACTGTTTCCGGATCCTTTCCCGAAACAGCGAGGCACTTTCATTATCAAGCAGATCATATGGGTTTATGGCGAGCAGCTCATCTCGAGTATACCCGGTAGCCAGACACATGTAATCGTTCACGCTCTTAAAACGCGGACCATATAAGTCGATCTCATAGATGCCGACGGGCGCATGCTTAACCAGATCCAGCGATTGTTCCAGAATTGCAATACGGTCATACAGTTCAGCGATCACTCGATCGTTATCTCCATCACCTACCCTGCATCGATTGCTGCCAGGTATTTTTCTGGAACCGGATGTTCTAGCCATAAATCCCACCTACAGATATGAATATGATCGATTATTAATCGATTACCTGTTATAATAGTGAAATGCAGGTTAATAGACTTTCTCGCAGTAGCATGAAGATAGCAATGAATACGGTAATGACATAGATTAAAGTCGAAAACGCTTTGTCTCAAAATCCTGTACGACCAGTCTCCTGCCCTTCTGGGCAACCGTATGCCCCTCTTTTTCCAGCAGGGCTTTCTGCCCTTCAGCTCCGCCCGGATACTTTTCCCTAAGCGCTCCGTTCTCCTGCACCGTCCGCCAGTAGGGCGTGATATCATCATGTCCTGCCTCTGCAGCCTCAACCGCCGCAAGGGCTGCGATATTCGAAAAAATGCTCGTTGCCGTCAAATCCCCAAAGGTCGTGCCGTGCTTCCTCGCCAAGATCGCTCGAATATCATTGATCGTGATCAACCTGCCTTCAGGAACCTTTCGCATTACCTCATCGACCTCTAGCGGCGCCGGTATCACGCATGTTTCTACACTTGCCGACTTCGTTTGTTTATCCAGAACCACGATCCTAGGCAGATCCTTGCTATCATGCAACTTTTCAAGCCAAGACTTACTGCGCATAGAGCCCTTTCCCGTCATACCCTCACCGTGAGATAAGAACTGAAGAGACATAAGTTTTCTGATCGCCATGCATAGTCACCATCATTCGATCAGAACCAGCCCAAAGCGGTTCATTCTGTCATTATAATCCCTCACCACTTCGATGGTACAGCCGTTGTTTCGTGCCGTTCCGAACACGTCGATGCCGCAACTTTCCATCGAAGGCCTCGCGCTATCTGAGTGCCTGCAGGTTCCCATCGAACATTCGCCGCAGAGATCACAGGGGCCGGCGCCCAGCGCAAACGCTTTGTAGCATCCGTCGAGGAAAATATCCCGCTCCAGCGTAGTGACGACCTCTGTGACATCGATCGAATGGCCGGCATCACAAGCAAAATGCACGAGCAGCGCCACCTTATAGCTGTCCAGCAGCTCCCTCGTCTCCCGATAGTCGGGCGTGCTGGGCGGGCAGCAAAGGCTGCTGTTGTAGCCGTCGCAGCCATAACGACATTTCCATCGAACCCACGCGGCGGTTACGATGCTGTCAGTTTTGATGATTTTCGCTTCGTCAGCGCCGAGGCCGACGGCCTTTTTGATAAACTTATGGTAGCTCTCCATGCCGATCTTATCATAAAACGAGCTGTTATGGCATAAAGGTTCGTGACGCTGTCCCTATAGCTAAAGCTGGCAGACTTTCAATCTACAGCTCCATCATCGTAAGATACCAGAGGAACTTATACCACCAGAACCATTTGGTTGCTGCAGTAGTTGATGATGACGGAACGCTGAGACAGTATCCAGGTGCATCATGCCACATAGCACTCATCGATTGCACGTATACAGAGATGCGTGCAACAGAAGCACTGATACCCCAAACGGCAATGGCATGATACAACCAACCGCAGAACCCACACACTTTAGCCGTAGGAGTATGGTAGGTTGCCTGATAAAAAACAGATGAACCAACCTCAACCAGACATGCATCTATAAAAATTTTTACGATCAATCCGAGTGGATAGCAAGCGAAAGCCCACGATTAAAATCGCGGGATGAAGCGAGTCCCCTATCATCCTAATAGTCTATATATCATTGTACTGCAATGGTAGTTGTCTAATCATTGTCGTGTCGGCTGGAAGTGTTATGCGTGCCAGTTAGGCTTGCCATTTGAACTTGACCTGGCTGGTTGCTGCGGGAATGTCCGTAGCGTAAAATTGAACGTGACGGGGAGACCAACAATGGTCGCATTGGGGCGGCAATGCATTGGTGAAAGCATAGAAGCTCACGATTAAAATCGTGGGAGCCGTCACAACGGTGAGACTATAGGCGGGTGAAGCCCATAGGCTCTATCCATGGGAGCATTCGCAAAATCACCCCCTAAACCGCGCCTAACTTATAATGATCGTTGTACAGACACTCATGGCAATTAGCCGCCGAGACATTCAGCCATTTGAAAGCGACTAAAGCTGCGTTAATTAGCGTTAATTATAGGTCTTGTTTTTACATCCGGCCGGAAAACCGGTATGCTGGAGATGGTGGACACATGTTGAAGCTTGGATGGAAGGCGGGACCGGAACAATACCAGCCCACAGAACTGCTGGATTACATCGTTGCGGCTGAGAACGCTGGTTTTGAGACAGTAGACGTAAGCGATCATTTTCACCCATGGGCTGAGCGTGGGTATTCGTGCTTTACCTGGACTTGGCTGGGTGCCGCCGCCGTAAAAACGAAAAAGATCATAATGGGTCCAGGCCTGACCTGTCCCATACTGAGATATCACCCTTCCGTAATAGCACAGGCGGCGGCCACAATGGATAACCTCGCTCCGGGACGCACGTTCCTGGCTGTGGGAACTGGGGAGGCGCTGAATGAATATGCGGCCACAGGGATGTGGCCTGGGTACCTGGAGCGCCAGGAGATGCTGCTAGAATCGATCCGGCTGATCAGGGAACTGTGGAAAGGGGACGAGGTGACCTTCGATGGCCAGTACTACCGGACCCGGAAGGCGAGGCTCTACACCCCGCCGGTATCCAGTATACCGCTGTACGTATCTTCGATCGTCCCTGAGAGCTCCGCGTTTGCGGGGATGTATGGCGATGGGCTTATTACCATGTCCAGGGAGGCGAACATCCTGAAGCAGATGATCCGCAACTTTGAGGAGGGTGCTAAGAAGGCGGGCAAGGATCCGAAAAAGATGCCCCGGATGATCGAGATCGCCGTCGCATACACCGATGACGTGGATTCGGCAGTCCGGAGCTTCCACGACTACTGGGCGGGGACAATGATCCCGGCGATGTTCAACCAGAATATCTATACACCGGAGCTGTCGGAGATGAATGGGGCGGCTGTGGGCAAGGACAGCATCCTGAAAAAGATGTGCATTTCGAGCGATCCGGCCGACCACGTAAAGTTCGTCCAACAGTATATCGACATGGGCTTCACGCATATACAATTCCACTGCGGGGGACCAGATCAGCGGGCGTTTCTAGAAGGCTACGGGAGGGATGTACTGCCCCGGATCAGGGGAAGGCAGGCGCAGATGACGATCAAGGCATAAATCATTCCTGACAGGGCTTACACAATGCAATCTGGGCAGAACCATGTTGACCCAAACGCTTTTTATATGAATTGGGCTATGTGGTTGGATAGAACGCGGTTGCTTTAGCGTTGGAGGGAATCCAACCCCTTGAGGCTACAATTATTTTAACATTTAACCGCTCTACACACATCAGGTTACAACAACGCCTTTGAGCGTCTTCTAAGGTCGCGGCTGGCGGTTGTACAGGGCAGGGGACCGGCCTTAACCTGGATGAGAATCACGTCTATACCATCCATGGGTGGCAAGTGTTTTCCCACGAGACAGGAAGCCATAGCCCTTTCATGGCATGGCAGTTCACAATATGAATGGTATTAGTCTCTTCGTCCTCTTAATGTACTGGACATAATCATAGCCGAGTTCGGAGACCAGTACTTTTTCCTCGATATATATGCGGTATCCGAGAGCCAGGCCGTTCATGGATAATAATATGAGGATTCCGCCCCACGAGCCTAACGCTAAGCCCATACCGATCATAATCATGAATAGCCCCAGGTATGATGGATGACGAATCAATCGATAAGGACCGTAATCCACTACCTTCTGGTTCTTTTGCACACTCACGATCACGGTGAAGAAACGCCCCAGAATAAAAATGGCCCATTGCCGCATAAGAATACCAGTAACCATTAGAATAATGCCAGGATAGAAGAACCAACCAGGCAGCATAGCGATGTGTTTTAACGCGAGTAAGATCGCCATAAAAACTGAAACATACATCAACACGCGTATAACTAAGACGGAACCGCCATCTTTTTTCTTTATACCCCCACCGCTACGTCGCAGCATCGGGATGATACCGCCGCCTACGACCTCTGACAAAATCCAGAGCAACGTCATCGACGAGAATATAATTGCCTCGAAGCTCGTGGGAAATAACGACATAGTTAGCATTAATCGCGCTATCATAGAATAAATAGTATCAGGTGGTATTATCGAGGGTATCATCGAGGCATTTTATCCCAGGCTAAGATGATGCTGCGCGGCACACCATATACCCATCGGACTATTTGAAGCTTGCTGTAAAATTATAGGTCAATCAAAGAGCGTTGGAGCGGCCAACTGGAATTTTTACAGCAAAATTGAGACACGCCCTAGATGATAATAAAATTCTATTTTAGTGATATCCTCTTAGAGTTGTTCGGGACGTTGCGGCATGGAAATGTGCACTCTCTGGTGTTGATGTCTCGTTCTACGGTCCATTTGAGCAGCGGTACTATGGCTTCTCGCAGCGTTTTTCCATCTTCCGTGAGGTAATATTCGACCCGGGGCGGTATCTCATTATAAGATTCTCTGCTGATTAGCTTTTCTTTTTGGAGAATTTTTAGGGCGTCTGTAAGAGTCTTAGGACTGATGCCTTCCAGATCTTCTTGTAGGTGGTTAAACCTGGCTTTACCCCTGTTTCCGATGCTTTCCACGTCCATGGTTGTTCCGCGAGTCCCTCTACCATATAAGCAAAGGCCAATCCAAAGCATTGGTCACACTCGTCTAACGTGATAATCTTTGTAAGTCTTCACGAGCCTTATCTTTATCCGGCATATACGTAAAGGCCACTCTCAAAGCATGGGCCGCTCCCAATCTAACATCTTTATCTTCGTCTTGTGTTAGTCTGTGCAGGTCTTCCCACCCCTCGTCTTTATCCGGCACAAAAACAAAGACCGCTCCCAAAGTATAGGCCGCACACCGCCTAACCTGTTTATCTTCGTCTTGTGTTAGTCTATGTAGGTCTTCCCACGCCTTGTCCTTATCCGGCACAGAAGCAAAGACTACTTCCAAAGCATCGATCGCGCTCAATCTAACGTCTTTATCTTTGTCTTGTGTTAGTCTGTGTAGGTCTTCCCACGCCTTGTCCTTATCCGGCGCAAAAGCAAAGGCAACTCCCAAAGAATGGGTCGCATTCTGTCTAACGTCTTTATCTTTGTCTTGTGTTAGTCTGTGTATGTCTTCCCACGCCTCGTCCTTATCCGGCACACCAGCGAAGGCTAGTCCCAAAGAATGGGCTGCTTTCCGCCTAACAGGTTTGTCTTTGTCTTGTGCTAGTCTGCGTAGGTGTTCCCACGCTTTATCCTTATCAGGAACAAAAGCAAAGACCCGTCCCAAAGAATCGATCGCGCTCAATCTAACCGATCTATCTTCATCTTGTGTTAGTCTGTGTATGTCTTCCCACGCCTCGTCCTTATCCGGCACACCAGCGAAGGCTAGTCCCAAAGAATAGGCTGCACTCTCTCTAACCCATTTATCTTTGTCTTGTGTTAGTCGGTATAGGTCTTCCCACGCCTTGTCTTTATTCGGCACAGAAGCAAATGCTATTCTCAAAGTACTGATCGCATTCCGTCTAACATTTCTATCTTTGTCTTGTGTTAGTCGGTATAGGTCTCCCCAAGCCTCGTCTTTCCTCGGGACAGAAGCAAAGACCCGTCCCAAAGCATGGGCCGCTCCCAATCTAACATCTTTATCTTTGTCCTGTGTTAGTCTGTGCAGGTCTTCCCACCCCTCGTCTTTATCCGGCACAAAAACAAAGACCGCTCCCAAAGTATAGGCCGCTCCCGATCTAACCTGTTTATCTTCGTCTTGTGTTAATCGGTGCAAGTCTTCCCACACATCTTTTATATCATCGAAATCGTGGATATTATCATAGACATATTCTATTGCTTCGATTCTTTCTCTTGGCAATGGGCTTTGTGCTTTCTCATGGATTCGGATAGGGTACTTTACCATAACACCACCACACCCCACCTATAACACGTTTACATACTAAACGATTATTAGACAAACAAAAACCCCAGTAGGGATATGGAAAAACTATTGACATGCCAATAAGCTATCCATTAAAGGACACTAGGTGAATTTATGATGAGTAGTGTCCATTTTTTTGATGTTACGTTGATTATTCCGTCTAACCGGCAGATGCAGGGGTAGTTATTTTCTTCGGGCATAGTTACTCTCGCTATAAACTTAATAGTATAAATTTTTTGCATTTAATAGTATGGTTGTAGCGGATTCTAAGATGAGATCATGTATGCCACAGATCACACGTCGCTGCAGTTGTTAAGGGGAATGCGACTGCTATTCGATGGTCGAGGATAGGATCGAGACGCTGGAACTGGCCAAGGAGGTGTTGAAGGTGAAGATCAATGCTATAGATCGAGCGATGGGCCAGCTCAAAAAGCTCTGGAGTGAAGCCAGACTCGAGTTATGGGGTGTTTTCTCTCTATGGCCCTGGCATTTACTGTCAAACTGTTCTGGGTGTCCGGGTACTCTAGATCTATTGTCAGGGTCTTTTTGATTTCCTCTTTGGCTCGGGCAGATCAGTATCGAGAACTTATCTTGGGTTGAAGGGTGTGTAGGCAAGCTGATCAGGTTAATGCCAAAGAAGGATATGGCGACGAGGGTGTGGTCTCGCCTGTTTAGGGGGTTTCCTAGGATTAGGATACTTATTCGTCATTTCTATACTATTTGATCATCAAACAACATATAATATAATAATCTATAAATATATGATTGGTTGTATTGCTAGTGTTAAGGAGGTAACCTATTACAATGCCCACCAAAAGATCGATCGTGATAATTGTGCTACTGATTACCATAGCATCGGTAATCCCTACTACCATTGCAGCTACCGCAAAAACCACCAAAGTAGACTGCGACATGAAAGCGCCCGACAACAGCTCCATAACCCCCCAGATCGTGATACCCGAGAGATTAGGCTGGAACCAGAATATCAGCGCCAACAATAGTACCTTCGGTATCATCCGAAACTGCAGTAATGACGAGGACAACCTGCTGCTGAACCAAGAAACCGGCGAGTTTGACGTGTCACCGTTCACAGACACTCAGAACATGCTACCCTGGCCTATTATTAAGAGCGCTGCGCCCAGCACGATAAAATCCGGCACCACCACAAACATTACCATCAACTTCGAATACCCGTTCCCGGGCGCTACAGCTGACGTAGTAGACTTACTACCCTCAGGGCTCACCAACCCAACTAACTTCAAACTAGACGGCAAACCGATCACTCCAAACTCGACCAGCGGGGGAAATGTGGCATTTAATAACATCCCCTCACCTTCAAGCAGTTCGCCTTCCGGTGTAAGGACGATCACCTTTACGGCGACCGCATCCACGGTGAGCTCGCCCACCCAGCTGAAGGAGACGGCCTACGCGCAGTTCTTCGCCAGAGGATCACCCTACGGGCCCCCATTCTACTGGAGCGTGAGGCTGACGGTAATCCCGTGAAGATCTGATCGGATGAGAGTTCGAAATGTGTAAGGCAGAGGTCAGGGGAGGCTTTCCACCCCCCCTTTTCCTAGCTTATGCGACTGCTGTAAATCCCATATTTCGCGACGACCGTTTCCTGCATGCGGCTGTGGGAGCGATACAGACACTTGCCGTTATTGTCCAGTACTTATCAGGTCTCGGGATATTTCTTACAATGAACTAGCTATAAGACATACGAATCGAACCTCAAAACAAAGGAAGGAACGCTTACCCAGATCGAGGTAAAGTGCAGTTACCTGCAGTACAGCGGAGAAGAATACCTGATAGCCTTTGCCCGGAGCATCACCGCACGAAAAAACACTGAAAATGCCCTGCGCGAATCCAAGGCCGAGTCCGAACTGTACCTCGACCCCATGAGCCACGACATCAACAACATGAACCAGATAGGCACCAGATATCTAGAGTTAGCGCTCAATGCGATGAAACCTGATCAAGAAGCTGATACACGATTTTAAAGGCAAGTTCTGAGTCGAGGACCGGGTACCGGGCGACTACAGGAAGGGCATCAGATTCATTATCGTGCTGCCTGCCGTAAAAATACAGGTGTAAAACTATCGATTTGCGATCGATGCATAATGGCTAGCTTAATATCTAATAGGCATAATGCTGAGAAATTAACAGGTAAAGAGACTTGAGGCGGATTTATACCTCAAGCCTATAAGCCGCCGGTGAGATTTGAACTCACGATCTGCTGATTACGAATCAGCCGCTTTGCCGGGCTAAGCCACGGCGGCATTTGTATGAAAGCATACCTAAAATGTGGAACCCTGTATTTAAAATTTGCGTCTCCGCGGACCGAAACGGGGTCGATCGAGCCGGGGATTGATACGCCAGTCCACGAGCATACACGCTGGAGGCTTGCACCATATTTCTTCGAGATGAATTGCCGGCCGATTCATTATCGTCTATACGCTGACCGTACATGTGTGGCTGTCCACACCATTGATCGACAGGTATCCCAGGATAAATTGACCTATTGATGAGCCTTGATATACTTCTCGGGCACTGGCGTTAAAATATGCACTATCTGAATGACTGACAGCAGATATTTATGGCATGAACCTTTTTAACTTAGTATCAAGCTTATAATCTAAAAAATTCCGGTAAAACGTGGTGTAATGGAAAACGGAGAGCTATCAATAGAGTTAGACCATTCCAAGCGTCAGATTGTAGCCTTTCAGGAAGCGCAGGCAAAGGCCAGGGCAACAGAAGAGTTACAGAAGGAAATCATCGATAATTTTTCCAGGGGCGTTTTTTAAAATTCGATTTAATAAGGAGATCAGAGCGGTTACCTGATCAAAGGAACAATCATGATATTTCAGTACTATCCACCCGCTGTTTTCTACCTGATCTCGGTGATCATATTCGGTGCTCTATCCATCTATATCTGGAGACGCCGCGCGGAGCCGGGCGGCCTTTCCTTTTTCATGCTGGCTCTGGCGGGCATAGCATGGGCGCTATCGGTCACTTTCGAGATGATGGCGGTAGATATCTCGGTCAGGTACTTTTTTAATGTAATCTTATACGCGAGCTACCTATCCGTTTCATCTCTATGGTTGCTATTCACGCTGGAATTCGGCAAGCAGCCAAAGTGGTTGACCCTGAAATTGAAGATCTGGATCTGGGTAATAGCGGCCTTTCTGATGCTGCTGGTGATTACGAACTCATGGCATAAGCTGGTCTGGTCAAATATCGTAATGGTATCGGGGCCCGCCGGTATCAGCGCAGTGTTTCAAAGGGGCATCGTCGACTGGGTGATCATGGGATACCTGCTTGCGGGAACGTTGATAGGGACTATTATACTGGCGATCAAAGCGCTGAAGTCATCCGAATTACGCCGGAACCAGGCCTTCACCTTGCTGCTTGGAGCCACGATACCATGGATCTGGAGCTGTATCTACATCGCCGATCTCAGCCCATTTCCCGACCTGGACCTGGCCCCTTTTTTCTTCGCGATCACTGCCCTGATCTGTTCATGGGGGCTGTTCAGGCAGCACTTGTTCGATATCATACCCGTGGCTAGCAAGGCGCTGATCGCAAATATGGCGGAGGGCATGATCGTGGTGGATGACAGGGGCCGGATCGTAGATGTGAATCCCGCAGCTCAGCGAATGCTGGGTGTTACGAACAAAGTGATCGGATTGCCGGCAGAAACGGCCCTGCAGGTATGGTCCAACCTGAGAGCCGGCTTTCAGGGGGGCCGGGAGACCTCTGTAGAGCTGATGTTGGATGACAATGGCGATGGTGATGGTTCTAGGTGGCTTGACGCCCACAGCTCCCCGCTGCTCGATAAGCATGGGCATATGAACGGGCTGCTAATTATAATCCGCGATGTGACGGATCGAAAGCAGGCTGCAGTAGCGCTGCAGCAGGCGTATGATGAGTTGATCCGGTCTCATAAGGCGCTGGAGGTGGAGGTTACGGAGCGAAAAAAGGCTGAGGAGCGGACCATGGAATCGCTTAAGGAAAAGGAGGTTTTATTAAAAGAGATCCATCATCGGGTCAAGAACAACCTGCAGATCATATCTAGTCTGCTCAACCTTCAGTCCTGCAACTCAGGCAAGGACAACGCTGCAGCATTCAAGGAAAGCCAGAACCGTATCAAGTCGATGGCGCTCATACATGAGCAGCTGTATCAGTCCAAGGATCTCGCCTGCATCGACTTCGCCGGGTACGTAAACAGGCTGATAACCCAACTGGTGAGATCATACATGTTGAACCAGCATGTGAGCGTGGCTATAGAGATCGCGGATATTTCGCTTGATATTGATACCGCGATCCCGTGCGGTCTTATCATCAACGAGCTGGTATCCAACAGCCTTAAATATGCGTTCAGCCCTGAAAAAGAAGCGGCCATCAGGATCAGAATGACCCTGGACGGCGATCGCTATACGCTAATCGTCGCCGATAATGGGAAAGGGCTGCCGAAGAATGTCGACTTCCATAATACGGTATCGCTGGGGATGCAGCTGGTGATTACGCTGATCGATCAGCTCGGCGGGGAAATCGAGCACATTGATGGGGAGGGCGCCGCGTTCAGGCTAACGTTCCAGGCGAACAACCACATCGGTCAATAAACAATGGTGGAAATACCGTTGTCTGACACTCCAGAGATCGGTGGCTATCAGTCTTCAAAATTTTCCCTCTTGCCCGTGACCCGTATGTCCAATACTATATTGTACTCATGGGGGGAATAAGATCTTACGATCCGCTTATTCACGATCTCTATGAGGCAACCGCTCTTCGAGGCATTCTCTCGCACCATTCGGACAACGGCGTCGAAGATCTCGCCTTCAGGCCGGATATCGTAATAGTGGATTATCCCTCCGGTCCTTATCAGCGAGAACGCCTTATCCAAGAACTCATGTGCAGAGTGAGGCAGGTTCATGATCGCCCTATCTGCGGGCTGTCGCAGCCAGATCTCCCGCGCATCGGCACAGATCGCCTCGATGTTCTCCACTCGGTTGGCTCGGATATTCTTATTCAGATATTCGATAGCATCCGGGTTTTTATCCACGGCCACCACGTACATCGCCCTTTTAGCGGCTTGTATGGCGAACGGCCCCACCCCGGCAAACATGTCTACGACAAGCTCTGAATCGCCGACCTGGTCGATGACCCGCTTGCGCTCTGTGGATAGCCTCGGACTGAAGTACACCTTTGCCAGGTCCATCTCGTAGGTGAAGCCGTGCTCCTTATGAGTCGTGATGGTCCGATTTTCGCCGCAGAGTACCCTGAATTCCCGAACCCGGAACTCGCCGGCTACGCCCGATACCGGCTCAAGGACGGTTTTAACGTTCCTATGGGCCTTCATGATGGCATCGCAGACAGACCGGTCGTAAGCATGTGCGGTGATCGCGATATCCCCGATGATCTCATAGGACGGGGCGAATCCGATGAGATCCTTAATGGATTTGCGCTGTACCGTCTCCTCGAATTCGCGCTCGGCTAGCGTGAGGCCGGGTGCCACCGTATCCAGAATAGCCATGGAAACGTGCGGCTGTACCGGGATATACAGGTACATATCGTCCGACCGTATTTTCAGGCCGGCGGCCAGCAGCTCCGCTTCCATAAGCGCCCGTCTGGTCTTTTCGCCATCCTGTCTAAGTACGATAACGCACGCGTGTCTCACGGTCACTATCTACTATAAGGGTAGTGGAGAGTATTGAAACCATCGATAATTGAAAATAAACAGGATAATAAAGGTTTACGGTAGTGGGGCGTGGTATATGGAAGTCAGCAGGCGTTAGTATTGGTAGCGGTCAGTGGCTCCAGCTCATCTTTCTTGATATATAGTGTATCGGCTTCTCGGATGGAGGGGTATTGTACCAGATGGTTTTTTCTACCGATTCTGATTTGCTAATGACTTTAACCTGGAATTTTTCGGCTGTTCTCTTAGAGTAATCGCCGGATGTGGCTGCAGCCACGCATACAAGGGTGTAGATACCAGGCTTTGTATCATCCGGAACTGTGATCGACCCGTTTCCTGATCTGGTATAAGTGTGGCCGTCTTCGAGCTGTATCGGGTCGATCTCGACTGACTGTCGCACATGGGCTTTGCTGATGTTTCCATTTAGCAGGTTCATATCGTTGGTGACTGTAATCACTGGGGAGATCATGGCCGTTCCGCTGTAGGTTAGCGTGGCTACGGCTTCTACTGTGATGGACTGGCCTGGGTTTACCTCGATGACGTCGGTAGATGGATCATCGGAGGGACTGGAAGCATATAGTTTATATTCGTTTGATATCGACGGCGTCGTGCTTCGAGCTGCTGTCAGTGATAGTGATGCGGTAAGGACGAGCGTTATTAGAAATACCACTATATATGCTACTCGCAGTTTCATAAACGCTTATTATAACCTCAGTAGATATAAACTTATTACTATTAAATCCTACTTTATGATCAATAATACAAAATAAAATGTAAAAGCCGTAGGGATACGTGAAAGCATCCTTAAAAATATCAGGCAGTCGACCAGCAGGTCATGCTATTTATGGAGCAATAGCCGATATAGCTCTTTCAGGTCGATGTATGCCTTACCCAGTTCTGTTTCGGACCGGCTTAGCTCACCGTAGCCGCTGGCGAAGTTCTGGTCGGCGTTACCAGCCGAGGTGATATTGTCGAAGCGAGCCTTTGCCACGTCCATATGGTCAGATGCCGCGCTGACATGGCCGTCATAATCGGCCAGCAGCTGTTCGGCCCGGGTTGTATCGTTGCCCTGTACTTTCAGGTTAGCGATCTTCTGGCTTACGATGCCTGAAACGTTCTGCGCAGTGGTGATTTTCACGTCGACTTCGTCGTAGGCCAGCAATCCAGCATCTTTCTTGAGATCGACCTTTAGGACGTCGATCTGCTGATCGACCAGGGACATGGTGCCCTGTACCGTCTCCAGATCATCGGCAGACTGGATTTCGCCCTGTTCCTCCTTAAACCAGGCTATGTTCTGGTCTGCCTCCGCGAATAGTATTGACTTATCGTCATCGGACAACCGGCTGTTAGTGATCTCCTTTTTATACACCTCTATCTGTCTGATGATCAGGTTGATCCTGGCATTGGCGAGGCTTTTTGCCGTTTTAAGCTGAGCGTCGTCCGAGGAAGTTTTATTCATTATATTTTTTCTGGTTGTGTTTGGCTTGGAAACGACAGGCTGACGAAGATCGCCGATCTTGAGATTTTCGCCGGGTCCGATCGTGTATGAGTCATGGTGGGATGCTGTAACAGGCGTCAGGTTTGTCGAGGTATTGGTTGGA
>DATHCY010000120.1:0-5124 GCA_035319305.1 Methanocella sp.
CATCTCCGCTTGGGTACGGCCGATGATCTCCGCATATTTCGGGTTGATCTGCAGGAACCTCACCGTAATAGAATCGATCATCGCAATGCCCATGGGGGCCTGCTCGAAGACACCGCGAAACCGGCTCTCGCTCTCCTGAAGCGCCAGCTCGGCCTTTTTACGCTCGGTGATGTCGATGTTCACGCCCACCAGTTTTAACGGCTTGCCAGACTCGTCCTTTAAGACGGACCCCCTCCCATACAACCAGTGTACAGTATCGTCGGGCCAGACCACCCTCCACTCCCCTTCAAAACTACCTGTACCCATAGCCTCCCGCACCTGGTTGACCGCCATATGCCGATCACTGGGGTGGACCAGCATCTCCCAAGCCTCCTGAGTCCCCGTAAACCCGCCGCGGGGCAGACCGTACATCGCCTCCAACTCCGGCGTCCACTTATTCACACCAGTCTGGATATTCCACTCGAAAGTACCTATACAGGCCACTTGCTGAGCCAAGGAAAGCCGCTCCTTAACCTCGATCAAATCCGGCTCAGCCCGCTTACGCTTAGTGATATCCCGTACGATCGACAGGAGGATATGCTGACCCCCCAAGATGATACCACGAGAACTGACCTCAACAGGGAAAGTACTACCATCCTTCCTCATATGCCGGGTCTCATACACAGCCCCATTCTCAAACGCCTCGATAAACTGCTTTTTAGTAGACTCACGCTCTTCCGGAGAGCGTATATCCCTGACGTTCATCGAAAGCAGCTCTTCGCGAGCATACCCATACTCCCTAACAACAGCAAATTAACATCAATGAAATTTCCATCTATATCGACAAAAAACAATAGGTCAAGCGCACACTCAAAGAGGAGTTGATACTTAGATCCCGCATCCTTGAGATCGATTGGACCAGCACACTCTATCTCCATCAATTAACCATCAAGCACGACACTATATTAATTATAATGGTTCTTCTGCGATTTTGGGATCGGTGTGTGGGGGTGGCGATACCTATTAAAGGGACACCGTCTGCTTTGTTTTGGGAAACATATGAGCCGACGGTGTGAATACGGTAAGGTATTCAAAAACTTGTATTGCTTTCAGGGATTTAAGATTGATGGTATCAATCTCGATGGACTGCTTGTTATTAGTCTGGGGCGAACCGGGTTGAGGCCTCGGTGTCCTGTATGTGGTAAGTCTTGCCGGGCTGAATCAGTTTATTTGAGGCGTGTCAGGGATTTTGATATTGCGGGGAAGTCTTGTTACTTGGAGTTTCCTGAGTATAAGGTGAAGTGTCGATGCGGTCATCGGGGAATGGAAAAACTGGGTTTTGTCAGGCCTTACAGCCATTGCACCCGACGTTATGAGGAGTTTGTGGCGTTGCTTTGTGATCATATGAGCATCAAAGAAGTCAGCGAGATCACGGGACTGCCGTGGCGTACGGTTAAAGACGCTGACATGAGGTGTATACGGGATTGGGTACTCCAGGTGAAACGGGAAGACCCGGTGTTTCTGGGCGTTGACGAAGTAGCCTATGAAAAAGGGCATCATTATCTGACTATTGTCCGGGATGTGCAGCGTGGCATCGTAATATGGGCGGGTGAAGGACGGAAAGAGACGACGTTAGACTTGTTTTTCCAGAGTCTTGGCGAGGCCGTGAGGAAGATACGGGCCGTAGTTATGGACATGTGGGACCCGTACATAGCCAGCACCTCCAGGTGGACTCGGGCCGACATAGTATTTGACAAATTCCACGTGGCTAAGAAAGTCAACGAAACATTGGACAAGATCCGAAGAAGAGAATTCGCAAACGCAGCACCCAGTGAGCGAAGAGAATTCAAGAAAAAACGGTTCATCATCCTGAAAAGGAGGAAGAACCTCGACGAGACAGGCATAGAGAAGCTATCCGCACTTATGGATCGTAACAAGATGTTGTATAAGGCTTACCTGTTGAAAGAACAGCTCATGGACATCCTCGACACGATAAGCAAAGAAGAAGCCACCCATCGTCTATCCCTGTGGGAGAAGAACGTGAGACGAAGCAAGATCCCCGAATACCAAGAACTCGTGAAAACATTAGAATACTACATGTTCGGAATACACGCCTATTTCGACTATGGATTGACCAACGCAGCCAGCGAAGGCTTCAACAACAAGATCAACTTGATCAAGCGACGAGCCTACGGATTCCACGACATCGAATACTTCAAGCTAAAAATATTGAAGCTATGCGGACGATCCTAAAAATGCAGAAGAGTCATTATAATAATAAATAATGCGAAGTAGGTGAGTATGCTCATATGGCGATCTCCAGTCGGGCTCGTGGACTTTACTGGATAATTTTAAAAATCATAAACGAGAAGTACCTAGCGGTAAAAGTGCTGAGGATCAGCTATGCTATGGTTCTATGGCGTGAGCCGAGCTAGGGGTTGTTTTGCTCTTTGCCGAAAGAAGCACAATCACGAACCGTACGCCTTTTGTATATTCGCCTGGTATGCGATCCTCTACCCAGATTTTGCCGCCGAAGCTCTCGATGAGGGTCTTCGCAAGGTACAGGCCCAATCCTTTGCCATGGGCTTTTGTGTCGCCGCGCTGAAATCGCACGAACAATTTATCCTTGAACCGGTCAGGGATGCCCGGGCCGTTATCTTCGATAGATATCATCAGGTAATCCTGTCCAGTTTCTCTGACGCGGTCGACCCTCAGGGTGATCTCAAGGGGCTTCTCGGGGTCGGAGTGCTTGATAGAGTTGGTGATCAAGTTGGTGAACACATCGTTGACCAGTTCGTTGGCCATCGCCACGCAATCTGGGGACGCATCCATGGTGATGTCGACTTGGCGTCCTTCTGTGGATGAGTAGAGGTCTTTCAACGCGGAGAGGATGTCACAGATGTCCACCGGCTCCAACTCCTCCAACACCTTTTTCGTAGTCTGAAGTTTGCGCACATTGTCGATGATCCTGGCAGCATCCTCCATGGTTTCCCGTGGTTTCACTAGCAGTTCTTTTGTCTCCTCGAGGTTATCAGACTCGATAGCCAGCTCTATATAGCCAAGCGCGATCTGGGCCAAGTTCCGGATATCATGGCTTAACAGATCGAGGTACAGATCAGCCTGCGTTTTCGCTTCATTAAGCTGTTTTTCGGACATTTTCCTGTCAGTAATGTCCGTGTACATGGCGACAGAGCCTGCGTAGAATCCATCGTCATCGTAAAATGGGGCGGCATTGACCATTACCAGTGCCTTCGACCCGTCCTTCCTAACCAATTCGATATCGTAGGATTCCTTGATGCCCTGCTTGCGACGCTCGAAGTAGAGCTTCTGTTCTGTGACTTGTCCTTGCTCCACGAAATTATATATGGATTTACCGACTAGTCCTTCCGTACTGCGGTTTAACATTTCGGCGATCCTGTGATTGGCGAACTGGATCGTCGAGTTCTTGTCGATTACAAGGATGCCCTCATTAGCGAGTTCCACGATGTTCCGATATTTACGCTCGCTTTCCCGCAACGCCAGTTCGGCACGCTTACGCTCCTTCACTTCTATCCGCAGCGATTCATAGGCCTCTGCTAAGTCATATGAGCGGTCCTGGACCTCGGCTTCAAGACGGTTCTTGGATTGGGCGAGCTCTTCCTCGTGCTCCACATGCCAAGTGACATCCCGTATCGAGACAAGGTATGACGGCTGATGACGCCACTCGATCTCCACCATGCGCATCTCCACCGCCACAAACTTGCGGAACTCCCGCAGCACATACATCTCCACAGGCTCCTCCAAGATAATAGGAAAACCGAACAACTTACCAATCAACTCATGCTCCGACAGGTTGAACAACGATTCGGCCGAGGGGTTAGCATACTGGATATAACCGTCTTGGTTCAGGACGACCATGGCGTCCGCATTCCTAGTCACAATGGTACGCAGATCCTCCACAGTCCGTTTTAGAGCGACCTCAGCCTGCCTGCGGCGGACGATCTCTTCGACGAGGCTGCGCAACTCCATAAACTGTATCCTGGGTTGTTTACCAAGCGGCAGGACGAACTCTGCGCCGTGCCTGACAGCCTCGGCGATCATGCTACTATTGAGGTTCTGGCCGTAAAAGATGACAGGCACATTAACTCCCCGCCCTTTTAACAAGTCGAGCAGGACAGCCCCAGAAACTTCATGCAAATGAATATTAGCGACGATAACATCAAACCCACCGCCTTTCAGCAGATCGAGCGCTTCATCCACCGACCGAGACTCGTTAAACTTGATCTGGCTACTCTCTGACAGGTGCTCCGCTACGATCTCACGAAAACGGGGTTCATTGTCTATTATGAGGACGGAAATCATACTATCAGAAAACCCTTAGTAACACTATTAGTAACACTATTTTTTTGTTTTGATGTCGAGGCCGACCAGCACATGCTCCGTCGCTGACATATCCCCGATCAATCGCTTCAAGGGCTCCGGCAGCTTCCGGATCACCGTGGGAACCGCGAAGATCTGCTCCTCAGCAGCCAACCTGGGGTTCTTCACCAGGTCGATGACCTCGATATGACACTTACCCTTCAAATGCTCATCGCATACCTTTCTAAGGTTCTCGACAGCTTTCCGGGATTTCTCCGTCTCCCCAGCCACATAAATTTTCAAATCCCAAGTCTCCTGTTCGACAGTATCCTGTTTCATGCATTCTCCCCGCCGTTTCGTTTTGTTGTGTTATTCTTTGTCGTGTCGGATTTCCGTTCTTGGCCCATGACTTCGCGGTCCTTCATGGTGACATTGAGGTCTTGCTCCGTCTTTTCGACGCTCTTCATTAGCTCGTTCTGCTCCATGTTGAACTGGGCCTTGAAAGCCTCCATCCGCGACCCGAACTCCCGACGCTTCTCATCCAAGGCATCCTTCTTAGTCTGAAGTTCGCGACGCAAGCCCAGGATCTGAGCGTTATCCTTCATCTCTTGCACAACCTTGGAACTGCCCAGCAGAACACCGCCAGGCCCGATGTAAGGCGATACGAGATCAACTCCATGACTTGAGAATAGGAACTCGCGGATCTGGTTAGAGTGTGGCATGCCTCGAGACTTGATCAGGACAAGGCTGCGGCTCCGCTCGCCATTATACTCGATATTGCGCAGCATAATCCACGTGTCAATAATC
>DATHCY010000121.1:0-10589 GCA_035319305.1 Methanocella sp.
TTGATGACATAACACAATGTCGGCTATAGGATATCATAATTAATATCCTATTAAGATCCTGTTGATGTTCGGTGTTAGGCGTAAGATGGGAGTGTTATTATATTATCGTTTGTGTCTGTTTGTCATGGTACGATTAGCATAATCACAATTATATTTAATTTAGCGGTTTTTTGGGTGTTGGAAAACGAAAAATGTGTATCTGCCGGCAAGTCGTGCTGGTGTGAGCATGGTGATCGGGTCTTCTGGGCCGTGATCCTATTAGTCATCATTTACAGAAATTGGGTGGACCTCATGGGTTTGGACGGTTTATTAGGGGAAAATGAAACCCAAATACATGTGGTATGGAGGATAAGCTGAAGCCTGTATGGAGTATTTGGTGGAGTAATTTTTGTGGGATGTACTCCAAGTTGAAAAGGACACAGATTATGATGCCTATTATGCAGCAGACGATGATGGGGTGTCTTGATATGATTCTTATAATTTTTTTTGTTGCTCTGGATAGGTTGGGGTGTTGTTTGTCTATTGCTTTGGTTAGAACCAGGAGAAGTATAAGTCCTCCAGCGTATGCGCCGATAATCCCGCTGCCAATGAGAGCAAGACCATGCAGATTACGGCCTTGCGCCAGTGGGAAGGGCCCATTGATGCGGACAAGGATCGGATATCGAACATGGAACAGCCACAGGGGGACATGATCCAGATCAAGAAGAGCACCGCCAAGGAAACCGATAACGCAACAAACAAGGATAGGATGCCGTGACACAGCTCGAACAATCCAATCTGCCAGAGCGGATAGCTTTCGAATCCAGTGCCGATATATTCTCCAAAAGGCCACACGTTAACCTCTCTATACACAACACTCTACAAAACAATATAAAATTTACGTATCATTGATGCGATAAAAAGGGGTCATTCCAACTTTTTCCTGTAAAATCATAAATCGGTTAGTATTAAGTAGTCTGTAGTTGAAACGTCAGTTCACGAGGGCTGAACGTGCTGGTGGTTGTAATAAAATTGAAGGATTGGGAACTGGCCTCAACCTGAATGAGGATTGCGCCTTTGCCGCTAAAAAATTTGTGGCAAGCGTTTTCCAATGGGACAGGAAACTGTAGCCCTTTCATGGCGTGGTGGTTTACGGGGTCTACGGTGGTAGAAATGGGCGGCGAATGTGGCGGGTCGATCGACTACCCGCTTATTAGGATAATGTGAGAATGATGAATGGCCTGTGGGATCTTGGTATGGTGAATGAGTTGATGTCAGGTCACGCGTGAGAGCTTTTTCGATCGTGGTGAAGAGGCCTTGGGCGGCATGTGAGTGGAATAGATTGCTCTATGGCATTTTTTTGAATGGTTATATTTCGCTCCTTTTAAAGTCTGAGATGGTTGTCTCTAGGCCGGTCATCTCCTCTTCCGAAATTTCGACCGTATATTTTAACGTTTGTAACTCCTCAGACATCTGTCGCATTCTGACATACATCAGGAACATGACTGTAACACTGATAAACCATCCGAAACTAATTAGAATGATGACTTCCTCATACGCCATAGTGATCCACGGTCCTTTTTAAATCGATCAGTCTCCGAGATAGCTGTTCAAACATCTCCGACCCGACATACCAATTGAATTGGCATATATAGCCTAATTTAAGATTAATATGGATGTTATTTATCTTTTTTGTTACAGGTTTATAATTATCCTCTAGTGATTGCTCCCACATCTAGAGCGATTGCTACCTGGTGACTTCAGGCAAGATGATCTGTGTTATATGGCGATAGCAGATGCCGAAATGTCGATGGAGATAATCCATCGAACCTTTAGAGGGGTCAGGAAAGGAGGATGAAAGCTGTGGGTATAATTTCTCACCATGCGAGCGAAAAAGACTTTGGTGATACCATTTTTGATCGATAATATATATTGATCTTTATTGTGCTATCCGTGGGATCTTTGTTCTGGCACCAGTAGTTACGATGCTGTTTTATGGGTTGGGTTTTTTGTGTTTGGTTTGGACTGGACCCCTTGTATTGGACAGGTAGTTAAGGCACGGAGACTAGGAGGGATATTAATGGGTAAGTATAGGGAAGGGTTTTCGCGCGAGTTCAAGTGTGCTTGTGCAGTGGTGTCCTGTTTGTTAACCTCTATTCGAGCAGCAACAATGAGATGAGCGATATGTTATTATCGTCTTGCATGATGTTCTGCCCTTTCAACCGGCCTGTCCATCCGGCGAACCCGGTTAGCTTCTGGACGTTAATGCCGCAGGCCTCAAGGGATGGGCGTGCCTGAAGGGGGTGTTTACACAGGATCTCCCCACTCTCCGCTGCGCATGTATGGCATCCGGGGCAGTGGTTGAGCCCGAAGACAAATGCCTTGTTATACCCGTTGAGAAATGAGAATTGCTCCAGGCGAAGGAAAGCCTCCCAGGCCTTGATCAGCCCGTCTTCCTGGATTTTCATGTCAGCTTCTGTGGTCACCGTCGGCACGTCGTACCGCAGAAGAAACGCCATGCTGTAGTCTCCAAGTATTGTCCGGGTTCGAGATGGCTCCGGGCTATATGGGGGGCAGGTCAGGCGTCTGCGATAATTAGGGCAGCCGTACTGGCATTTGAGCAGCACCCAGTCTTCTACGGGGATGTTGATGGGGGATATCCGGGCCATATCGGTGATCCCGAGCTCCTGGGCGAAACTTTTTAGAACCTGATCAATGTCGGTAGGTGACGTTTCATATAACACGGTAAAATCAGGCTTCCGCCACTATTTCAAGGTTTTTCGCAAATGCACCTGTACGGGGCTCTGAAGGCCGCATTTTTAACGGCCATAGCTGGTCGATCTATAGAAAAGCTTTATTCAGAGGCAGATCAATTTTTATATTAAATAGATGACCTGACATGAAACGCTATGTTTTCCCCTTTTTCCTGCTGTCTATCGTGATGATCGCTGTTGTGCCGATAAACTGTGTACAAAAAGCCCCTACAGCAGTGGTAACGCCTGTACCGTCATCCTCAGTATCGTCGCCGGCTCAATCACCTTCGCAGATGACGCCGTCGGCAATCGTCTCTACAGCCCCGGGGCATGACAACTTCACTTACGACGAGAAGGTTGTCATCGGTAATCTGGCCATGGATAACCCCTATGTCCAGAAACGGGCGATCAAGGTCGGATGGAGGGACATCGCGGATGTGCCGATCAAGCTCCTAGACGTTAGATATATGACCGATCATGAGGTCGCTCCAGGATACGATACGACCAGAACCCTGCCGGCCGCGGAGATCATCGTCGGCAACGCCAGCCAAGCCGGGATCGACGTCGTCGCCTTCGTGGACATGGCGACGAGCCGGGTGGCCTACGTCGGCTTCGTAGCCAGGCCAGGAGCCGACGCGACCGGGGCCACGTATCACTCGGCAGACAGGGGAGTGGCCGAGAGCGTTCCCGGGGAATCGACGGATCGGATCTACGAAAACGTGACCATCCTGGACACAGGCTACATCCAGGACCAGAACCTGAGCGATGACGAGATCTCGACGATCCAGGGTATCGCGCTGGCAAATGACACCGTGAAGGGGAAGCTGCAAGGCCACAGCTACCAAGTGCGCAACGTAACCGTGACTGCCGTCGAGCGAGGCTACCCGGACAGGTATATCGAGGCTTACCCGATGGCGACAATCGATATCATGGAGGGCAAAACAGTCCTAGACACCATCGACGTGTTCGTGGATGTCAGAAAGAACAGGGTCGCTTCGATTTCTACTGAGATGCCGTATCAGTACTGATTTTTTTGAATTAATATTCTTTCTTCGCCGATCGGCGGTCATTCTTACAGTTATCATGCTTTTCTTCACGGGCCGACGGTCGTCTAACGGCTTCTAATATAAATAACGTAAGGTTATTATCGCTGGTTGACGGTCGTCTAACGGCGCCCGCCTAGTTTTTAGGGGTGCTCTGTCTTCGTGGCCGGGCTTGCTTTCACCCCGAACTCGGGGGGTGTTGCTTCACACCGCTCTCCCAATGTGCTCGCAAGTTATGGGATGATGCTGATGTCGTCTCTTGTCCCGTCGTCTCGCATTCCCTATGTTATGCTACGCTCCGGGAAACGTTGAAACCTCTGATCCGTTCATTCTTTAGCGTGTGTGTTGGTTCGAGTTGTTCTGTTGTCTGTGTGGTGGTTCTGTGTGGAGTTTGCTCTTGGCGTGTGGGCTGTCGGCGTGTGGGCTGTCGGCGTGTGGGCTGTCGGTTTCTTGGTAAAAAAGTCGATGTTTTGCGTGTGAATTGTTTGTGTTTTGTCACATGCAAGGTTGGGGGCTGTCAGACTGTGATAATGACGGCCTCATTTTTTTGTTTGTTGATGCTGATTTCGCAGGTGGTTTGGCCGCATTGGGCGTGCCATACGTCTACGGTTGCGGCGGTTTCGTTAGCTTTGACCCGTTCCAGGGTGCCTTCTTCGAGGCGGCCGATGTTGGCAGAGTGTACGATATGCTTGATGGTGTGCTCGGGATTGTTCTTGTATTCCTTCGCGTTAAAATGCATTACTTTCCTCATTTTCATCTACTCCCTAAATGGACGACTGTTAGCATCAGAAACTGGGGGTGCGTGTTAGAACGATCCGGCATTCCTCGCAATATGCCTTGCATACAGCCCGTTTAAAACGGATGCAGGTCCATGTCTGCACTCCTTCGAGGACGTGTAGTGACCCTGATACGATAAATGGGCATGTATGGCTTTCGTTCCTCATCTATGGCACCATTTTTCTCTTTACAGGTGCCATATATTCTCGCAACCAGTAGATAAAACTTAGCCATGTCAGGCGGGCGGGTGGGTGTACCCCAATTTTTGCTGTAAAATTCCGGTTGGCCTCCAATGCCCTTGGGTTGACCTATAATTAGTAAAATTGGGTGCTTTCGGGGGTTGTGGCAGGTTGGTGTCGGCGTGGTCTTAGTTCCCTGTGTTTAGCGTGGTAGTGTCGGGTTTCTTTTGTGTGTTGCCGGGGCTCGTGGATTTTGGTGATTGCCTTAGCTGTTCTTCTTCTTGCCGCCAACCTGTACGCTCATAGTAACTTGGCTTAGGATGCTTTGTAGGTCGGATTCGAGTTCTTCGCATCTGATCGGCACGTCTTTCATGTCTTTCATGATGGACATGTCGACTTTTTCTTCCTTGACAGAATCGGCTGCGATTTCGGAAAGCAAGTCTCCGGTTTTATCATTCTTGTCGCTGGCGTTGAATATGTTATCGCTGGGTTTTGGTTCCGATTTAGGTGTCTCTTGAGGGGGTTTAGGCTGCTCTGACGGTTTTGACTGGGTGTTTTCCAGCGGTTTTTTCGAGTCGGGAATTGCTGGGGATACGGTGGGGACCTTAAAGTCTAGGTTGTTGCTGCCGTTTATTGCGTAAGGGTTCATGCCTTCGAGCGGCTGGGTCTTCGAAGGCTCAGGTTTGGCTGATGTGGTTGGCTGTTGCAGGTTCCTCAGGCTATTGTCGATCTCGCGCATGCTGGTGCTTTCGGCGAATATCCCTATATCTGGCACTCGGGCCGACGGGGATATGTCCATCCCGAAGTTCTGGGATTCTTGCAGTACTTGGTTCAGTTGTTCATCGATATCTTTGACTTCTTTTTTTGTTGTCTCCTTGTTTTTACGGGGGCCGAATAGGGAGCCTATGGATCCGAACAGGCCTTTGATCATCTCTCCGGGTCCTGGTGGCGGGGTCTTCCCTTTTTTCGTTTTTTTGGTAGCGGCGGTCTTTGTGGCGTTTTGTTCCGGGTTTGGGGACATGATATTATCGTCAAGATCGTCCGGAGGGGGGGAAAGCGATAGATCATCGCCAGGTTTTGATAGGCCGCTAAGGGACAGGCCTGACAGTCCGTCATCTAGTTCGTTGCTGTTGTTCTGGACTGTATCCCCGCCGCTTTCTTCGGTGTCGCCAGCATCTTCACCCTCTGCGGTACCTTGTCCCCTGGATAGGAATGATAGGAATGAGGATCCTGAGGTTGTCGGGGAGTCCTTTTTTACCTTGAGTCGGATGAAGAGTACCACCAGTACTAGGGCGATCGATACGATGATGAGTATGCCTATGAGCAAGTTTCCTTCGATGAGCATTTTAGAATCCTCCTGCGGTGAGTGATGGGAAGCTGAAGATCATCTGAACGAGGACGGGTACGGTGATCAGGCAGAGCCCTGCGGTGACGCTCATGATCGCGCCGTAGTAGCAGAGCTTGTAGTTGTTTCCGCCGACCGCGGATTTCGCGGCCAGGGTGTTGACTATGGTGAGGACTATGACCATCATGACCATGTACTGTCCCAGCAAGTTGACGTCGACGTTCTGGAATAGGTTGAAGCCCATGGAGGAGATCGAGACGCCGCCGCCGGCTCCGGACGAGTCGAACACGTCTGAGGAGCTGTAGAGCTTGGTGATCATTGTCGAGAAGATGATCATGATTTCGACGATGAAGATGATCAGCGCGGACATGCTGATATGTAGGGGGATGGCTAGCGAGGTGAAGCTGGCTGAGGTCATATTCCGCTTCATGCGCAGCAGCACGATCTCTAGGTTGGCGGTATTGACGAGTTTGCCGATCTTTACAGGGTCGCCTCCCATCTCCACTGAGTCGAGGAAGATATAGGCGAACTTATGGATCAGTTCGCTGCCCGAGTATCCCACGAATTTCTCCCAGCAGATCTTAGGCTCCATGCCCATCATAAGCTGGACGTACACCCGCCTGACCATGTCGTCTAGGGAGCCGATCGACTTTTGGTCTACCTTCTTGATCCCCTCCTTGACTGTGACGCCCATGCCGCCGCACATAGAGCCCAGCATCTTGATGAACTGGGAGAAATCTCGGTCCCGCCGGTCTATGTTCTTGTCGTCTTTCATGCCGATGACTCCGATTGGGGCGATGGAAATGCCGAACACGATCAGGATGAACCCGACGTTCACGTTTAGTACGAATAGTATCGCCGACATCAGAAGGGAGCCGGGGATTAGGATTGTTGACATGTCCTTGATCTGCTGTTGCTCCATTGACAGATATTTGAGGTGGTGTGTCTTGAACTCTTTAGGAGATTCAGATCGGATGATAAATACTGCGATGCCTCCGACTAGCGTGGTCAGGAGCACTGTGGCCATAAGCATGGTGAACGGATCCCCGATGTTATACAGGATGACGGATAGCAGCATCGTCACCGCGACGAAGGCCATTGAGACGAGCAGTGCTGTGTACGCGTCTGTCCATTTTTTCAATGACTCCAGGCTTCGTTCGTACTCGTTCTTGTAGATGGTCATCATGGTGACGTACTCGCTCTCGAGGAACTTGGACTCCGGCTCCCCCGATGACATTGCATTGGCGAGCCGCATCAGCAGATCCTTAAGACGCTTATTGGCGACACGTTTGGCGACGGTCTGGCAGGCGAAGGCGTATTCGTAGTTCCAGTTCTTGGCGAGCATGTAGACCTGCTTGAAGTACTTGCTGCAGACGAAGTCTTCTCGCTCTGAGACCCGGCGGAAGATCTCATCCCTGGCCAAGTCGGCGGTGGAGATGGTGTTCATATAGGTGATTGTGTACATCAGATCGATGTCGATCTTGCCGGTTTCCGAGTAGCTTTGGAAGTAGGTGATGATCGGCATTATGATCCCCTCAAAGGGTATCTGCTGACCTTCCTTCGTCTTCGCGGCCTTTTTCTGCTGTTGCGCGGCTTTTTTCGCGTCCGCGGTTGTTGGGTTGCCGGCGTCTTGCAACTTTAGACCTCCAGTTTGGTGAGGCCTTTGCGCTCCACTTGGGTGACCATGCTGAAGAACTCGAAGTATTCTCTGATGCCTGATTCGCTGATCTTTTTGAGGATTTTGGCCCGCTTCTCCACCTCGTGGTAGATGAGCTTGGTTTTGGTGGAGGGTATGCCCAGCTTTTTGGCGATCTTCTGCTCCAGCAGGAAGCTTGACCCGTAGGCCTTGAAGGAGTGGGTGTCTGTCACCGGATCCCAGGAGAACGCCTCGACGAAGCTGAAGCCCTTGGTCTGCGGGTTGTAGCCTACGATCTCGTTGATAGACAGGACTCGCCTAACGACTCTGCCGTCAGGCCGCCGTACCGCGCTCTGGATGATGACTAGGTTGAGGTTGTCCACGTATGTCTTGGGCACGTTGATCGGGTCGCCGGTGAGACGCTGGATGAGCTTCTCGACCGATGCGGCGTGGAACGTCGATATTACCGGGTGGCCGGTCTGGATGGCCTGGAAGGCGATGGCGCCTTCTATGCCTCGTATCTCACCGATGATAATGTAGTTGGGCCTCTGACGCAGCGCTGCCTTCAGCAGGTCGAACATGCCCACGTCGGACGAGTTGTTGCCTTTACCCGCGCCTCTGGTGATTTCCCTGGTCCAGTTCCGGTGCGGCGCCTGAACTTCGGCAGTGTCCTCGATAGACACGATCTTGGAGGTGGGCCCGATGAATGCCATGATGGCGTTGAGTAGCGTGGTTTTACCGCTGGCGGTCTCTCCGCTGACGAAGGCGCTCATGCCCTCCTGCAGCATGATCCAGATATAGGCGGCCATGGTGTAGTCTAGCGAGCCGCCGTCGATCAGGGTCAGTACGCTGAGAGGCTTGTCCGCGAACTTACGGATGGTGAAGTTGCTGCCCCGTTTGGACACGTCCTCGCCGTAGACGATGTTGATACGGCTGCCGTCCGGAAGGGTGGCGTCTACGATTGGGCTGGCGAAAGTGATCGGTTTGCCTATCTTTTCCGATAGCTGCAGGACAAACTTGTTCAGATCCTTCGCGCTAAACTCCACGGTAGTCTTCAGCCCCTTGAAGACCTTGTGCTCCAGGAAGATAGGGCCGTAGCCGTCGCAGGTGATATCCTCGATGTTCGTGTCTTTAATTACGGGCTCGAGGAGCGCCATGCCCACCTTTTCGCGCATGATATAGTACTCGAGCGCCCTATACTCGTTTTTGGTGACGGTGACCGATTTAGAGTCGGCCTTGCCTTTCTTGCCCATGAAGCTATCTAACACGCCGGCCTTCTTCTTGTTCTTGTCGGCGGCGGCCGCGGCGGCCTCTTTCTGCTTTTTCTTGTCGTCGATGATGCAGATCTTCTTCAGGCAGTCCTTGAGGATCTGCCGGCGCTCTTCGATTGAGCCCGGGTTGAACTTCGCCACCATGTCGACCAGCCTCTCCTCGACTATGGGCAGGTATTTCGAGATATCCACGATGAAGTGCTGTTCGACCGGGATGTAGAAGTTACGCACGTCCTTCATGTCCGGGTATATGTGAATATAGATCTCATCGCCCGCCGGGTAGATCAGGTTGGGCGTCTTAAGATCTCCCAGCTTCCGATCCAGCTTGGAATAGATTTTGGGCATGCCGATCTCATCGATGGGGATCATATGGAGGTAGTCCAGCAGATACGGGTTCTTCTCCGCCTCTTTCTTGCCCTCCTCAGGCAAAATACGGTATATACCGCACTGGTTGAGGTCGGTGTGATCGTGGTCGACCGATTTTTTATTCGCCTCGAACGGCAGATTAAAGCCTTCCATTCTACTATCCTCCTTATAACCTGTTTTATACCTGCGCCGATGAGAACGGGATGATCTTCAGGCCGTAGCCGGGGTGGACCTCGAAGCTGATCACGTTACCCGTGGACTTCCTGGCGCCTCTGATCTTGGATACTTCCATCATGTTCACGTATTTGTCGCCAACCTGCTCCAGCCTGAGCTTAATGTGGCCATCAGCGATAGACCGGATCCTGATCAATGTGTCCTCGTCGAACGCGTACTGGTGCAGGGTGATCAGAAGGGTCTTGCCGTCATCACAGAGATTCTTGCACTCCGCAAAAAATTTGAAGATGTCATCCTGTGTCGAACTGATGGTGAACACGGTGAACGAGTCGATAATGATGATGTCGGATTTACCCTTCTTAATGTGATTGATGAGGTGCTGCAGGAAGTTCCTGGACATGTCGGGGCCCAAGTCCACACCCTCCACGTGGATGGGAAAGATCTTCAGGTAACCCCAGGCAAAGCGGTCGGAAATGTCAAGGCTCAGGCTCTCCATCTGGCTCAAAAAGCTCTTGATGGTGTTCTCGGTGGTATAGACAGAGAAGTTGAAGCCCTGGTTCAGCCCGCCCCAGATGATCTGCTGGGTCAGCACGCTCTTGCCAGTGTCGTTCGCTCCCTCGATGAGGTTCAGCGAATGCACCGGCAGGCCGTCGGCCATCTTCTTATCTATTTCGGAGTTGCCCGTGGAGAGCAAGTCCTTTTTATCTTCGTGATTGAACTCTGATTCGCCCATTTTCTCACCTAATTTGCAATGAACTGTGCTGTGGCCGACACCCCGTCGGGAGACGCTACCAACACCGTTCCGGCGCCGGTCGGGAACGCCGTGTCCCCAGTGATCTTTACCGTCATTGTTTCGCCAGGATCAAGTATCCCCGGATTGATCGTGTCCCCTGTAATCGAGGATATACCAGCATTTTCCCAGTATATGCCATTAGTCTGTCCGGCCTGGCGGTACGGCACCCAATAGGCGGCCACGACATTACTACCGGAATCAGCGAATTTCAGGATCACATCCATCCGGGTGATATTAACGATCTTCTCGCCGCCCACATTATTCACGTCTAGC
>DATHCY010000122.1:0-28255 GCA_035319305.1 Methanocella sp.
GACAATCTCCAGGAAAAGCCCATCAACCCCAACCCTAGCAACCGTACCATGACCGACGGAACCGCCGAAATCAAGGATGTGAAGATGACCGCAATAAACAAAAAGCTGGTCAAAGAGTTCGTCGAGGACATACTAGTCAACGGCAAAATGGAAAAGCTTACCGACTACTTCACAGGAGACAGCTACATACAGCACAACCCCGCCATCGCCGACGGCCTCTCTGGACTGGGCAAAGCCATAGAAGCGATGGCAGCACAGGGCATCATCATGAAATATAACAAGGTACACTACGTACTAGGCGAGGGCAACTTTGTCCTTACAGTGAGCGAAGGTAGTTTCGCGGACAAGCACTCCTCCTTCTACGACCTGTTCCGGATCGAGAACGACAAAATAGCCGAACACTGGGACACCATCGAACCCATACCTGATAAGTCAGCCTGGAAAAACAGTAATGGCAAGTTCTAGGCCAACGAGGGAAATCCGGGGGAGCACGAGCCCCCCAATATACGACGCCCGTAAATTCCACACGACTAAAACCGTGAACCACCCACCCCACAGCCACAAGGAACGTGAACTACCATGCCCTGAAGGGCCATGGCCCCCTGTTTCACAGAAAAGAACTCGCCATTCCCTCGGACGGTATAGGTGCAAATCTCCACCAGGTTAAGACCGATTCCCTGCCCCATTTACAACCGCCAGCACGTTTAACCCCTCACGAAGGACGCTTCCACATCGCTATAACCTGATAAGGAGAAGAACAGTTAAAGGCTAAACACCCGACTAGCCAACAAGACTCGATTCAACACGACTCTAAAGCAACGGGTTTTCTCCCACCCCATGCCCAATATCAACAACAGTTAAGTCTTTCCAATGATTTCACATTAGATAACCGAGGCACAGTGGTAGCAAAACCCTACGCTAAAGTCGTGGGATGAAGCGTATCCCACCATATTACTTTCATCATACACTGTCAACCTTTAAGTTTCCGCCTAACTAATGGTGATCGGATGATAGTTCGGAAAACAGTATGGGCACCGGCATATTATGCAATCACTAAGACCAACCTGCGTAAGCTAGATGGGCTTACGGCGAAGATAATATGGTATCCGCATCATTTCCGAGCGTGTCACCGGGAACACTAAGCTTGACCGTGCCAATATACAGAGAGCCACCGTATTATCTGATGCATCAACGCTGCATACAACATAGATCTTCAACGCCAAGATGGCCTTCTAAAAACACAGATGAGCTCCCGAAAACTGAAGAGAATGTGCAAAAGATAGAAGCCCACGAACTTTAACCGTGGGAGGAAGTCACATGAATAAACGGATCCTGATCACCAACGACGATGGCGTGGCCTCCTCAGGTCTGCTCGCCATTTACGAAGCGGTAAAAGGCCTCGGAGAAGTGTTTATCGTGGCTCCAGCGACACAGCAAAGCGCAGTAGGCCGATCGATGACACTGTTCGAGCCATTACGAGTGCAGAAGATCGATATAGAGGACGTAGAAGCCTATGCTGTCAACGGCACACCCACCGACTCTGTGGTCATCGGCATGTATGTGATCATGGCAGGCAGCAAACCAGATCTTGTGATCTCGGGCATCAATATCGGGGAGAACCTCAGCTATGAGGCTGCCACCACTTCCGGCACAATCGGGGCAGCGATGGAGGCGGCAAACCAAGGCGTGCCGGCTATTGCCATATCACTCCATGTTGCAGACGAGGGCGACAAGTTTGCCGATACTACATCGATGAGGAACTATGCTATGGTACAGAGTGTGGTGAGGACGCTGGCGCAGTTTGTTCTGGACAACGGCCTGCCGAATGGCATAGACTTGCTCAACGTAAACGTGCCTGCGAGGGTGACCAGGGATACGCCCGTGGTCATGACCCGCCTGGCCAGGCGGATGTATGATACGATAGTCCACCATCGCACCGATCCACGCGGAAGGTCCTACTACTGGGTCGACGGCATAGTGGTCGAAGATGCTCTGGAAGGAACCGATCTTCATGTAGTTCATAAAAAAGGCCAGATATCGATCACACCAATGCGGCTCGATATGACCGCATTGCCCAACGCCTCCGACGACCTAGAAAAGGCTCTAGGACAGCTTTTCAGGCGTTGATTGATGTCCGCTCGTCCACCCCCGCTCGCTCGTATATCGCCAACCCTGGTTCATATCCTATTTGCTTAGGACGTATTGCAGAATTGCACGTCAGCAGGATTAAAGAATTGAGGCAGATTTATTATACCCCAAACCTGCAAAGTTAGAAAACCATTTCTTCTTTTGGAAACCTGAACTTCGACATCGGTTTATCCGCCGGGAAGCCGAGAGGTACGATCACGACCGGTATGAGCGTAGAGGGAAGCGCCAAGGCCTTAGCAAGCCCGGACACATCGAACGCCATTACTGGACACGAATCTACTCCCATGGATTTGGCCGCGTAGATGGCCGTCAGCGCGGCCATAAGAGCCTGCGCCTGCGCCTCGACGAGCATTTGCGCAGGAAGATGACTAGACTTATAATGATGAATTGCTCCCTCTAATGTCCTAATATATTCCTCCGTCACGCCAGCCGTCCGCATACCCTCGACCAGCATGGCTGTGTGACCTTCGAAGTCCATATTGGCACAAAATATCAGAAGGTGCGAGCATGTCCCTATCTGCGGCCGATTCCAGACGACGGGTAATATCATTTCCTTCGCTGCATTACCCCTAACGACCTTTACTTTCCAGGGTTGGATGTTCATACCGGATGGTGTGAGACGGGCCATGTCGATTATTGCGTTTAACTTATCCTCGCCGATGTCCCTTCCATCAAATAGTTTCACGGCATACCTTTCCATTAATATTTGCTTGAATTCCATTATCATCACCTTGGGAATCCTCATTTTTATCCAGCATATGGATGGGTCTATCCGTATTTATACAGGTAGTGACCGATCTGTCACCAATTTATATATGGTTAAACGAACATAGAAGATAACCCTTGGCAGGTGGCTAATCGTATGATGCAAAACTGCCGGATAGATAACGTCTTTAGACCAGCTGTAGGAAAATGGAAACCGAATATACTTCTAAACTTGAGCGAAAGGCCGTTAAGGATAAGCGAACTCGAGGATCGACTGCCTGACGCTCATCCCCGCGTGCTGAAGCGCCAGATGCGGAGCCTCGAGGCGGACGGGCTCGTACAAAAGAAAACCTATACAGAGACGCCGCCCAAAGTGGAATATTCATTGACCGAGTATGGTGAAGCGTTAGCGGCCATACTAGACGAGCTTATCAAGAGTGCGACCGAGCATGATATCCTGAGAAAATATGATAAGGCGGCTGAGAATCCCAATAAGAGGATCCGTTAAACTGGTGTCGTCCGGCCTGAATGCGAAGCTATTACAATTTTACAGAGGGATAGAATCCCATTACTGATCATTAAAAACCATGCTGATTCAGCAACATGCCCTTTGCTTACTTACTCAGTGGCCCCCCGCGCGTTTGAAGGCCCGGACCGAACTGCGGATAAACCAGACTAAAAGTCCGCATAGGGCCAGTAGTACGATAACTCCTATGGCGATCACATACGGGCCGCTGAGCCCGATACTGATCGCTACGCTAAGGATGACCAGCGCGGCTAGTACACCGATCACCGTAAACAGCAGCAGGTCTGCAACGATCGCGGTGACTTCCTGCCACGCGATATTGCTGAACAGCTGAACGAATGTATTATCGCGTGGTCTGTCTTCCTTAGGTTCCATAATTGAAAAAATATGATATTACTAGTTAAATCTTTGTCCCGGTTTATCCTATCTGGGCGTTAAGGCGGGCGGGAAGACCCGCTTAAAGGGTAGGGTAGTTCATGGGAGTTCAATAGGTGCACAAGTCGTGAGCTGAGGAGGGAGTTCCCCATTTTCAGACGAGGTTACCTAACTCGCAGACTCGCTCGAAGTTCATCGGCAGCACGGAGGCAGGATTCGGTATAAGAGCCGTGACAGATTTAAGAGCGCCCGACACGATACAATTCTCAGGGGTATATACCGCCTTTCATGGCATCCCCGAATTCCCTGCTGACTTCTGCCATGGTATACTGCCACTCGAACGAGTGCAGCAGCCGCTGATAGGCCCGCTGCTTGGCATAATCATCATCTTCAAAGGCGATGCCATCGTAGTTCACCTTCGCCAAGTACAAGCCGGCGGCCGGGGCGGGGGGTATGCCCTCGCGATAGGCCGGATCGAACATCCGCTCGATCCAATCGTTCGGCCGTTTGTTGCCGCCCACCAAGCGCAACGCGGTGACGATCTTCCGTACCATATTCCACAAAAACGAATCAGCTTCGATATCGATCAGGTAGATATCCCCCATTTTCGTAACTTCGATCCTTCTCACAGTCCTGACCGGGTTCTTTCCCAGCTCTACAGTGGAAAAGTTAGTGAAATTGTGGGTACCTATTATTCGCAGCGCAAATTCACGCAGCCTGTTCTCCATAACATCTGGCGCGTACAATATATACCGGTATTCACGGCTGATGGCATGCCTACGGGGATCAAAGTCCTCCACAACATCGGCCTTCGCGTAAGCCCACAGGTCCGGCGGCAGCTTTGAATTGATGATCCTGGGCGCTACCAGCTTCGGATCGGCAGGCTCGAACGACACTACCTGGCAGAGCGCGTGCACCCCCGCGTCGGTCCTCCCCGACATGGCGATCTTCCCTTTCGGGACGATAGCCCCTACTCCCTCTAGCGCCCTCCGCAGCTCCCCCTCCACGGTGCGGAGACCTGGCTGAGCCTGGGAACCATAAAAATCCGTGCCGATATACGCGATCTTAATGGCAGACTTCACTCACTGTCACCCTGCCCCATCGTGCCTATGTTCGCTCAGTAAGTATACCGCAGCCACCAGGATGACTAGCAACAGACCAGTGACTGCCATCTCCTCAACCGGTATTTTTTCGACGCCGAACACCAACACCCGCCGGATCATCGCCGTAAGCCCCGCTATAATGATAAGCCGCAGATCCAGCCGGTGGCTGCGGATGAAGACGGCCACCGTCTGGATTAGCTCGGCGATAATCATGACGACCAGCAGGTCATTCAGCGAAGTATATATAATATCGATCGACATCGTTCCCGTGGTCAGGTCGGCGAGGTCCATAGCTACGATGAAAAAGGTCGCAAAAGCCATGATGACCAGAAACAGCGCGACCAGCAGGTAGATCACCGACTCAACGCCATTTACCATGCTCGTAACGATCGATTCGAAACTCCTTCTACTATCGCTCATAAGGTCACCGGAGTCCAGTTTTCATAGTATCATTCAGCAGCTCGACCGACTATTTTTGCGTCGGCTCTCTCTGGCGGGCAATCAGGTATATACCTATTATCAGTACGAACAGCAGTACGGCCGTAAGCGCGGTCTCATCCCAAGGTTTGGGTTTGGCGCCGAAAACCAGCACCCGCCTAATAATCGCTGTCAGGCCGACAGCCAAGACCAGCCGGACGTCGATCGAATGGCTCTTGATGTAGACGATAAGCGTCTGAATCAGCCCGGTAATAATAAAGATGATCATCAAGTCTTCAAGCGCGTTGTCGATCTGAAGGATGGTGGATGGCTCTGTTACAAACAAGATCATGTCTTGGGCCACGATGTAAAAGGCCATAATCGCCATCAGCACCAGGAATATCGCGGCCAGAAGGTAGAGTGATGACTGTACTACGTCCAGCGCGTTACCTATCGTATTGCTATATCTCGCTTTTTTGTCCGGGGCTTTTATCGGTAACTCGTCAGACATGGTCAAATATACTATGTCGCAGCCGGAGATATAAACGTTAGGACCGTCGTGTTAAACGATCTTCTTTAGGTCGTATGTCCGCTGGCAGGTTTCAAGCTGAGTGGATGTACCCACGATAATCAGCTCGGCGTCCTTCCGAAGTTTTTCGTCGGGATCCGGCCCCGGCCTAAACACATCGTTCTCCCGTATGCCTATGATGGTGCATCCTGTCTTTACCCGCATCCCCGACTCCCTGATGGTCGAGTTCTCCAGTTTCGAACCCTTCACGACAAAGCGGGCCAGGAGCACGCCATCGGATAGCGACACCGTATCCTCGAACGAGCCTTTTTCCACGATGCGGGCGAGGATTTGACCCGCCACTGACGACAGCGACATCACATAGTCAGCCCCTGCCCTGTACATCTTGCCTACGCTGCTGTTGAGATTTGCCCTGGAGATGATATTGATGTGTGGGTTAATGCTCCGGGCTAGCAGTATGGTCAGCATGTTCTTCGCGTCGTCGTTCAGGGTGATCACGATGGTAGAAGAGGTTTCCACGCCTGCTTTCAGCAGGCTCTCCTTATCGGACGAATCGCCGATCACCTGGTTTTCGACGTTGTACTGCTTACGGTCTATAACCGTGTACGCTATGCCTTTACGATCGAACTCCTTCGCCACATCCCGGCCCACATCCCCGAACCCTGCGATGATGCAGTGGCTGCCGCACGCAGGACTCTTCATGCGGGATATGGACTCTGTGCTCTCAAGCTGGCTGCTGGTACCCATGACAACAAGCACGGTTGATTCATCAATGACAGTAGAAGGCTCGGGATTAATCATAAAATCGCCATGCTTGAATATTGCCACCACATTCGCGCCGGTTGTCTCCCGAATTTTCAGGTCCCTGAGTTTCTTTCCCACAATCGGATTATCTGGGTACACAGGCAGCTTGCATAGCTTTACATCGCCGCCAAGATCGACCGCGCTGGAAAGCTCGAAGTTGATCGACGATACCGCCATCAACCCAATGTTCATACCCAAGATCTGCTTGGGGGAAACGACGATATCCGCCCCTGCGAACTCCAGGTATTTGGCCATTTCAAGGTTGTCCACCAGCGCAATGATCTTACAGTCGGCAATCTGTGATGCCGTAAGCACGATCGCAGCGTTTTTGTCGTCCCCTTCGTTCGAGATAAGGAACGAGGCGCTACTGATCCGGGCTTGGCGCAGCTCGTCTTCGTCCGATGGGTCGCCATGTATCGCATGGTGGCCGTGGCGCTGCAGCTCGCTCACCTTTCCAGCGGTCTGGTCGATGACCACAAACGGGATATCCTTCTCCGTCAGCTCCATGATCAGGTCATTGACGATGCTGCTGTACCCGCAGATAACCACATGATCTTTAGTCCACTCAGGGACACGGTGCCGGGGGCTCTTGATCCATCGCTCCATGATGGGGGTTACCATCAGCGGGAGTACCACAGCGAAGAGGATGAACAACCCCGTGAGCACGACGATCATGGAAAAGATCTTCCCAGTTAGGGTCGTTGGATATATATCGCCGTACCCTGTAGTAGTCATAGAAATCACCACCCAGTACAGGGCGGTCCAAAAGTCAACGTTATGGACATTGAAGTTGCCCTGCAGCAGCAGAAATATCAGCGTATAAGTGAGCACGACCGCGATGATGCCCGCCGGGTACACGATGTATGGCGAAACAAGTATGCTGCGCAGCTGGCGCTTGGAGATCCTGGTGCCCATAGATTTTCAAGTTAATTTATATGACAATGTAAAAAAGGGTTGTGCATGCTCCTTGTAAAAAGGTAAGATACAACAGGTAATAGGACGCTTACTCATTACCTGTTGCGGTAAACTTTACTCAGGTTTTGTCATCAGAGCGGTCTTAGAGAGGACCTTACCATCTGCGGCGTGCGGGGTTCGGAGAACCGAGTCCATGGCCTTATCCATTTCCCTAGCCTCGTCGAGAAGCTTGGCAGCCTGCCTGAGCAGCTCGTGGGCGGCGCAGACCGTGATAATATACTGGTCCATCTCCTTCTGCATGAAGCAGCCCTGAAGGTCGAGGTCGCCGACTTTCTCTGCCATAGTATAGGCAGCTATGGCCTTGGCTTTGGCGTACGGGTTCTTGTAGCCCGCCTCGGCGACGGCCTTCTCGGCGGATACGACGATCTGCGGTAGTGCCGGGGTCTGGCCTGCGGCGATCGAGGCGATCAGAGTGTCTAGCTCCTTCTGAATGAGCCTGACGACGCCGGTTTCGGTGAGCACCTTGGTCATCTCGGCGTTGAACAGCACCATCTCAGTGGGATCCAGAAACTGCCTGCGGGCGCCGATCATGGAGTCGGCCTTTACGATGAAGAAGCCAAAGCCCTTGGCCTTCAGGTCGTCCTTGATCTTCATCACTGGAACATCCGAGACAACAATGACCGGAACGCCAGCCTCCTTAATCATATCCCTCGCCTTGGTCGGGCCGGGGATAGTGGCGTTCGGGCTGATCACAATACATACTTGGGGCTTGAAATCAAGGATCTTCTTGACAGCTTCCTCTGCCTCGGGCTCGCCCAGCTTGGCGCCGGTGCCGACGGACCTGACGAAAACGTCCCTGTCCGCGCGCTCATCAAGGATAAGGTCGATATACCTCGAAGTACCAAGATTACCTAACTTAACAATACCTACTCTTACGGTCATAATAATCCCTTAAGCTATTGATGAGAAGCCGATATATAGCTTTCTGCTCGCAGGGATTACGACTGTAACTGAATCGCCACCTAGTGTGTATCGCATGCCATTATGGTCTAAAAATACGGTTAGAAAGCGTAACCTTAATATAGTAACACATGGCCACATTACCGCTTTAACATGAGGACAGGCTACTGCCAACCGAATGGATGTGTATGGGTAGATCAAAGATCGATCGCTTGGTTGAAGAAAGTTATATAACTAGTAAGTAGTTCCAGCAATGGTATCTTATAAGCTGATGCATAGATAGCGAATCCGTATGATTTAAATCATGGATGGATGAACGTATCCTGTACTTCCACTAGCATTAAATAGTATTGGGTACTATATTGAAGCGTTTACCCTGCAAGCATCAAATTGATAAAATTTGTGGTAACCATGTTACACTTTAAAACGATATTTGAGGGCACCTTCCGATGCAGAGTTGGCATACTAAAGCGTGATTAATGCCCTTGAAAAGGATGCAAGGGTGCGAGGTAGACGCCCATGATAAAAGTCGTGGGAAGTCACAGATAGATTGACTGATTGAGGAGTTTATCAACTATGGCTGAATTATATCTTGTACCGGAACAGAACCGGCTAATAGTATTTATAGGATATATATTGACTTGGCTGGGAGGCATTATCATCCTCCTGGTTGGAAAGGACGATAGGACCATGAAGTTTCATGCTTTCCAGGCGATCATACTGGGCATTGTAGTCGTGTTGACCTGCTGGTTCTGCGTAGGGTTCCTGATCTGGCTCTATATGATCTACGGTGGGTTCCTAGTATATTCTGGCAAGGAGTTTCGTGCGCCGGTCATCGCCGATTTCGTCGAGAGTAACCTGATGAAGTAAGCCCCTTTTATATTTTCCCTTTTCCCCAGCTACAAAGCCTTTTATCATCCTCTGTCAATATTAGTCCTGAATTCTTATGCAGTCAACCAGGGTGCTCGGTATTGAAGGCACGGCTTGGAGTCTCTCCGCCGCGATCGTAGACAGGGATAAAGTCTACGCGGAGGCCTCACACCCCTACGTGCCGGAGACGGGTGGAATTCACCCCATGGCCGCCGCTCAGCACCACGCGAATCACGTGGCCCGGATCATACGACAGACACTTGATTCCGGCCACAGCTTCGATGGTGTTGCCTTCTCTCAGGGACCGGGGCTCGGCCCTTGCCTGCGAACCGTGGCAACCGCTGCCAGGGCGCTGTCATTGGCTTACGATGTGCCGTTGATAGGCGTCAACCACTGCGTTGCCCATATTGAAGTCGGCCGGTGGCAGACCGGTTGCCATGATCCCGTCGTCTTATATGTCAGCGGGGCGAACTCTCAGGTGCTTGCCTTCCGGAGGGGCAGATATAGGATCTTTGGGGAGACATTGGATATCGGCATCGGCAACGCGCTGGACAAGTTCGGGCGGCATCTGGGGCTGCAGCATCCGGGCGGGCCCAAGATCGAGGCACTGGCAAAAGAGGGAACAAGTTATATAGATCTGCCATATGTCGTCAAGGGCATGGACCTCTCGTTCTCAGGTATGATGTCTGCGGCAAAGGAGGCTGCAGCCAAGCATTCAAAAGAGGACGTCTGCTTCTCGTTGCAAGAGAATGCGTTTGCCATGCTGGTGGAGGTGACTGAGCGGGCGCTGGCCCACACAGGCAAGGGAGAAGTGCTTATCGGTGGTGGAGTCGGTGCTAATATGCGCCTGCAGGCCATGCTGGAGGCTATGTGCACAGACCGGGGGGCCCGGTTCTACGCTCCTCCTCGCAGGTATTTCGGAGACAACGGTGCAATGATTGCCTATACTGGGTTGCTCCAGCTCGAGCATGATATGACTCTGGACGTTTCGGACTCAGCGGTAAACCCGACGTTCCGGCCGGACGAGGTGGATATCCCGTGGCTGTGAGCGAGGTTAGGGGGGCCGAAGCGGTGGTCGGGCTGTTGTCCGACCGGGTCATCAAGACTCGGGTGCCTAAGAGCTACCGGGTTCGGGAGTTGGACGAGCGGCTGCGTATGGAACGAACCCGGGCGGAAGCCAAAATCATAAGCGAGGCTCGGAGGCTTGGCATTCCCACGCCCATAGTATACGATATACATGAGTTCTCGTTGGAGATGGAGAGGATATGGGGCGAGCCTATAAAACATGTCATATCACTCGGGCTTTCCCGCAGTGCAGGCGTGCTTGTAGGCCGCTTGCACCGGGGCGGCCTCATCCATGGCGACCTGACTACGTCCAATATGATCGTGAAGGATGACAGGATATACTTGATCGACTTCGGGCTTTCCTACTGGGATATGACCCTTGAGTCTAGGGGTGTTGATGTGCATGTTTACTATCAGACGCTTATCAGTTCCCATGAAAACCACAAAGAACTAATGGCCGCCTTCGCCGACGGTTATCGATCATCCTTCCCCGGCGCAGAGGAAGTGCTGCGGAGGGTGAAAGAGATCGAGTACCGGGGCCGGTACAAGGTCGAGACGCTATGAGACCTCAGCGTCGGCGTCGGCCTCTTCCTTTTCTACCTGAGCTTTCTGTATGCTACGGCGAGGCCTATACCTCCCAAGGCAGCTATGATCTCAAAACCTGGTGTGGGCACAGTCGTCGGCGAAGATGCTGCCGTTGCGGTCGCAGTCCTAGACGGCATCCCTGTTGCGTTAGCCTGTGGCGTCGCAGTGGCGTTTACAGTAGCGTTTGGGCTGGGTGAAACGAATGGCACAGTAGTCGCAGTCGTATTGCTCGGCGCCATCTGAAGCGGGTAGTATGTGCCGTTGAGCGCCTTGGCGGAGATATTAATTGTGGTCATGTTTCCTTCCATCGGCGCGGACAGCGTGGTGACGAACTGGCTGTCGTCATTCGTATACCCGTATAGCGGGTCGAGCTGGCCTTGGGTTGAATAGGTGGTGATAAACCATCCTTTGCCTATTTTTTTCATCCAGTAATCGTATATGGTGAAGGTCACCGTAGCTTTGCCGGTCTCCAGTGGTATGGATGTGGAGGAAGTCTGTATGTCCACATAGTATGGCTCGGGCTCAAGCACGACGTTGGCAGTATAGCTGACGCTGCCTGTCGTCTCTATGGGGTTAGATATGCCTGTTGAGTACATGGGTGCCCAGGCGAAGACTGAGAAGTTGCCCGCAGGCACGTTGGTAAACTGGTAGAAGCCGTCGGTACCAACTTGCATGGTGAAGTTATCGATGGCTTCCGATGTGTTAGAGGCGTTCACGAGCATGACTTGGGTGCCGTTGATCGATACTCCGGTAGACGAGGATACCTTGCCGGAAATACTGGCGTTCACCGCCGCAGGTGTTGCCTGGGCGAAGGATGGCGCCAGTGTGACGATCCCCAGCAGCATGATTGATACTGCCAGGACGATCAGGAGACTAACCGATTTCATATATATCAAATATATTAAAGACGATTACATATATTAACTTTATTTAACTCCGAGGTTAGATCGTATCTACCGTTTTTGACGTCATGAAACCCTCTAGCTCTCCAGGGGTGATCCGCCTATAGCTACCCCGGACCATACATTTTAATGCCCCTGCAGCGCTCGCAGTACGCAGCCGTTCAGGAAGCGATAAGCCATTCAGGCTCGCATGGATATAACCGGCCGCGAACGCGGCACCTGCTCCAGTGCAATCGATCGCCTTGATTCTATGCGCCTGCATCGATATAGTCTCTTCCGAACTGCTGCAGAGCAGGCCTCTTTCGCCCAGCGTGGCGATGGAGATACTCGCCCCTGCATCCCGCAACCCCAGGACGGCCATTTCAGGGCTCAATTCCCGGGCCCTGGCGTAGTCTTCCCCGATGATCGCACAATCAAACGGGCATGTTATGGTCATCTCCTCGCCATTGACGTTCAGCAGTGATGGTACTCCGGCGGTCTTTGCCTGTTCTCCCATGATCCTCGCGTTGCGGCCATAGCATCCGCAGGCATAGAGATATCTAGAATCAGCAATGAGCCCCGTCGGCGCCTGGATCTGCTCCAGTGGCGTGTCCTCGTGGAAGGTGATCGATGTCCTATCGCCATGTCTTCCAACGATCACGGCGCTAATGCTCGTATTTCCTGAGTTATCCACATACAGATCGATGCCGAACTGTCTCAGTATCTCCCGCAGATACTCGCCCATCGGATCGTCTCCGATCGGCCCTCCGGATAGCGCGACCCTTCGGCCCAGCCCAGCTAGGGTGAGCGCGACCAGGGTCGCATCCCCGCCCGGCGATAGCCGATAGTCTGTGGCGCTCGCCTGGGCACCTCTCGAGGGTGGTTCGGTTCGGCCCGAGATGTCCAGGGAGATCGCCCCATAACACAGCGCATCGTACACGGTCTACCCTCTACGCTTCGTCTTTTTTTTATCAGGGGCCTTCGTCAGCTGTATAATGCCCTCCCACAGGAAGCGATCGTCGAGCCTCATAAACGTGATCAGCGACCTGTTGGTCGTATATAGTCCCGAGAGCGTATCGCCGATGGGTGGTATAGACAGGAATTCCCTGTCGTCTACCAGGAGTTCCAACAGGTTGTCCAACTTCATTTCGGCCGCCATTTCGATGATGTCGGGCTCCAGCAGGTCGCTGTTGCGGAAACTCGACGTCGGTATGACCTCCAGCTTGAGCCTGTCCTCGGCAAACGTCCTCTCGACCCTTTTCCTGAGACCCTCGTCGTTCGACAGGACGATGAGCTCAAAGGAAATCCCTTTGCCCGCAAGCTGCTCTACCTGCGGCAGGAACCGTTCGGCCATCACGCAATATACGCTCTTTGAGGCGCTCTTCAACATCTCTTTAACTTTGTATTCGATGTTGGCCTTTCCATAGATCGACCATAAACTATCCGCTTCGCTACGATCGATTTTTTCCTTCTCCAGCTCCCTGAGCGCCTCGAGCGACTCCGTGGCGGCTTTCTCGTGCACGTCCATTAACAGCCTGATCGCCATTTCTGGAGAAACTGCCCTGTAAGTCGCGGGCTTGGAATTTGCGATCACGACGAGCCCCGAGTCTTCGAGGCTCTGCAGGCTCTCGTAGACGCTGGGCTTGCTGATGCCTACGAAATCTACCAGCTCCTTAGCTTCGGCGTAGTCGTACCTGATGAGGGCGCAGTAGATGCGCGCCTCGTACTCGGACAGCCCGAGCGTTTTCAACGACCTGATCAGCTTGATTGAGATGTGGTTCATGATATCCGACTTGAATAACCTATCACGATCTTTACTGCCGTTAATGATTTTAAACTTTCGCCAATAATGTAGTAAATAATTTTACTACGACAAAAAAAATTTTATACGTTTCATTCCATTAAGCACTTGTAGTAAAATATTTTACTTCTAATCTTATTAGCCATATGGAGGAAAGCGAATGAGAGACGTGAAGATTTTCCAGATGAGCGTGCAAAAAATTTTCTTCAAAAACCCCGGACGGACTTTAACCTCATGTAGTTTAAACTCATGCGCAAGGTCGCCTTCTACAGGCAGGACCAACTCTTTCAAAAGGGGGGTACGGGAATGAGCGACGATAAGATGGCCAGGAGAAAAAAACAGAAAATCTTCTTCAGGAACGAGGACGTGGACTTTAACTTTTTATGGGCGCTCGCCTACGCTTCGTGTGCTGGCACAGAGGTAGGCGAGTGCTTCGAGGCCGCCTCACGGATCCGGGAGAACGACCCGGAAAGCTGGGCAAATGCCTGGTCAGAACTGGCGTCCGAACTCGAAACGCGGGCTGACGGAAGAAAAGCCAGGCGCCATACCGTCAGCGCAAAGAACGAATATCTCAGGGCGTTTACCTACCACAAGATTGCCAGCATGGGATTGCGCTACAACGATCCCCGGTTCCGGAGGGAGTGGTCGAGGGCCCGATCGTGTTTCCAGGACGCTACAAGCCTGATGAGTAAGCCGGTCGAAGCTATAGAGATCAGCTATCACGGCGGTATCCTCCCCGGATATTTCATGCGCGGCTCCGGAGATATGGTCGGCCCGACCCTGATCGTGCTCATCGGTGGTGAAGGCTGGGCCGAAGACGGGTATTTCTTCATCGGACGCGCCGGCCTGGCCAGGGGGTATAACGTCCTGGCCGTCGAATTACAGATCAATCCTGGCACCCGCATCCTGAACGATAAGCTTCTTGACAGGGATATAGAGGCCACGCTCGAGGCGATCGTCGACTACGCCCTATCCAGGCCGGAGGTCGATAAAGAGCGCCTTGCCATCATAGGCTTCAGTGCTGGAGGGTATTTTGCGCTGAAGGCCGCATCCATCGATCCAAGGATCAAGGCTTGTATCGCCGATTCCCCAATTCATGACCTGTACGGCCTCTTCGCCTCGGAAATGCCCGGCCCTCTGGTCAACGCCCCTGCGTTCATCGCGAATTCGCTCGTAAAGGTATCCGCCTTCAACAGTCCGATGTCAGTGATCGATCTCGAGAAAGTCTGCTGGGTCGTCGGTGTTAACAGCATTCATGAATTTATGGGCGCGTGCAGAGCGCTTGGAACGGTTGACACCGGGAAAATCCAATGCCCGCTATTGTGCCTAGCCGGTGAGGGCGAAAGCCCAGGTTTCTTGAAACAGGCCCGGGAAGTCTACGATACTACCCGATCGTCGCAAAAACTCCTCCACATATTTACGATGGCCGAGGGAGCAGACGCCCACTGCCAGCTTAATAATTTGAGCTTGATGCATGAGGTCGCATACGACTGGCTGGATGAAATATTCCCGGGCTTCGACTCCACTAACGGGGAATCCACCTCCGGATGTGTCCTCACAGGGAAAAAGGATCGAAATCCGAGCCACAGATAAGGAGGACTACCATGAAGCTAGACTTCGGCAAGATGGACATCGCCTCTCCCCAATTCAACTTCGTGCGGGCGCTCATGGTCGCGCCCACCGGGGGCGCCGACGTAGGCGAGTGCCTGAAGGCTGCCGCACTGATCAGGGACAGCGACGACGAGAGCTGGATCTCGGAGTGGACAAAGTTGGCGGAGCACGCCAGAGTGACAGGCGAGAAGGCGCTACAGGCTGGTCAGCCGGTGGCAGCGCGCAGGGCGCTGATGCGGGCGAGCAACTACTACCGGTCGGCCATGTTCTCGATGCCCAGCACCGACGAGCGCCTGGAAAAGTACATCACGTTGAGCCGGGAGACCTTCCGGAAGGCCGCCGGCCTCTTCAGCCCGCCGATCGAGGCAGTTGACATACCGTTCGATGGCGCCCGCCTGCCCGGCTATTTCCTCACCGCAGGCACCGAGGCCCGGCCAACGCTCCTGCTGATCAACGGCGGGGACAGCACCAGCGAAGAGCTGGTCCACTGGATCGGCTTTGCCGCGCAGGCCCAGGACTGGAACTGCCTGGTATTCGAAGGGCCGGGTCAATGGAGCGCGCTCCAGATGAATCCGGGACTACATATGAGAGCCGACTACGAAGTGCCGGTGAAGGCCGTCCTGGACTATCTCGTGGGCAGAAAGGACGTGGACCCAACCCGGATCGCGCTGACTGGCTACTCGCTATCGACCCAGTTCGTCCCCCGCGTCGTCGCCAGCGACGATCGGGTATGTGCTGCCGTCTGCGTCGGCGGCATCGTGGTCGACGTAGTCGAGGCCTGGAGCGCTGTCATGCCAGCAGCCCTTCGCAACGCACTGCCGAGCCTCTTCGACGTCGTCTTCGCCGTGCTTGAGAAAACGACACCCAGCCTCCGGACCTTCGTCAACCACTTCCGCTGGTCCTTCGGGGTCGACAAGCCACATGCGCTCCTGGAGGCGTGGCGGGATTTCAACATCCGCGACATCGCCCCGAAAGTGAAATGCCCGCTGCTGGTGCTCGTCGGAGAAGGCGAGTACGAGCAGACCGACGCAAAGACAATGCAGTCGACCCTGCGCTTCTTCAGTGAAGTCCCATACCCCATAGCAGTACACGAGTTCAAGTACACTGACGGGTGGGCGGCCAGTCACTGCTCTGTGGGTGACGAGGGCTCCGCTAACGAGGTCATCTTCGACTGGCTCGACAGGATCGTGCTCAATAAGGAGAGCCCGGCCAGGATCGGCCAGCCCTACGAGTGGGACCTGCTGCTGAAGTACAAGCACAATAAAGAGATAACCGAACTCCTGAAGAGGTTAAGCGCCAGGAGAATATAGCGAAAAGGCTGCTTTGCCAATCACCGGGGGAGGACCCGACTCTCCCGCGAGCTGATATCCCCGACCGAAGAATACCCCCTCACCGGCAGAAAGGTTGATGAGATCGTAACTCGTTTCCAGCAGCAACAGCCCTGCCGCGCATTTCGGAAACGCTTGCCGGGGCTGTAGACACCTGACATCATGGACCGCAAGAATGTCATCTTCCTTCTCGTGGCCTCGGCGATGCTCATCGACATGATGATGTACACGCTGGTGATACCCATCTTGCCGGCATACTCGCTCACTATAGGCGCCGACGAAATGGTAATCGGGGTGATCTTCGGGGCGTTTTCCATCGCGCTACTGCTATCCAGCATTCCGCTGGGCATTCTCTCTGACCGCGTCGGCCGGAAGCCTCTGATGGTCACGGGCATGTTCCTGCTGGCTGTGACCAATCTGGTTTTCGTACTCTCTAATAACATGTACATGTTGGTACTAGCCAGGCTAATCCAGGGAATTTCTGGTGCGGCGACCTGGTCAGCCGGTCTGGCTCTCATCGCCGACACCTTCGACTCGTCGGAACGCGGATCCCGGCTTGGGATGGCTATAGCGATCATGTCCGCCGGTACGCTGATCGGCCCGTTGGCAGGCGGGTTCATCTACGATCGCCTAGGCTACCGGATGACTTTTGTACTGCCATCGGCGCTCGCGCTCATCCTGTGCGTTCTGTTCCTGTGGATACAGTCCCCGCCAGTATCGGTTAGAGGGAGGAGCGACTACCGAAAGCTGCTAAAAAAAGCCCCATTACACCTCATCGTGTGTTCTACAGCCATCGTGGCAGGTGCGCTGACCTTCGGCCTCATAGAGCCGTTCATGCCAGTCTACCTGTTCCAGAAGTTTTCCGCCACGCCCACGATCATCGGCATCGCCTTCGGGGCAATGTCGCTGCTGAACATGGGGGCCGCTCCGCTGGTCGGCAAGTTGTACGACCGATATGGGAGCCGAGTTCTGCTGTCATCGGGGCTGATCCTCACCGGGCTGATCATCGCTGCTATGACGATCACGCCATCGATTGAGCTGACGATCATCGCCTTCGCGCTAGCGGGCATTACGATCAGCATGGGACTGACGCCGATGCTGCCCCTCCTTACCGATCTGTTCGGGGGCGATGAAAAGAGCTCTCAGGGATTTCTCTATGGCATCTACAACACGCTTTTTTCGCTCGGACTAGCGATCGGGCCGCTGCTCGGCGGAATACTTGTAACCCGATTTTCTCTGCCGATCGCCGTACTCGGGCAGTCCACCCTGCTTGCCCTGACTGGCCTGATTTTTTTCCTAGCCATCCGAGACCGGAAAATGGCGCTATCCCAGTAACTCATAGAAATAGCCATCAATATTTATTGTCTTGCCATCGGATCGCTGCTCATACAAAAGTTCTGGGATTTCCGGTTAAAAGCCGGAACTTCTCAGCACTGCGTTTGAATACTATTCATCTTTATAGTTATCGTTATCATAGTCGTCAAGCATGCCGATCAATCGCAACCTTTTTATAACACCTGTTCAGGTTTCCCCATAAGTCTTTTATATCACAGGTACTGACAGGATATTTGTCGACATGTATTGGCGGAAAACGGCCGCATGGACCCCGTACGCTGACCGTGCCGTCCCGAAACCCTTAGTTCAACGAACGCCCCGGAGGGGCTGCATATGGAACCTGTAATCCAGACGGTAAACCTGACGAAGTACTATGGCAAAAACAGAGGGATCAAAAACGTGAGCATTATCGTCAACAAGGGCGACATCTACGGCTTTCTCGGCCCGAACGGGGCGGGTAAGTCCACGATGATCCGCACCCTCCTCGACTTCATACGCCCCAGCAGCGGGCACGCGAGCATCCTGGGCATGGATTGCCAGAAGGACTCGATGAAGATCCGCAAACAAATCAGCTATATACCGGGCGACGTGAGCCTGTACGGTAACATGACAGGCCACATGTTCTTGAGGTATTTCGGAAAGATGCGTGGTGGTTATAATGCTGGCGTGGTCAACAAATATGCCGAGCGTTTTGACATCAATCTGGACCGGAAGATAAAGGAGTACTCCAAGGGCATGCGGCAGAAGGTCGTCCTGATCCAGGCCTTTATGAACGACCCCGAGGTAATAATCATGGATGAACCGACCAGCGGCCTGGATCCGCTGGTGCAGCAGACCTTCATGGAAGCGGTCAGGGAAGAGGCGTCCCATGGGAAAACGATCTTCATGTCGTCCCATGTACTCTCCGAGGTTGAGAAGATCTGCAACCGAGTGGCCATCATCCGGGAAGGCGAGATCGTGGCCGAAGAGTCCATGGCCAGCCTGCGGGGCAGGTTCGGCAAGGTCATAGAGGTCAAGTTCAAAGATGACGTCATACCGACGGGATTCAGGATCACCGGCACTTCCAACATCGAGAAAAAGAACGGCTACTACCGGATGACCTCCAGCGGCAACATAAAGGATACGCTGCGCGAGCTCTCTGCCTACGACCTCGAGGATGTGAACATGCACTCGATGAATCTTGAGGACGTCTTTATGCACTATTACTCCGGGGGCAAGTGAATGTCGCAGGTGCTCTTCGGCCAGACGCTGAGGGACAAGGCACTGGGCGCTACTATTATCGCTATATTACTGTTCATCTTTATGGTTTATGTCTGCTACATGTATTCCCAGGTCAGGCAGATGACCGGCATACAGGATATGCTTAATAACCCGGCGATCCAGGCGCTGATCGGCAAGACCGCCACCCTCGCCACATTCGAGGGGTTCCTGACGCTGTTTAGCTTTAGCTATCTGGGCCTGATCGTCGGTGGCTATATCTCGTTCGTCACGGCTTCCTTCTTGGCCGGCGAGATCGAGGGGAAAACCATCGACCTGCTGCTGTCGCTACCCATCAGACGGGAAATGCTCGTCCTCTGGCGCTATGCGGTGCTTGTGCCGATCGTGATCCTGCTGATGCTTGTCGTCTTCGCCGCCATCTACATCGGCGCATCTGCCGCAGGATTGTCCACGGATATGGTCTGGATCGGGTATGCGCTGGCTTACATAGGCCTGTTTGCCCTGGCCTTCGGAGCAGTATCGTTGCTGCTGTCCGCGCTGCTGAGTGACGGCCGCCTGGCGGCACTGCTCTCGCTGGCCGTGCTATTCGCGATGTATTTTGCCGAGACCATCGGCGAAACGGTGCCCAGTCTAGACCCGGTCCGGAGGATATCGTTGTTCCATTATGTGGACAGTCAGGGCGTCATCGTGGGTCATTCCATCAGCGCTGCCAATGTCCTCATCCTGATCGCTGCCATGATACTGTTCCTGGCGCTGGCCGCCTTTGCCTTCAGGCATAAGGATATCAATGTGACCTGATCATGGAGGTGCGAAATATGTCAATGACGATACTGATACAAACATTGAAGGACCATTGGAAGGGAACCACGATCCTCGCGGCGCTCCTCTTTGTCTGGATGCTGTACATTACCGTGGTTTATCCCACGGTTGCAAATATAAACCTGAACGAGATGATGAATAGCACAATTATCCAGGCGGTTTATGGCAAGGGCCCGGTCGACCTGAATACCTTTGATGGCTATATGACCACGAAAGCGATGCTGATGTTCGGGCTGATCTTTGGCGGTTATATCGCGTGGCTGGCCGCAACGTTTCTCTCTGGCGAAGTAGAGCATAACACCATCGACCTGCTGCTCTCGCTTCCGGTGAAGCGGGAAAGCCTCGTCTTGGCGAGGTACCTTTCGCTCCTACCTGTGATCCTGCTTATGCTGGTCGCCGGGCTGGCGGGGGTCTACTTTGGCATCAAGATGGAAAACATCGCCACCGACTTCCAGTGGTACGGCTGGGCGATGCTATATATAGGCCTGTTCGGTCTGGCCTTCGGCGCCATCTCGTTGCTGATCTCGTCGGTGCTGAGCAATGGCCGACAGGCTGCCCTGATCTCCATCGGCCTGATGTTTGCCATGTACTTCACGGAGACTATAGGCTCGGTCATGCCCAGCGTGGGCATTATCCGGAGGTTGTCGTTGTTCCACTACGTGAACTACATTGGTATCCTGGGGAGCCACCAGCTGAACCAGGCCGACGCGGTCATCCTGATCGTCATAGCCGTCGTGTTCCTGGCGCTGACCATATTTTTCTACAGGTACAGGGAGATCAACGTCTCGTAAGCCGGTCGAAGCGCCGATGGCTCAGGGGATCTGAGCCCGGGTGTTTGCCAGAGATTCCGGGTGGTGATGGGATATGCCATCTACCCCAGATCATCGCAGTCAACGCCAGCTGATCGCCACTTTTTTATAGTCCTTATGTAGGTTGCATCAAAACCCTTTTATAATATTTGCACAAACCGGGAACCTTTGCAGACATGCACCAGAGCGCAAAGCCGCAGCTAGGCAGGTGTGCGCTGCCCCTCCGCCGATAAAAGCATGCAGGCGGTAAATCTATACGGGGGCTTATATGTGGAAAGCGTAATTCATACACAGAACCTGACTAAATTTTACGGCAAGAGCCGTGGCATCGAACGCGTGAATATCACGGTGAACAAAGGCGACATTTTTGGTTTCCTGGGCCCAAATGGCGCCGGCAAGTCGACGACGATCCGCACGCTGCTGGACTTTATACGGCCCAGCATGGGGAGCGCTACCATATTCGGGATGGACTGCCATAGGGACACGGTCCGGATCAAGAAACGCATCGGCTACATACCGGGCGATTTTGGACTGTTCGGCAACCTGACAGGCTGGAAATATCTGGAATACTTCGGCCGGGTGCGTGGCAGCTACGATATGGAGGCCGCCAGAAAGTACGCCCGACGGCTGGACATCAAGCTGGACCGGAAGATGAGGGAGTACTCCCGCGGCATGCGCCAGAAGGTAGCCATCATCCAGGCGTTTATGAATAACCCTGATCTGATTATCATGGACGAGCCAACCAGCGGCCTTGATCCGCTGGTCCAGCAGGAGTTCATGGACATGGTCCTCGAGGAGGCGGGACATGGTACAACGATCTTTATGTCATCCCATATCCTGTCTGAGGTCGAGAAAGCCTGCGATCGGGTAGCCATTATCAAGGAAGGGCAGATCGCCACCGAGGAGCGGGTGGAAGAGTTGCGAAAGAAGTCGGGCAGCGTGGTCCAGGTGAAGTTTTCGGACCAGGTCGTCCCAGAAGCGTTCAGGATCGACGGCGTTCGTACCCCAGTCCAGCAGAATGGTTACCTTAAGATGACTGTGACTGGCCATATGGAGGAGGTCCTTGCAGAGATTTCCAGGCATAAAGTGGCTGATATCAGCATTCATCCCATGACGCTGGAGGAGATATTCATGCACTACTACCAGGGATACCGTGAGGGGGCGAAGTAGCGTGGCGTTCGAAGTCTTTATCCGGACGGTCAAAGACAAATGGCTGGGCGCGACGTTGCTCGCGGTCATCCTATTCCTATATATCTTTTGGCTCGCGTCATTCTTCCCGGCGGTTAAGCCGATGATGGGTTCATATGACCAGTTGCTCAGCAACCCTACCATGAAGGCGTTCTTGGGTGAGATGACGAGCATGAAGAGCTTTGCCGGGTTTATGACGGCCGAGGTCTTCAGCTACATGGGTATCGTGTTGGGGGCATACGTCGCGTTTCTCACCGCCTCGTTCGTTGCCGGCGAGATCGAGGGGAAGTCGAGCGAGCTGATGCTCGCGCTGCCGGTCAGCAGGGAATACGTGATCCTGTCACGGTTCGCCGCGGTGCTCCCAATCATAGCGGTCATCGTCATCGCTATGCTGCTCGCCATTCTCCTCGGCGCCCAGTACGTGGGGGAGAGCGTCGACGTAGCGCGGTTCGGTTATGGTATGTTATTCACCGCAGGGTTCATGCTTGCCGTGGGCGGGGGCTCGCTGCTGCTGTCGGCGGTTATGAGCAACGGTCGCAATGCCGCCTTCGCTTCGATAGGCATTTTGATGGCCATGTTCCTTGTAGAAAACATTGGCTCAATGGTTACGAACATCGACTGGGCCCGGAAGCTCTCGTTGTTCCACTATGCGAGGGTTTCGGACTTCATCGCGAACCCTTCCGCTTCCATCGTCTGGTCGAACCTCGGCGTGCTGCTGCTAGTCACTGTGATCTTCCTGGGGCTGGCTGTCATTGCCTTTAAGCTGCGGGATATCCACATCACATGAGTGCTGCTGAGCAAGCGGCTGTTTATTTTTTTTGAAAATAATACTTTCAGGAAGCTCTTCTCCAAAACAGCTATATCCCTTCGACGGATAGTTTAACTTCCAGAAAGATGAGTGGGCACCATGGCCAGTAGCGTTATCTCCAGCGTTGCAAAATGGAAGGAATTTCTGACCCGGTACTATAAAAACCCGATACAGCAGCTGGCAGTATCTGACGTCAAGAATAAAGCTCTGACTATCGAGTATCCGAATCTCACCAAGTTCGATGTCCGCCTCGCAGAGGAATTGCTGAACAACCCAGACTTGGTGTTGTCTCATGCGGAGGATGCGCTTTCGCTGGTCGACCTGCCGGTCAAGAAACAGGTGTCGGCCAGGATCCGTGTGATCAAGTTCCCCCGCAAGACTCAGGTTCGTGACCTCCGTAGTAGCGATGTCAACAAGCTCATCTCCATTGAGGGCACTGTGAGAAAGATCACCGATGTCAGGCCCAGAATACTTGAGGCCGCCTTTGAGTGCGCACGGTGTAAGAACGTCACTTACATACCTCAGGAGGGCGCGGGCAAGTTCATCGAGCCATCCTACTGCCAGTGCAACGAGGAGAAAAAGGGCGTCTTCCGCCTGCTATACAAGGAGTCCCGGTTCGAGGATTACCAGAGGATTAAGGTACAGGAGTCCCCCGAAAATCTCAAAGGCGGTGAGCAGCCCCAGACCCTTGACATCAATGTGAGCGATGATCTGGCGGGCTTGGTCACGCCGGGCGAGTTTATCACCATCACCGGCATCCTCCGGTCGTCACAGCGTATCAACAAAGAGGGCAAGACAGCGTATTTTGATATTTATGCAGACGGCGTTTCGATAGAGTTGGAGGAGCAGGAGTTCGACGAAGTGGAGATTACCCCGGAGGACGAGGAGGAGATCATGCGCCTTGCCAGCGATCCCCGTATCTATGAAAAAGTGATCAATTCCATCGCCCCGTCCATCTACGGCTACGATGAGGTCAAGGAGGCCGTTGCACACCAGCTCTTCTCTGGCGTGGTTAAAAACCTGCCCGACGGCACCCGCATCCGTGGGGATATCCATGTGCTGCTGGTCGGCGACCCGGGTATCGCCAAGTCGCAGATCCTCCGATATACGGTCAACTTGGCCCCACGGGGTGTCTACACGTCAGGCAAGAGCGCCTCCTCCGCCGGTCTGACCGCGGCGGCAGTGAAGGACGAGTTTGATGGCCAGTGGACGCTGGAGGCCGGCGCGCTGGTGCTGGCGGATAAGGGCATTGCGGCTATCGACGAGATGGACAAGATGAAGAACGAGGATCGGTCGTCGTTACATGAAGGGATGGAGCAGCAAAGCATAAGTATAGCCAAGGCAGGAATACTGGCCACGTTAAAGTGCCGTTGCGCCATCCTGGGGGCCGCAAATCCGAAGCTGGGCCGCTTCGACCCCTACGAGGGCATTCCCGATCAGATTAATATGCCCCCGTCACTTATGAGCCGTTTCGATCTCATTTTCATATTGCAGGATAAGCCGGAAGAGAAGCGGGATATCAATATCGCCGGCCACATCCTGAAGTCCCACTATGCTGGCGAGTTGAATGAACACAGGAAGAACATCGTCACCAGTCCTGTAACGGAGGATCAGGTCATTAATGCCATGCGGTCCATTCAGCCGGAAATCGATGCGCGGATGCTCCGCAAGTATGTCGCCTACTCGAAGCGCAAGGTCTTCCCCATCATGACCGGCGATGCCAGAGAGCAGATCATCAGCTTTTACCTGAACCTGCGCAAGCAGAGCGAAGGCGATAACACACCGATCGCTGTGACCGCGAGGCAGCTTGAAGGCTTGGTGCGGCTCGCGGAAGCCAGCGCCCGGATGCGTCTGAGCGATCAGGTGACGAGCGCCGATGTCGAGCGTACCATCCGCATCACCATGACCAGCCTGAAGCAGGTGGGCATGGACAAGGATACAGGCAAGCTGGACATCGATATTTTAAACGTCGGTGTGGGAAAATCGCAGAGGGACCGGATCAAAAGCATCAAACATATGTTGGAAGAGCTGATGAAAGATTATCCGGAAGGAGTTCCGATCGAAATTTTCATGGATAAGGCGGCAGAAAATGGTTTGGATAAAACAAAAGTTGAAAAAGAACTGAAAACAATGAGGACAGTGGGAGAGCTCTTCGAGCCGAAGAACGGTCTTATTAAGCTGTCATGAACTGAGGAGGGCGTTGATGATGGACTATAATTCACTGTTGAACCGGGGTAAGGCTGATTTGCAGGGAACTAGCGAGATTAAGGGCCGGTTTGAGGTGCCAGTGGCGAGGGTTCGCGGGGAGGGCAAGAAGACGCTCATCGTGAATTTCGATGATATTTGCGATCGATTGAACAGGGATCCGAACCTGGTTGCAAAATATCTGCTCCGGGAAATCGGTACCGCGGGTTCCCGCGATGATGGCAGAATGGTTCTGACTGGCGTCTTCCAGGCCGGCCAGATCGATACCGTAATTAGGCAGTTCGCGGACGCATATGTCATATGCAATGTTTGTCATCTTCCTGATACGAAACTGGTAAAGGAGAAGCGAACTATCCAATTCGTTTGCGAAGCATGCGGCGCGAGATATACCGTGAAGGCCATCAGGTAGGTGTGGTAGAGATGTACCTGAAGGTTTACCGGATCGACGATGAAGTCCTGGTGGCTGTCTGTGACGAGAAATACATAGGAAAAGAGTTCTCGGATGGGCATGCGCAGCTTAATGTCAGCGAAAAATTCTATGGGCATGCGCATGCCACATGCGAGGAGGTTAGATCGGCGCTTCAGGAGGCGACCATCGCCAACCTGGTAGGGGAAGAGAGCGTCTCCTGCGCGGTCAGCGCTGGCGTCATCGACGTAAGCTGTGTCATGTATATCGCCGATGTGCCTCATGCCCAGATGATATGCATGATGTAACGCTAATACATATATTTAAATATATAATAATACCATATCATATACAATAGTGTATTGTGCCATATACCGTCGATATGCAACGGATGGCTTCATAAAACCAGAACATTGTAATGTGATGAATGTAATCGATTACATTCATAAATACATAGTAAATGGCCGATCGGCCTCAAGGGTTGCAATAGCACTCACCCTAATATTATTATGTAAAGGCGGTGCTTCGTACAATGGAGATCGACAGACTAAACAAGCGAATATTGCAGTTGCTCCAGCGCGACGGCAGGATAACCTATAAGGACATAACTAAAGAGATGGATCGAGCGGAGTCGACCGTCCGGGAACGGATCAGCTTTATGGAAGAGCAGGGCATCATCGAGGGCTACACTGCCATCATCAATAAGCCCCGAGTCGGCCTCAACTGCAGCGCTATCGTCTACACCCGAGTTCAGCCAACCCAGTTCGACGATATCTCGAATAAACTCAAGCTGGTCAATGGTGTGCTACAGATCTATCACACCAGCGGCGAAAAGAACATGACGTTTTTTATCACAGCGACGGACTACGACGAACTGAACCGCATCATCAAGAATAAGATCACCACCCTGGGCATCACCGAAATGGACATCTCGATCATCATGAAGGCCACTCGGGAGATCGCCGAGGTCAACATACTGAGCGTGGACGAAAAGGAAGCCATTATGCAGGCTCGCAAGAAGAGGGAGGTGGCCCCAGCTCCTGCACAGCTCAAGACGAGCGGGATGAAGATGGGTGAGGCGCTGGGCGTGATATACAGCCACTACAAGTGAACAGCTCTATTGGACAGGCAATCGTTGTCCCAGGATCAGCGATTTACCTGACATCCATCTTTTTTACGATCTTATGGCCGTTGAGCAGAGAAGGCCCGCTCATTTAGGTGTGGTGAATCCGCCCCTCAAAATCTCTTGTAGCAAATCATTTAGGCTCGTGTACCAGTATCATATACGATCCTACCAGCTATTGCGTACTTGCGTCCGTCCCCAGCGCATACCATAGGAGCCTTAGACGTACAGAACCTATCGGTTGCTGCGTCGGTTGATGGTGCTGGACGTTGAGATGGTATCCCATTATCTCATGCCGCACAGAACACATCGATTGCACGTAGACAGAGATGCATGCAACGAGAGTCTGACTGACACTCGAAGAAGGGCAATGGCATGATACAGCCAACCGTAAAACCCCTCAGGCTTTAACCGTGGGAGTATGTCAGAGATCTACAACCAGTCCGTCATAGCCTAGCGGGTACTTCTTTATCGCCTCGTCATGAGGTGGATACAAATGAGCCAGGTGGGTCAATACGGTCCTTTTTGCGCCGACATTTTTTGCCAGTTCCGCAACATCGGCTGCGTTCATGTGCTTATCGATCACGATAGGTGGCGGCACGATCGCATCGGCGATCAGGAGGTCTGCATCCCTCATCAACTGCAAGCTTGCCTCAGGTATCTGCAGGTTGGTATCCCCTGTGTAGACCATGGTTTTTTCGCCGTGACGTACGCGCATTCCGGTCGCGATCACGATGGGAGGGTGGGTTACCTCAAACAGCGTAAATTCCAGTTCGCCGATGGTAAAAGACTGATACAACCCGCAATCATGGCGCTCGAAGGTCATGAAGTGAAACTCGCCAAGGACATAGTCTAGGACCCTTCGCTCCCCATACACGGGCATGTTATTTTTTACCCGCCAAAAATCCCCGAAGCCCCCTGCGTGGTCACGATGGGAGTGTGACCAGATTACTGCATCGATGTTTTCCACGCCGAACTCTAACAGCTGCGACCTGAGGTCGGGGCCGGTCTCGATGAGCACGTTCAGCCGGCCATCGCTCAATAGCAGCCCAGGTCGGTAGCGCCGGCTTCTGCTCCCGGATTTCCTAGCGTCGAGGCAGGCCGGGCACTTGCAGCCAATCTTTGGGGTGCCTACCGCATCACCGGTGCCCAGGAACGTGATACGCATGGCAACAGTGTAAACCCGGAAAAGGCATTAACGTTTCGGACAAATAGATAAAATAAAGGATGATAGGCAGTTTAGCTGCTCTGCCCGTCGTTTAACCTCAGATTGATCCGCTCCTCAAACTGCTTGACCGCTCGGATCATGTCCTCCTGAGTCAGCTTCGTCCGATCTTCAGTCAGCGCGTTGAGGACCGCCTCCCGCACGACCAGACGCAGATCTGACCCCGAGTAGTTCTCGGTCATTGACGCCAGCTGGGTCGTATCAAATTTGCCATCGATGGGCTCCAGTACCATATTAAAGATCTTCTCGCGCATGTCGATATCGGGCAGCGGGAACATGACGATCTCGTCGAACCGCCGCCACGCGGCGTTGTCCAGCAGCTTGGGGTGGTTCGTGGCGCCGATCAGCAGGACGCCGTCGTTGACGAGGCTGATGTCATCGATGGCCTTCAGCAGCGTGTTCACGGCGCGCTTCAGCGCGGCGTGCTCGTCCGACGTCCGCGTCTTGGCGACGAAGTCGAACTCGTCGATGAACAGGATGCAGGGGCTCATCTTCT
>DATHCY010000123.1:0-12414 GCA_035319305.1 Methanocella sp.
CAGAACGTTTTATCCTTTGCGTACGCTCTCGCCTTCCATACGGCGTTCAGGGCGTTGTGCTGGATGGTGTTGCCCAGCCACGCGGACGCGTCCTTTTCCACGTCGGCCCAGGAGATCGTCTCCCGGATATCCAGCTCGTCCCGGGGCTCCAGGTCGGCCGCCTCAGACGGCAGGATGAACTCAACCCCGTTACTCTGGCATTCCGGGGTCAGCCACTTCAGGAAGTCCAGGATGCCGGAATCGGCCCAGTGATGCTCTCCGAAGGTTTCATAGTCGACGAAAATATTCACGTAGTCGCCCGGCGACCCTGCCACCCAGGCGGCGAACTTGCCCGCGGTCAGCGGATACTGGTCCCACTGGCGGTCGCTGAAACGGAAGGCGATGTCGTCGGAAAGCGCGTAGTTCCGCAGGAGAAGCCGGGTATTACCGCATGAATACACGTAATTGGGACTCCTCCAGCCGAGCACGCGCTCCACGCCCTCGGTATAGACTGCCTTGAAGCCGAGTTTTTCCGCCGACCGCGCCACTCTATTATTAAAAATGAATTCCGTGTTCTCCAGGATCCGGGGTTCGACCGCGAAGACCGTTTTCATGAGCTTTTTATGTTGCCGGACCTGTTCCTCGAACTCCCTGAGATCGTAGAACAGGCTCGCGACGCTATGATAATACGTCTGTGCCAGGAACTCGGCGTTTTTATGCCTTGCTACTTGCCGGAAAAGCTCTAGAGTATCTGGGCTCCAGCGCTCCAGTTGCTCCACGGCCGTTCCCGAAATGCTGAAAGCACATTTAAAACCCTCATCCATATTTTCTAGTACGGTACGCGTGGCCGGAATGTAGCATTTCTCCGCGACTCGTTCCAGGATCTCCCGGTTCTTTGAGCTGAAATACAGGCTCCCGGGGTTTTCACCATTTTTCGTGCGGAACTCCGGGTCCAGCCGATAGGGTTGATGGACCTCGAACCCAATACACAGTTTAGTCATCTATGTTACCTCCAGGTTGTTGGACCGCCCATGGTAGCTTAGCGGTCCAACTGGCTGATTACTTATTGCCGGCGCCCGAATCACAGGGGTATGCCGTGCTCCTTCTGCAGACTGTCGATGCCCCGGGGCTTGATCCAGACGACGAGGTCCTGCACCTTGCCGCCCTTCTCCAGGCTACTCTTTTCGATATGGACCAGGTCCTTGTCTTCGAGCTCTTGGCACGTCTGATTAACCTTTTCGATGGGCATGTCTATGTCATCCGCGATCTTCCGGGAGTTTACGCCGTCGAGCTGGTTCCTGTCAAGCGCCCCTTTGAGATATCCGAGGACTTCCCTCTCTGCTCCAGTAACCTTTACCAATTATACCACCTCCAGATCATCTCGTCCTCTACTCGCCCGCGAACTCCAAGGGGTCGATTTTACCGCGGAGGAACTCGATAGTCCTCCTGGCGGCCGACAGGCACGGGGCCCCGCCCACGAGCATGGCAACGAAGAGGGCTTCCATGACCTCCTCCTTCGTGGCACCGTGGTACATGGCCGCCTTCGCATGCACGTCTACGCACAGATCGCATTGCTGCTGTGCGGTAAGGCACATTGCGATCAGGCGCTTATGCTTCTCCGACAACGCCCCATCCTTGAGGATAACCTTGTCCAGGTTGGAGATGGTCTCGAACATCTCCGAGTCCGTCTCTTCGATCAGCTCTAAAAGCTTGGGGACATGGCCCATTTTCTTAGTAAATACCTCGAATTCCTTGTACGGCATAATAACACCTGATTCAGGCTTTCCAGTGACCGTGTACGTTGCAGTACGCCCTCACGGTGGCCTTGTCGGCCTTGAGGCCGAACTCGGCCTCCGGCTTATCGCCGGGGTGTAAGAACTTTTTATCGACCATACCATCGTAGATGACCTCTATCCATTCGATGTAGTGGTTCTCCTCCATGGGGTGGGGAGCGGCACCGACCTTCACCTTGATGGAGGGGCCAAAAGTGGCCACGGGCACGTGCTTTTCCTTGCTCGCGTCCACCGTGTTCTCGCTCATCAAAGTCATCTGCTGCCCGCAGCAGTACATTATACCGCCGCTTTCGTGCGTGACCTCCACGATGTTGCCGCATACGTTGCATTTGTAAACCTGGTTCAACAATACCATAATTTCACCTTCATATCGCTTATTTTAACAATGATCTCATCGTCGTTTCTTCCGCCTTTACTGCTGGTTCGGGTGAAGCCCCGAGACCTTTAGCGCCATTTCGTCCACTTCGCTGGCGCCGTTCGCGAAGAAGCGGTCCTCATCGCCGGTGAGTATGGAGATGAGGCGCGCGAATTCTCCGGCGTGGACGCGCTCCTCGTTGGCGATGTCGATGAGCACCGCCCGGGCGAGGGGGATATCCGTCGCGTCAGCATGGGCCGTATACGCGTGGACGGCTTCTTCCTCCGCCGCCAGGTTCAGTCGCAGGGCCCGGATCAATTCCTGCAGAGTCAGCTTCCGGTCAGGAACTGTGCCGCTAAATGGGTTGACAAATTCAGGCATTTTCGATCTCCTCACATGCTACTTTCGTAGGGGGCCTCGCCGGGTTCCGGCCAATGACCTAATTTCTCGACTGCGTCGGCTACTTGATCCGACATAGTCCGGTTTAAAGGCGTTCCCGGAAGAAGCGTTTACTCCCCCTACATCTCCTCCTGGATGTGCTCATCTTCCGGGGGTTTTGGGTATTCGGGTTTTTGTACGTTGGCCTTGGTCATTATCCGCGCCGCGATCGCTTTCTCTTCGGAAACGATCGCATTTTCGGCGGCTTTCAAGTCCTTGACCACTTTTGACTTAAGGGATTCTTTCGCCATGTTACACGTCTCCTAAATTTCGTTGGTTTTCAAGTCATTCGATGTCATTGTAAGCTCGCTCTGAGGGCCGTTCGGTGTCGGTCGACTGCATCAGACAGCTCGACGCGGCTCGTGCATTTGCCCACGGCGTCGGCGAGATCCCTGTCGCCCAGTACGCCGGCGATCCAGCTCGCGAAGTCCCCATTCCTCATGTGGAAATCAATGGAATCAGCGGGGGCGAAATCGAGCAGGCTCGTGAAGTCGTCCAGGCCGTAGGCGGTGAACCCGGTATAGGCAGACGTGCTGAAGAAGTGGAAGGCTTCACGGGGCGGCAGGGTCCGCAGCACCATGGCCGCCGGCTTGCGCTTCATCTTTGTGGCCTGGCTCTTTTCGTACTGGGACAGCACGCTCATGTAGGAGCAGAAGGCCAGGTACGGCTGGCAATTCTTCGGTATGTAGAAGTAATGGGAATTGGCGCACGGCCCGAACCGGGAGGCCATATAGTAGAAGTTATCGCTTGCCTGGAGATTCCGCCATACTCGCTTATCTTTTGCGTAGGGCTTCGCGAGCTGGACCGCGCGGACCGCGGTGCGCTGTAGCGGGTTCCCCAGCCATGCTGATGTATCCTTATCCGAGTCCGCGATCGAGACCGTATCCGGGATGCTCAGCTCTTCCCGGGGCTCCATGTCCGCGACCTCCGAGGGGGTGGTAAAATCCACCCCCTTGTTCATACATTCGCCGGGCAGCCACTTTAAAAACTCTATGATGCCCGTATCTGCACCCTGGTGCTCTCCGAAGGTTTCGTAGCCCAAGAACACGTTCACGTAATCGCCGGGTGATGCTGCGATCCAGCTCGCGTATTTTTCCGCGGTAAGGGGGTACTGGTCCCATTGCCGGTGGTTAAAGTGTAATGCGATGTCATCGGATAGCCGGTAGTTTCGCAGCAGGAGCTTGATGCCGTTGCATGAATACACGTAGTTAGGGCTTCTCCAGCCAAGAACTCTCTCGGCGCCCTCTGTATAAACGGCCTTATAGCCCAGGCGCTCGGCCAGCTTTGCAATATCATTGTTAAGGATGAGTTCCGTATTCTCCAGGACCGCCAGCTTTACGCCGAACTCGTCCTTCATGAGCTTCGCGTGGAGCTTCAATTGCTGCTCGAACTCGCCGAAGTCATCGAATAGGCTGGCCAAGCTGTGGTAATACGTCTGTGCCAGGATCTCAGTGTTTTTATGTCTTGCTACCTGCCGGAAAAGCTCCAGAGTATCGGGGCTCCAGCGCTCCATCTGCTCGATGGCAGTGCCCGAGAGGCTGAAAGCACATTTGAGGCCCTCATCGAGAGCTTCGAGCAGGATGCGTGTCGTTGGGATATAGCATTTCTCGGCTACCCGTTCCAGGATCTGCCGGTTCTTTTCGCTAAAATAATTTTCCCCGGCGCTCCGAGCGCTCCCATTATTACCAGTATTTTGTGTATAGTCTAGCCGATATGGCTGATGAACTTCGAACCCGATACAAAGCTTGGTCATAAGATCCCTTCTTTCATCCTATCTTGTTCATCGTTCATCCGAGCTGAGACAGGGCGGATGCGTAAGGTTGGCTATTTCCATAAAGAGGAGTTCGCCGCCTTATGGGCCGCTTTATTGCAGGCGGCCCATAAGGCTGGTACTTGTTTCCCGACAAGCATTGAGGTTGCACATATTGTATTTGAGAGGTTGGATTGTGTATTATCGTGCTTCTAGCATGGCCGATAGTCATCATACGGGCGTATCCAGGGGTGTATGCGTCATATGCGTATAGCGAGTCGGCGGCATTATCGCGATGTTTCATTGCCATACCACTCTTGTGTACGAAATGGGCGCATCCTGTGCACTGGATCTTTCTAGGTTGCATACAGTGCCGATCGCTTCTGACTATTTCATATGCCATAGTTTCATTTCTCCAATACCTTTGTTGACGTGATAGCTCTGCTTCCGTCTGATACTGTGACCGCAAGGGTATTTTTTGTTTATTGCGCTTGTCCTTAAGGCGGTTCTACGATAAGTGCTATGGTACAATAGTATATATAATTTACGCTTAGTGCTCAAAAGATATTTACATAAACAATTATGTATTCTATTTATGAATACATATTTTGTATAGAATTATTGTAACTATCATTACAGATCATATTTTCAACCGAAGGTTATATCTATATATAATAGTTAATGATTGCTGCGAGAAGTATTACTGGTTAAGCTATACTTTATTTTCTAAAATGAGGGCGTTGAAATGGCCGCTGTCAAAGAGGAGATCTTACAAATAAAGAAAGTTTTAAAAAAGAACCCCCGCGGTATCAACGTCATCGATATTGCAAAAGAAGTGAATATGAACCGCCAGACGGTCACTAAATATCTGGAAATTCTCATCGTCTCGGGAAATGTCGATGTAAAGACGTTCGGGCCTTCAAAAGTATATTATCTGACCCAGAGACTACCCGTTTCGTCAATGATAAGCCTCTCCTCCGACTTTATCCTCCTCATAGACAGGAACCTCAACGTGGTGAATGTCAACGACTCATTCTTAGAGTTCACAAAAACAAAGAAAGACGATATTCTTGGTAAAGGAATAAACGCCATACCCTTCCCCATGGAGTTCGATCCTCCGATCGCGCCGAATATTAACGATGCCATAGAAGGGAAAGAGTCCAGGATCGATGCATACTATAAGAAAAGGGGAAAAGAGCACTTTTATAGTATCAAGTTCATCCCAATCGCCTTCGATGAGGGCCAGCCAGGCGCCACCATCTTGTTCGAGGATATCACGGAGCGCAAACGAGCCGAGGATTCTTTGCGAAAGCTGTCCATGGCGGTTGAGCAGAGCCCGGCGACAGTTGTTATCACGGATTTACAGGGCAGTATTGAGTATGTCAACCCCAGGTTCACATATACCACCGGTTATACGCGCGAAGAGGCTATTGGCCAAAACCCTCGAATTCTCAAGTCGGGGGAAACGCCACGGGCAGTTTATAGGGAGTTATGGGATACCGTTCTCTCCGGCGGAGAGTGGCATGGGGAATTCCATAACCGGAAAAAGAATGGCGAGTATTACTGGGAGTCTGCTCTGATAGCTCCAGTCAAGGATAGCCGAGGAAACATCACTCACATCATGGCGGTCAAAGAGGATATCACAGAGCGCAAACGATCCGAGGAAACGCTGCGAGAGAGCGAGTCCCGCCAGAAGGTCGCCGAAGCCGTCGAGGTCGAACGACGGCGGCTCCTAGACGTGCTAGAGACCCTGCCGGCCATGATCTGCCTGCTGACGGCGGACCATCGCATCGTCTTTGCGAACCGCAGCTTTACCGAACGGTTCGGCCAATCGGCGGGCCGACCCTGTTACGAGACTTGCTTCGGCCTCTCCAAGCCATGCGATTTTTGCGAATCCTACAAGGTATTTAAAACGGGCCAGCCCCACCACTGGGAGGTCAATACCCATGACGGCAGCGTAATCGAGGCCCACGACTACCCCTTCACCGACGTGGATGGCACGTCCCTGATCCTGGAGATGGACGTCGACATTACCGAGCAGAAGCGGATCGAGAAGGAGCTTAAGAAGGCTAACCGCGCCTATAAGGTGATGGCGAAATGCAAAGAAGCGATGATCCACGCCGAGGACGAAAAGGCGCTGCTCGAAAAGATCTGTCAGATCATCGTTAGCATCGGCGATTACCTGCTCGCCTGGATCGGATACGTGGAGGACGATGAGGCCAGAACCGTACGGCCGGTCGCCTGGGCGGGTATCAACGACGGCTATATCGAAAATCTCCGGATCGCCATCAACGACCCCGTTAAAGGTGAAGGCCCGACCGCGCAGTGCCTGAAGACAGGAAAGCCCTTAACGGTCGGCGACGTCCGGTCTGACCCACGTATGGCGCCATGGCGTGAAGATGCAACGGCCCGGGGTTTTCTCGCTACCTTAAACATTCCGATCGTCTACGATAATCACGTCATAGGTAACATTGCCGTCTATGCAGGCGAGGCCGACGCTTTTAACGAGAACGAGCTGGGACTGATGTTCGAGCTGGCCGGCAACCTGGCCTACGGAATTACAGTTTTGAGGGACAGGTCGAAACGTTTTGCCGCTGAAGAAGAGCTCCGCCAGTCCCGAGACGAGCTGGAACTGCGAGTAAAAGAAAGGACAAAAGAATTGAAGGAGAGCGAGGAACGTTTCCGTGCGCTCGCGGATAACATCCCCAACCTAGCGTGGATGGCGGTTGCCGACGGCTGGATCTTCTGGTATAACAAGCAGTGGTACGAGTATACGGGCACCACTCTTGAGGAGATGCAGGGCTGGGGCTGGCAAAAGGTCCACCACCCGGACTACGTTAAAGCCGTCACCGATGAGTGGTCCGCCCGCATCAAGGAAGGGAAACCATACGATAATATCTTCCCCCTGAGAGGCAAGGACGGCCAGTACCGCTGGTTCCTCACGCGAGTTACCCCGATAAAGGATGAGCAAGGTAAGATCCAGCGCTGGTTCGGCACCAACACGGATGTTACCGACTGGAAACAAGCCGAGAAAGCGCTTCAGGTTAAGCAAGAGGAGCTCGAAGCTCAGACGAAAGAGCTGGAAGCCAAGGTGGGAAAGCGTAACATTTTTTACTGAAACTTTTTCAATCTTTGGTCAATTGTGTTTTGATTTGTCTCGGTCAGTGACGATTGTTCATGTTTTAAGACCGTGTATTAGTGTTATTAGAGAGTTGATTGTCCCTTAGTGCAAATTCGTGGTTTGGCCGCGAACCTTGGAGCAATTCAAGCAATTCGTGTAACTCAAAAAAAAATTGTTTAGCGTTTTTGTGCTACCCTACGGGAGAACCTAGCTCAAGTCAAATATTGCTATTGCTCTATCCATCCACCCGTCAGCCGTTATCAGCCCGGTCAGTGTCCCTGCTGAGGCTTGGGCAGCAATGGATACAGCCAACCGATAAATGACTGTGGCGATCTGGTCTGGATGTATATTCTACCCGGCCCTTTCATCCGGAGCACCAAGCCCTCGCCGCTGAGAACCGTTGACCTGATGCCTCCCACCCTTTCCACCGTGTAGGAGACGCCCTGCTGGAACGCCACCAGATTGCCTGTATCCACCCTGATCTCCTCGCCCGGCTGCAGATCGATCGGGTGGATGGCGCCGAAGGATGAGATAAACAGGTCGCCCTGGCCAAAAATCCGCAGGAAGAATAGGCTCTCCCCCGAGACTATGCCTTTGAAACCCTGGAACTTCGTGTCGATGCTCAGTCCCGAGGTGGAACAGAGGTAGGATCCGCCCTGTACCATCCATTCGCCCGATAGGGGTATGTGTTCGACGTCACCCATATATGAGGGACCGAACGTGATCGCCCCTTTCCCGTTCTTACAGGTGAACGTATTCTGGAAGAACGACTCACCGCCAAGCATCGATCGTTTCAGGGAAGACAGCAGCCCTCCCCTAGCGCTGGTCTGAATCTCAATGTTTGGCGTCATGGTCACCATAGCGCCCGATTCGGCGCTGATCGATTCCCCTACATCCATCTCCACCCGTAGAAGAGAATATACCGGACGGTATAAAATATCATACTTCATAAATTTACCCGACATTTATTATAGCGCTTTAGGCAATAGCCTTTACCCTTTAAACATGCGCCGAACCATTATGGCCAGAGCTGAAACCAGCACCACCAGCAGGCCGCCGAAAATAGCTATGTCAATAATATTTCCGGTATTGATATACAAACCCCGATCTACCCTCTCTCCTGTCGCCGCCAATGCGACGGTGGCCGTATCTGGCATTACCGCCTGATAGACAATACCATCCTCACCTGAAGTAAGGATTTTGCACCGATGCCCCGATGCCAGACCATTTTTACACTCATAGACTGAAATATTGTCATCACCGTATTTTCCGGCCCAGTCTGATTCGACCATGAATGAAGCGATAATAAACCCGATCGAGTCCCCGCTTTGCTGGTTCTCGCCTGTGACGCCGATCGCCATTGGAACATCCAGTGCCGAGAGCCCGGAGGAAGCGAGCGACTCGTCGATCATGCCCTTAGCATCTTCAGGATTTTCCATCGAGCACCGGTATGACGCGCCAACCGGCAAACTTTTGAGGAACAGCTTTAGGCCAGCAGTAAAATTACGCCCATCCTGGCGTACGTTCAAGCCTGTCACATCAATCTCATAGCCGGTGATGCTTCCGGAATAACCCTGCGCGGTGGCGGTCAGATTCTCGGTAGCCAGCACTAGGTTTGCCACATGTTTCGAATTATCGCCGATCGGCAGGGCCATAGTATTATTGCGGAAGAGCAGGCCTGAGCCCGAGTCATAGAGTGATATCAGCTTCGTTCCGTTTTCTGTAGCGGCAGGTATAAACAGGATCGAAGATTCCCCGTTACTGATCACCTGAACAGGCCCTGTGACGCTGATATTATGGCCGGTTGAGATTATACCAGAGACCGCCCCGGAAAGCGGATATTCGGAAGGGATGACCACGTGAATTGTGTCCTGACCCTGATCTGCAATCGCATCTCTAGAAATAGATGGGCACAGCACTGCGATTATCAGGATGAAGACGGCAATGCTGGACTTACGCTCGGGCATTCATAGAAAAGGTTCGCCAGGCAAATACTTAAGGATGATCGGATTTTCTGGCGAGTCATTCGCCTTTAATCGAAGCGCAGCAGTATACACAGTGTATACACGTGTGATGACAACACGTGTGATGACAACACGTGTGATGACAAAAATTGTGAAGAATAAAATTGTGAATGTAAGGGTGTTACCTTACATTCCCATATCCATCTCGCCCATGCCGCCTGGGCCCATGCCGCCTGGGCCGCCCTTGCCGCCAGACAGCTTGCTGGCCGCAATGACATCATCGATGCGGAGGATCATGACGGCTGCCTCGCTGGCACCGCTGACCGCCTGGGTCTTGACCCGGAGCGGCTCCACGACCTTCTCCTTCTTCATGTCCACGGCTTCTCCCGTAAAGACGTTGATGCCCGCTGTCTTCATCGCGCCCTTGCCCTCGTGCTTGCTGCGGAGCGAAACTAACGTGTCGATCGGATCGAGGCCGGCGTTCTCAGCGAGGGTCCTCGGGATAACCTCCATGGCCTCAGCGAAAGCTTCGATAGCGAGTTGTTCCCTGCCGCCGATGGTGGAGGCGAACTCCTTCAGGCGCAGCGCAAGCTCAACTTCGCAGGCGCCTCCGCCCACGACGTACTTCTTGTCTTCGACAACGACGCCGACGACACGCAGCGCATCGTGTACCGCCCTCTCTAGCTCGTCCACCACGTGCTCGGTGCCGCCGCGGAGGATCATGCTGACCGCCTTCGGGTTCTTGCACTTCTCTACGAAGATCATACTCTCGTCGCCGATCTTGCGCTCTTCTACGGTGCCGGCAGCGCCAAGGTCCTCCTTCGTCAGCTCGTCGATGCTAGTGTTGACACGGGCTCCGGTCGACTTCGCCAGCTTCTTAAGGTCCGACTCCTTGACACGGCGGGCCGCCATGATGCCAGCCTTGGCCAGGTAGTGCTGGACCAGGTCGTCCACGCCCTTCTGACAGAACACGACATTGGCGCCGGTCTTCTGGATCTTGGTGACCATATCCTTGAGCATCTTTTCCTCTTGGTCTAGGAAGCTCTGGAGCTGGTCCGGGCTGGTGATCTCGATCTTGGCATCGATCTCGGTCTTCTCGATTTCCAGCGGGGTATCTAGCAACGCGATCTTGGCATTTTTAACGATCTTCGGCATGTTCGGGTGGATCCTTTCCTTATCGACCACGATGCCTTCGATAAGCTCGGAGTCGCCGATGGTGCCGCCGACCTTCTTCTCGACCTTGATGTCCTCGACATCCACCTTGCCGTTCTCGTCCACAACTGCCTTGACCGCTCTCACGCATAGATCGGCGAGCTTCTCGCCAACCGCTTCCGCGCCCTTGCCAGTCATGGCGGTGACCGCGAACTCCCGGAGCAACGTATCATCCTTGATCGATACATCCAGTGCTAGGCTGTTCAGGATCTCCCTGGCCTTGGCGGCCGCCTGCCTGTAGCCCGACGCGATGACCGTCGGGTGGACGTCCTGGTCCAGCAGAGCCTCGGACTTTTTAAGTAATTCGCCCGCGAGCACGACAGCAGTGGTGGTGCCGTCGCCGACTTCGTCATCCTGGGTCTTGGCTATCTCCACGATCATCTTGGCCGCCGGGTGCTCTATGTCCATCTCCTTTAAAATCGTTACACCATCGTTAGTGATGACGACATCGCCCATGGAATCCACGAGCATCTTATCCATACCCTTCGGGCCTAGAGTGGTCCGGACCGCCTCGGCTACGGCCCTCGCGGCCATGAGGTTCATTCCCTGTGCGTCCCGGCCCCTGGTCCTGGTGGAGCCTTCCTTCAGAATTATAATCGGTTGATTGGATTGCTGTGCCAAATCGAATCCTCCTTTAGATTGTCAGAATAATACCTGTTTGTAGTGAGGTTTTATGTGCCTGCAATTCTATATATAACTTGCGCATGATGCTTTTGGCGTAAGCCAATCAAGGCCATTGACCAAAAGGGATTTCAATTATATCAACGCACAAATTATATTATCTAGTTTCCCAGATAGAGTGAATTGTCCTGGAAAGGACCAATTCAGCCGGGAATCCCGATACACCTACTTTTATGAGTTTACACTTCTATATATAACTTATTCATATCAGGTGCTCCTGATCTCTTAACGCCTGTGCTTATGGCGGCTAAAGGGCCGTAACAGAAATTTTTAATCGTACCATAACCCAACGAGCAGCATCGTGGCATGGGTGGAGATAGATGAGATAGATATTTCATGCACCGGATGTAATTGATTGTAGATCAACCATCATATCGGTTGCCGGAGGGAACATTTGGTCACACCGGGATTAGGCGGCGTCGTTGAAAAGAACTGGCAGGCCTTCCCATATAGATCGAACAACATCGCTGTAGCCCGGTCGGTATTTATCAGACGGCTCCAGCAGAGCGGGTTTGATCGGGGGCGGATACTAGACGTGGGCAGCAACACGGGGGAAGTGGTGCAGGAGCTGGCCTGGGCGTTCCCAGAGGCTGATATCACCGGCCTGGACCTGACCGGAGAATACCTCCAGGTTCCGGCCGCCATGTTGGGCAACAAAAGCTATTCGAGCCGAGTCACATTTAAAAAGGGAAGCGCCACAGGTATGCCTTTCGAGGATCGATCCTTCGACACCGTCGTCGGCGTCAACGCCTTGCGGAAAACGGATAAGCCGGTTACAACGCTTGACGAGATCGAACGGATCCTCAAGCCCGGAGGCCTGCTGATCTTATACGAGAGCAGAAAATCCTGGCTGAAGTACGTGTTCTCGTCGCTCCGGTATGCGTATACTGCCGAAGAGATCCAATCGATCGTCACCAGGTCAAAGCTTAGGCAAAACACGATCACCCAGGGCACTGACTGGGTCACGATCACCGTGCTGCCGCCAGCCCAGGAGGATGCCGGCCGCTGAGCGGCAGATCAACGCACTACCTAATGATCGCTTTTATCGAGAACTCCGGCGATGGCCCCGACCACGGCCGGATCAAGCTGAATACGAGCTCGCACTCTCCGGTCGAAACGAC
>DATHCY010000124.1:0-5141 GCA_035319305.1 Methanocella sp.
TGACCTCGTAGCCGTCGGCCTGGAGGACTTTGATTGCCTCATCGTAGGTGATGCGGGGGAATGGTGGTTTCAGATCCTTAAAATACCCGGGGTCGCTGCCTAGTAGCTTCAGCTCTTCCGGGCGCTCCTCTACAGTCTTATTACATACGAAAGATACCAGCCTCTCTATCATACCGATCATGTCGTATAAGCTAACCCATGCCATCTCGGCCTCAATGTGCCAGTACTCGGCTAGATGGCGTGTGGTCCGGGACTTTTCCGCCCTGAATGATGGTGTAACGGAGTAGACGTTCTCTAGCCCGAAGATGAGCGACTCCAGATATAGCTGCGCGCTCTGTGATAGATACGCCTTCTCATCGAAGTACTTTAGCTCGAACAGTGTGGAGCCGCCCTCGCAGGAGCTGGACATGATGATGGGCGGTGTCACCTCATAGAAGCCGCTGGTGCGGAACCATTCTCTGCAGGCGCTCAAGACCGAGTCCTTTACTTTCATAATCGCCACCAGATCTTTGCTCCGGATGTGTAGGTGCCGTAGGTCTAGCAGTACTTCCGGATTGTGGCCTTCTCCGAAGATCGGATAGTCCTGTGAGGCGCCCACCAGCTTGATGCTGGTGGCTACCAGTTCTCGGCCGCCTGGTGCTCTTGGGTCGGTGCGGACCCTGCCAGTGATGATAGCTGAAGCCTCTAGAGATAGAGCGTCGGCGGCTTTCAGGGAATCGTCGCAGACGTTTCCCTTCTTGGTCGTGACTTGGATCTCGCCCGAGGAATCCCGGACAAATGTAAAGACGATCTTGCCGCTGGACCGATTTTTCACCACCCACCCGCCGATCTGGACCTCCTCGCCATCAGCGTATTTGCCCGAAAGGACGTCCCTAATTTTCACAAACATAAGAATCACCGCCCGCTACTAATATAATAACATAGTTGATCAGTAAAAGATTTACCGCGTCATGATGTTGAAATTCCGGGGATTGTACGTGGCGCCTATTGGAGAAACGTAAAATGATATGGTTTGTAAACCTAGAAGAGCCGAAATAGTAAGCTTTTAATATGACATCGCCGTATGGAATTGAAAAAATTGGAGAATGCTTATGCTCTATGGAGTGGATGAAAGAGAGGCGATGGCAGTGACATATGCCGCCCTGAAGGAAAAGAAATGTGTTCCGATGAACGTCACGATCAGCGGGTCTCATCTGTATGGTTTCAATTCTCCGGATAGTGATGTTGACTTTAGGGGATCTTATCTTTGTGACATTCGCCATATCCTGGGCATCAATAAACCTGCGTGGGCGCCCGGAGTTTCCGTGGTTGATCCAAAAGGCAGCATGGACGTGACTAGTAAGTCGTCGGGTGTTAAAGGCGGGCAGATAGATATTATTAAAAGAGACGGGAGAGGCGAGATCATCTATGATGTGGTGTTGTTCGAGATCGAGAAGGAGATCCGGCTGGCGTTAAAGGGCAACTGCAACGTGATCGAGCAGATGTTCGCGCCTCAGGTTTACGTACACCCCGCGTATGAACCCGTAAAAAGGTTAGTCAGCAGCTGCTTTGGCAAGAAGGGCATCTGCGATAGCTATAGGGGCATGGCCTATGAGAATTACCTGAAGTTTACCAAGCAGGGCAAAAAGACGACCAAGAAATACCTGTATATCATGCGCGGACTGATGGCCGGAATCCACGCTCTAGAAACTGGCAAGGTAGAGGCGAATATCGAAAAGTTGAACGAGGGATACTTTAGGATACCTGAAGTCGAATACCTGATCGAGAAAAAGAGGCAGGGAAAGGAGAATGATCCTGTAGGTATCACCAACATCCTGAAGGTTGAGCAGAGGATGGAAAGTATGTTCGACGAGATCGATGCGGCTTATGCAAAAAGCGATCTGCAAGAGTTTCCAACCCAAGAGCAGATGGCCGAGGCCAGCGAGTTGGTCATGATGCTGAGGCTCAAGGCTTATGAGGGGAAGGTGCTGGCACCATTGCTGTAACCGTGTGTATGCCGATCAGCAGCAACCCTATTTTCAGGGCGTCAGCGCATGAGCTGCGCGTGCTTGTCCTGAACGAATTCCCGGCACATCTCGAAGAACACATCGACATCGGCGCCTTCCACCTTGTCAAGATGGCGGGCTGCCAGGTTCTCGAACCGGTCTAGGAAGTCCACGGTCGTATCGACCTTTTTGCCCTCTTTTCTGATCAGGTTGTACAGCCATTCGACAAACAGCTTTACCGTGTATGGGTCCCGGGAAGGACCTTCCTCGAGCAGGTCTATCAGGCCCTCGCTAACCGCCTGGACAATCTGTTCCGTCTGGCGGCCCTTCCCCTGGAAATACGAGGCTGTCCGGAATTCTTTTATCGAGTCCCGGACTATTCTATCCCTGAATTTACCCAGATCAACGCTGGTTTTATCTGACATCATATAGGCCCCTCTGTGTATCGACCGGTGATACTCAATATTCCTACGCGCAGTGTACGGATATATGTATGCGTGGGATGGCGCAGGGGCTCTGTCTGTCTCCAACTAGAAACAGGCTCGGTTTTTTCAGCTTGAAATAACTAACTATTGGTTGATAATATGCGGGAGATCGGGCCCGGCCGTGATGAAAGTCGGTGGATAAGGCATGATCGGCTGCTGAATACCTACGGGATCATAGTCGATCAGTATAGGCATGAGGATGAGCGTTACGCCGATTCGCTCAATATCATGGCCTTACTGCAGACGATCCTATTTGCGGGGTTTATTCAGCTGAGCCTTATTAGTCCTGATCAGCTTGCCCGGGAGATGTTATTCATGTTGCTGAAGCTTATGATCCCGTTCCTGGGTATTTTTTTATGTGTGAATGCTCTGTATGCGTTTCATCGCCGGATCGAGGCTATGATATACTGGAGCAATCAGGCCAGATGCTTGGAAAAGGACGAGGATTTCTGGTTCACGCATGACGAAAAACTTGATAGGGACTTGGATATTTTTACCGCCCGCCATTCCCACTTAGAAAAGCGTAAATCTAGGTATCCGAGGATCGTAGTGACGATTTTAAGATATCAGAGGTATTTTTTGCCGGTGTTGTTTTTATTGCAGTGGGCGCTTGTTATCTGTTTCCTGCTTATATATGGGAATTGATGGTCGTATCGGAACATGCGCGCCGTCGATAGTCGTCGATATTATCATGATCTGCAAACCTTTTTCTACGATTCCGATCATCTAAACCACATGAAGTCGATGGAGCACCGCCTATGGTTCCTGCTGTTTATGACCTTGGGCAATGGACTTGTGGCCATGTTGCTACTGCTCTATGGCACTGAGCCCACGGTCCGGCTCCTCTCGCTGCCGCTTCGGTACATCTTGATCGGGCCGGCTGTCGTCGTTGCCTATGCTTTCGCTATGGTCGTTGCGGTCTCCAGCCTGCTTACCCCGGCTATGTCTGACGATTATGTGCTCCGGCTGAAGAGGCGATTGATCTCCAACGTCTGGGTTTTCTGGACGATACTTCGGCTGGGCGCTTCGTTGTTTTTCATCGGAGTAGCAGATTTGATCTGGATTTGCATCACGGCCTATTATTCATTATACAGCCAAAGTGTTCAGCTGGGTGTCTTCGAGGATCGGTTCGGGATCCTGTTAGGGCTGATGAATCTGATCGTGCTGACAAAGGTTTTCCTGTCGTTTATCTACAATCGGGTGAGCCGTAAATGGCCGGTCGTGCTTATCGATGGCCTGGCTTCGCTGGCTGTCGCGCTGATCCTGTCGGGGGTGATGGTCATCTCACCGTTCAATGGCTTGATGCCGATCTGGATCGTGCTTGTGTTGCGGCTGATCATGGGAGCCTTTATGGTCGTTCAGGCTACTGATGCTGCGGCAAGGATCGCCCGCTCGGCCGAGTATAGGATTGTGGAAAAACAGATCTATAGAGATATCTTGAGCGATATGGAAAAATGAGGGCGTCCCGGCGCGCTAGGCACACCGGTCGCCTATAGGCAGCGGATGTTGGCAGCGACCGCCTATTTTCTCCTACGAATTGTACATGATGCTGCGCCTGCTGCAATCCCAGAAATGCCGAGAAATACTTCAAATCCAGGTATGCTGAGAAGGCCTCCCGACTTTCTTGGCTTTGCGGATGGTGTCCCGTTCGCGGAAGTATTGTTGCTCCCGTTTAACGAGGTTAGATTATCGCTTTTGTTGATCCCGGAGAACACGGTGAGCGAGACGTTGGTCATCATTATCGAGCTTCCGTTAATGACGAACGGAGTTGAAAACTTTTCGTTATAGCCGTCCTTTACGACGTGAAGTCGATAGCCTGGGGCGCTGATGATTTGCACGTTGTCTAACTTGAAGTACCCGCTACTATCGGTCGTTGTGTTTTTGTAGACATAGTATGGGTTGGCGGCTCCGACAAGGGATACTGTGGCGCCAGAGATACTGGTACCGTTCGAAGTGACATACCCTGCCACGTCTCCGGGTCGGAGATTTGCGCTCGAAGATGGCGATGGCGGCGATGATTGTCCTGTGGTGGTCGTTGCTGTTGGGGTAGCCGCTGAGTTACTGTCCCATTGCATGCCTACATTTACGGTTGAGGTTCCGGATGAGACGGAGAATGGGTTTGAGGATGTTCTGAGGTAATGGTCCGCGCTTACCAGCAGCTGATAGGATGCACTACCGTTCGTTGTGCTGGCGCCCGCCAAGATGAAGTCGCCATTTGAGTCTGTGGTAGTGCTGCCATACTGTACGCTATTATCGGATGCGTTCGCGATGATCACGGTGGCTCCTGATATCCCTGAGCCTGTAGTTGCGTTCGTCACGCGGCCTGTGACGCTGCCGGTGGAGCCTGAAGGAGGGTATGATTGATATGAATCGGCAATCGCTACTATTGGTATCACAGCTGCCGTAATGAATATGATCAGCAGCGCATATATGTAAGTGTAGGGTAATAATCGTCTGATCATACACCCCTTTCTGATCTCACATGTTATAAGCCTTATCTAACAATCGGTTAATATTACTAAAATTCAATAATAAATTTCGTAGGTAGTGTAGGTGAGAGAACCCATATAAAAGAGGTTTCAAGCAAATTTGCCGGTATAGAAAATGACGGGCTATCTCAGGCTGGGTGCCGGCTTGATAGCGCGCTATACGATTTTGGGCATGATCGTCA
>DATHCY010000125.1:0-2121 GCA_035319305.1 Methanocella sp.
CGAAGTGGATAAGATAGAGGAGGCTGTGGCTGAGTATAAGGCGCTACTTATGCTTACGCCGGACGACCCCTGTGCCCACTTCGGCCTCGGAGATGCTTACCTTAAGAAAGGCATGATCAAAGAGGCGATCACCGAAGCCAGAGAGGCGATCCGGCTCCGGCCTGGATGGCCGTTCTATCATAACCGTATGGGCAGGCTTATGGAAGAGACGGGTGATATCGACGAAGCGATCGTCCAGTATAAAATTGCACTGGAGATCAAACCAGATCTCGAAACTGCCGCGAAAAATCTGCGGCGGCTGAAGAATGGATAGCTGTCAGGCCTTGGTGTTCAAACGGGGAAACTATCTCAGGATCGGTGCACTGATCAATCACATCTATTGCCCGGTTTTAGTGGCCACCATACCAGCGCATGGCCTTCCCGCAGGCCGAACTTCACTCCAGGCTCCCTGCCATTATCATACAACATGTTGAAAAGACGCGGCGCTGCCATTTCTCGGCAAATGACCCCGCAATATTGTGAGGCCGCCATTTCGGCCCGGTCAATACCACTATGATTGTGGAATGGCGGAGCCAACACAAGATCGAACATATCAGCAGGTGTGGAGGACAACAACCCCCTCTCGATCCCGAATCCTCCGCCTTTTTTTAGGATGCTTGTACGCGATGCATCCAGTGCCCGACCGCCTGGTCCGACCAGGCCTTCCTGTAGCAGAAAAGAGCCAAGGTCGGCTTCGCCCTGATGTGAGCCGGGAACCAGCCAGGTAACCGCATAAAACGCCCGGTATATTCCGTCATCCTCAGGTTCCTCCTGAGGGAGCATGTCGACAAATTGTCTGATCTTAGAGCGAGCGACCTCTGACTGGTCAAGAAACATGCCGAAATAATCGAGATATGTCTGTTCCATCCATGCACGGTCCTGATACCGATGTTGATTGACCCGGAACGGTCGTATGTCAGGGCGTCTGCCGGCTTCAAATAGCACGTTGGCCGAGAAAAAGCCGCCGCTCCCGTTGACACTGTATCGTCTGCCGGTCAGCATTTCATGAAGCTCGGCCATTGGGCCAGGCTGGCCGATCGTGCCGCCTGTCAGATAGCAGCACCCTCGATGAGAGCATCGTTCCATCTTCAGCAGCGTTGTCGCGCTACGTATGGCCGGGCAGAACGACGAAAAGACCAGATCAAACGGCTCACTGGCAGCGAATGACTCCCATGATGAGAGGACAGTACGGATATTTCTAACTCCCGATTCCTCCGCTTTGACCGTCAGAAGCTTGAGCATGCTTCCCGATATATCCATTCCCCACACATCCTCTGCCAGATCATGGAAAGATAGCGTGTACGTGCCCGGGCCGCACCCGACATCCAGCACGCGATCGCCAGGATGAAAAAGGCCTTCCCTTATAAGGTATGCCACGACTTCATCTTGGCCTCTGCCATCATCCCCCTGATGGTAATCATAGATGGCAGCCTTACGATCCCAGAATTCTTTCCACCGTCCGTAGCCGACATGGTAACGGTTATGGATCAGCGAAGCATCGGCCTCCCTCCACTTCCGGTCCCATGAGCCGCATTTCCGGTTTCGCCGTTTCATCGATTCCACACCTCTGTTTAACTATTATACTAAATAATCATGTTATGTTTAACAAAAATTATTTATAGAAGCCATGAGACATAAGCTTTGTCAGACGAGGTTTGACAGACATGCACCAGCCAGGGATGTGGAAACGGTGATCCTCGTATCCACATCTCCCAGGCTGCGGTACTGGCCTGACAATTATTATATAGCAACCGGGATGGCGAGGGGAAAAATCGAAAGCTGTACGATTGCAACCAGTCACCATTTGCCATCCCACCCCCCACTCCCAACAACACGCTACATGCACGTCCCGTATCAAGGCTTTTTTAGAATAAAGCCGGACAGGCCGGTGGATGATAACAACAAGCTTTATAGCCGTTTGTAATGATTAACTGGTATGCCCGCTGCTATCAAATCCGATAAACTCGCCAGCCTCGAAGAGGCGTTAGATACCTTCCTGGATAATGTCCCGCAGGTGAACCGGAGCTCCACCCTCGAACTGGAATACGCCGACAACCGGGTGCTTATGAGGGACTTCATTGC
>DATHCY010000126.1:0-7891 GCA_035319305.1 Methanocella sp.
CTCCCGGGGCGGCCACAATATGACCAACGGCCATGTTGCTGCGGTGGCAAAAGAGGCTGGAGCTATGTTGGTTGTCGACACGGATACTCACGGGCCTGGCGATCTGATCACGAGCGCAAGGGCACTGGCGGTGGCTCTTGGCGCCGGCTTAAGCCGGCGTGGTGCCGATGAGGCTATGAAAAATGCCCTGCACAAACTTGATTATATTATAAGCCGTAGATGATCAGTCGCTTACGATTGTTGGGGCTGGTATGGTAGGAAAGCCCATTGGATTTTAGCTGTGGGAGTGGGCAATCGCGGATATATATTATCCTGTAGCAGCACGGGTAATTTCGAAAGTTTTATTATGCATCAGCGACATAATAACAAATTAATACGCTTATATATGAAAATGCGCAAATAGCGCTTATGCTACGCAGAGTAGCATCGCATATTAATGATTACGCAAAGTTTTTATAGTATAACATATGACTATATATAGTTTTGGAAGTGGCGTTTTTTGAAACGGCTTGGAAGGGTCTTGCATGTATCATCACATAACCACCTGATAATCAGGCTTGAAGAGACGTCACTGCCGAAGATCAACGCGAAGGTCGTTACTAGAAAGATGGACAGGATTGGCACAGTTTATGATATTTTCGGTCCCGAAAGGGCCCCTTACGTTTCAGTAAAGCTGGATAAGAAGCTGCCTAGGTCCGGCGTGCAGGCGCTGGTAAACGAGAGAGTATTCGTCGCGTAGAAGGTGTTTAACCGTGGCTGAAATCGAAAAAATTAGAGAGATTGAGAAGCGAGAGGTCTCCAAGGAGAAAACTCTCGAAAGAGTGAAGAAGGAGACCGAGAAGCCCGAAGGCGAAGAGCGCATCATGGAATGCCCCGAATGCGGCTCACGCCAGCTTGTACACGACTATGAACGGGCCGAACTCGTGTGCAATGAATGCGGCCTCGTAGTTGATGAGGACTTCATCGATATGGGCCCGGAGTGGAGGGCTTTCGACCACGATCAGCGCATGAAGCGCTCCAGAGTAGGGGCGCCTATGACTTTCACCATTCACGACAAGGGCCTGTCGACCATGATCGACTGGAGGAACCGCGACTCGTATGGAAAGTCGATCTCCTCCAAGAACCGCGCCCAGCTATACCGTCTGAGGAAATGGCAGAGACGCATCAGAGTTTCGAACGCGACCGAGCGAAACCTAGCCTTTGCCCTGTCCGAACTAGATCGTATGGCGTCGGCGCTGGGTCTGCCCAGGAACATCAGAGAGACATCTGCCGTTGTATACCGCAAGGCCGTCTCGAAGAATCTGATCCGCGGCAGAAGCATCGAAGGCGTTGCAGCCGCAGCACTTTATGCGGCTTGCCGCCAGAACGGCGTGCCCAGGACGCTGGACGAGATCGCAGAGGTGTCAAGGGTCAGCCGGAAGGAGATCGGTAGGACATACCGGTTTATATCCAGAGAACTCGGCCTGAAGCTCATGCCCACATCGCCCATCGACTACGTCCCAAGGTTCTGCTCAGGACTGTCGCTGAAAGGCGAGGTACAGAGCAAGGCCGTGGAAATACTCCGTCAAGCTGCGGAGAAAGAGCTGACAAGCGGAAGGGGCCCGACGGGCGTAGCTGCGGCAGCGATCTACATCTCCTCGATCCTATGCGGCGAGCGCAGAACCCAGAGAGAGGTCGCTAACGTGGCTGGCGTGACCGAAGTGACCATCCGCAACAGGTATAAAGAACTGGCAGAGGAACTCGACATCGAGATCATCCTCTGAGATAACTTTTTTCTTTTTCCTTTCTTTTTATCGATAACAAGCACGGAGCGAGAGAAAACCCCATCCTCTCCGGAGCGGCGTTGAACCAAGTCGCGTCGGCTCGCCAATCATTTAACCAATAAGCGCTTACCCTCTACCAGGTTACAACGACGCCTTCGATCGCCCATTCGCAAGGGGCTGAAAGGTGCTGGCGATCATAAAAATTCAGAGACGCGATAGGCCGGAGAGCAAGATAATCACATGGGACGGGAACCGGCCAGAGCCAGAGAAAAACCGGGGCCTGAAGGATATTAGCACCTACCATCAATGTGGCGAGTGCTTTTCAATGAAACAGGAGCAATGTCCCTCAGGTATAGTAGTTCACATCAGCACAATAGAATACTGTGGTTTAGCTTTTATAACCGGCTACCCATACCATATTGTGGTAAGCGATGTTATCCTCATCCGACATTATCCTGTTTATGGCCACCGGCCTGGCATCCGGCGCGTTCGGAGGGCTGCTCGGGCTGGGCGGAGCCACGATCTTGGTGCCGACGCTCACCTTGGGATTCGGCCTGCCGGTCCACATGGCCGTTGCCGTGTCGCTTATCTCAAACATTTTCGTCTCGCTGACGGCGGTGGCCGGATATAGTAAGCGTGGTCTGCTCCACAGGAAGACTATTATAGTTATGAACATAGGTTCCGTCTTTGGCATTCTCATCGGCACGCTCATCGCGACCCGCACCCCGCCAACCCTTATAAAGCTGATGTTCGGCGCTTTTCTGCTACTTATGATCGCTGAGGCCGCGTTGATCAAGCGCCAGCTTGACTACGGGGAGAGCAGTGAACCGAAGCATATCAATAAGCCCGCATTCTCAGCCCTGGGATTTGTCATGGGGCTGCTCGGGGCGCTGCTCGGAATCGGAGGGGGCACCCTAGCTGTGCCGGTCCAGAACTCGCTGCTGAACGTGCCCCTGAAAAATGCAATTGCCAACTCGCTCGCCACAATCGTTGTATCGGCGTCAATAGGGGCGGTGACATATTTCGTCGTCGGCTCAGGCACGCTGTTTTCTGCAGAGGACGCCCTGACCACTGCTGCAGCAGTTGTCCCTGGCTCGATCATCGGCGCCAGGATAGCGACCGCGAGCCTATCAGAAAAAATCCCGGTCAGATACATAAGGTTTATTTTTTACGTGGTGTTACTCTACATCGCTTATACGATGATCAGAAGCGGCATGGGCTGGTAAGATTGGTTGTACTGAAGATCGGCGGGAGCCTGTTCGATCACTCCCGCGTACTGCTGAGGAGGGTCGCAGACGAAGGCCTGGACGTGCTGGTGGTTCCAGGAGGGGGCGGGTTCGCGGATATGGTGCGAAAAGTATCCGACAGTGGGACGCTCTCTAATGATGCGGCGCACTGGATGGCCGTACTGGCAATGAACCAGTACGCCTACTACATGGCGGACACCACCGGCATACACCTGACAGAAACTATTCAGGGAAGCGGTACTAGAATCGCTCTGCCCTACGAGATTTTACGGAATAATGATGTTTTGCCACACTCGTGGGACGTGACCTCAGACACCATCGCTGCGTGGATGGCCCGCGAGGCGGGAACTAGGCGGCTGATAAAGGCTACCGACGTGGATGGCATTTTTATCGACGGCCGGCTGATCGAATCCGTCGATGCGTCGAACCTGCACGCTGAGAAAACCTGTATGGACCAGGCTATGCCGGGATTTTTAATTAAGCACAAAATGGATGTATTCATCGTAAATGGGCTCTGTCCGCCCAGAGTTATCAGCGCGATCAAAGGACACAAGGCTTCAGGAACCTGGGTCAGAGGAAAGTGATCGGATCCGTCGAGAGTTATAGACGAAAAGCTATTGGCCGGATAATTTTTATCTATTAGGGCATGTCGCGGAATTCAAATTGGAATGAGTCTTGAACAGAAATGCTTCGCCGCACGCCATTATCGACGGATATTCTCGGATATTGTACTATCTTAGATGATTGGAGTAAGCTGAATCGGCCTAACTATAATTATAGTTTTATTATCGGTGGCCTGTTTATCGAGCGTTTAACCGTGTGTGACGCACGTCTTTTCAGATGATAGAGTGGGTTACTATCCAATGTTATAAACTCGTTGTTTATAGTGGCGGGCTATTAGTTCCCGAAGTCCATAGTCAAAAATCCTGTCAACGTCAATTCTGCAACACGCTCTTATTTAAAGAAAAGATCGAAGGAGAATGAGCTGCTTACGCGTTTATTTATTCATTTGTTTTACTTACTCTTCCTCTTCGTCGGCCTCGTCGGTATAGTCGATGCCGCCTGCTAGTACTGCTGCAATCGAGTCAAGGCCGTCGATCCCTTCGGCGACGAGGCTGTCTGGGGCCACTTTATCCAGGGCTTTCTCGCTGTCGAAGGATTTGCCTGAGAGGACGAGCGCTCCCGCTTTGCTTACTAGCTCGAACGTCTTGTCCATGTCCCCGCCCTGTTCGGCTTTGAATGCATCAATGATTAGCTTCGTAGGGTCGGCTTTGGCATCGTATTCGCCCGAAACAAAGTGCTCCGAGGCCCCGAAAACGGCAACCAGCGCCCGCTGCACCGATTCGACCATCTCGTCCTTGTCCGCGTCCATGGGCTCGACTGGGGACAGCACGATCTGTTTGATGTTCTCGATGTTCGCGACTGCATCTTCCTTGTTGATATATCCTTTCTGCAGCTTCCCGGTGATCTTGCACAGTCCAAGAATCACATCCTCTTCCATGTCCAGGAAGACGATCCCTTCCCTTCCTAGGCCTTCTGCACTGGGATCAAGCTTGAACTTGCTCTCTTTGACTTGGTTGATCCAGTTATTCCATCTCTCCTGCGAATAAAACATGAGCATTGGTGATCTCCTTCATCTAAATTCTACATGAACCGGCTGCATATAAATGTTTTTGCTACAAGGGATATCCGACAGGGGCGCATTTATACCTTACTGTTGATCTGCTCCCCTATTTTCTTGTCGAGCAGGGCCAAAAATTCCCCTTGCTTCCCGGCGGGAATGGTCGCGCCTGCTGCAATATCATGTCCTCCGCCAGCGCCACCCACAGCCGCGGCCGCCTCTGACATCGCCCGTGCAAGGTTCAACCCGCGCATGATCAGGTCGTGGTTGCCCCTAGCAGAAATTTTAATCCCTTGCTCAGAGGCCGCCATTCCAACGATAGGCACGTTTCTGTTTACGCAGTTCAGACTCGCGCTCATGCCTGCGATGATGCCGACGATGGTCTCCCGGATCTCGCTCCCCGCGTCGAAGTACTGGACATTCTGTAGCTTGGTTATACCACGATCGCTGACCAGGTTCAGGCCGTTGACAAGGTTGCGCCGGTGCATCTCCAGCAGGTCCCGAGCATAGTGAAATGCCTCCTGCCGGTCCCCCATACAGATGGCCAGTCCTGTACCCGCATAATCGTATCTGGCGGTCGCGTTAAGTAGCGTGGAGAACTCGGAGGCGTCTCGCATCTCAGTTCCGGGCTCTTCTTTACATAGCGTATAAACTTCTCCTACCAGCCGTTGTATTTTATTTGCTGGCATGCCGCACGCCATGCAATGCTGGAAGAGTCGGGAGGTTATCCGGGTCTTTTCCTCCCTGTCGAGGTCGATCCATCGCCGCCACGATTCGGCTTTGACCGGCACCCCGGAAGCTTCCAGGAAGGAAATACAGGCCTCTTCGCAGCCGCTCATGCCCGGGATGTATGGATCGGAGCTGTACTGGAGCAATTTATGGATCGGCCTGGTCTGCCGACCGAACATCCTGATGTCTTTCTCGAAGGACAGGTAACCGCCGGAGACGCCGAGCGCCAGTATCTGCCGGTTGATACCGACCATCGAGTTGGTCCGCATATCCTGAAGATCTCCGACCGCTCCAACGATGGCTAATGGGGAGAGGTCTTCGTTCGGGCCGAGCTTTAGGGAGAGCAGGAACGATATGCCCGCCCCGCTGATATCGGTTGCGCCGTTCAGGCCGAAGAGGTGTGGGTTCAGGTGGCAGGGATTGTCTGAAGGCTTCGGTTGGTGGTGATCGGCGATCACTGCAGTGATCCCTAGTTCACCTATAAGATCGATTGCTCCGCTCCCTAGATCGGTGAAGATGACCGTCCGCTTGCCTGCGGCATCGGCAATTTCGATCATGGATTGTGTATCCAGCTTCTTGACGAACTTGGTGTCGTAGCTTTTACCTAACCGCTTCAGCGCCGTACACATGATGCCAGCAGCAGTGAGGCCGTCTGCATCGATATGGGATACAACTAGGAGCTCGTCGCTCTTTCGGATGAGATCCGCACATCGCTCTGCTGTCTGGCTAAACCGTTCCATCGATAGACCATGCACTCTGCGGGTTTAAACTGTTTGCGCTATAGCATACCGAAAGTATTGTTTACAGTATTTAGAGAATAAGGTGTATAGCCATAAAATCCAGCCGATAGCGGTCGATATTTCTGGACCTGCAGTTAGGATCGGTGGGGTGTAGGTAGTGAAACCCACGACTAAAGTTGTGGGGTGAAGCGTGTCCGGCTTGCCGATAATTTTAAATACACAGGTCATATCATGTGTTTATGTCTACCGTATAGTCGCCAAACTGATGGAGCTTGTAAGGAAAGTAGGAATACGAATTCGCGCTTATCCCTGAGCACGTCATTTCAGAGAGATGATATATGTCTGTCACTGCAGGGCGATTATGCCTGGGTGTCGCAGCAAGTTATTTATAGGCGCACAATCCTAATTATGTCCCATACAAGGCATATTCTGGAGGTATCATTGTGGCTAACCAGGGAGCTGGCGGTCAGCCAGTTTACATTTTAAAGGAAGGAAGTACCCAGTCGAAAGGCAGGGATGCCCAGTATTTCAATATCATGGCAGCGATGGCCGTGGCAGAGGCGATCAAGTCGACTCTTGGACCTAAGGGCATGGACAAGATGCTGGTCGATCCCACGGGCAACGTGACTGTTACGAATGATGGTGCGACGATCCTCAGGGAAGTCCAGATAGAGCATCCGGCTGCACAGATGATCGTCGAGGTCGCCAGGGCCCAGGACGACGAAGTGGGCGATGGTACGACGACCGCGGTCATCTTCGCGGGAGAGCTGCTGAAAAAGGCGTCGGAGCTTATGGAAATGGATATCCATCCAACCGTGATCGCTTCAGGCTACAGGCTTGCGGCAGATAAGGCAGAGCAGATTCTCGGGACGATCGCGATCCCGGTTGCTAAGACCGATAGGAATCTGCTCGAGAAGATCGCGTTCACCGCTATGACAGGAAAAGGCGCGGAGTCCGGAGGCGGGAAGCTCTCGAAGCTTGCCGTGGACGCGGTGCTGGCGGTGGAAGAGAATGGCAAAGTGGATATCGATAACATCAAGGTTGAGAAGAAGGTCGGCTCAGGAGCGATGGCCTCGGAGCTGATCAAGGGCATAGCGCTGGGCAAGTCCCGGATCTCCGACAGCATGCCGAAATCGGTTAAAAATCCACGGATCCTGCTACTGAACGCGGCGATGGAGATCAAGAAGACCGAAGTGACCGCGTCCATCAAGATCAAGAACCCACGACAGATGAAGACGTTCCTGGATAAGGAGGAGGAGATGCTGCTGAAAAAGGTCGACTACATCAGCAAGAGCGGCGCTAACGTGGTCTTCTGCCAGAAGGGGATCGAAGACCTCGTGGCAAGCTTCCTCGGGAAAAATGGAATCATGGCGATCAAGAGCGTTTCGGAGTCGGACATGGGTAAGCTTGCAAGAGCAACGGGCGCCAGGGTCGTAACCAAGATCGAGGAGATCGACCCGAAGGACCTAGGCAGTGCTGGCTTGGTGGAAGAGCGCAGGATCGGCGAGGATTCTCTTACATTCGTGGAAGGATGTAAGAACCCGAAAGCTGTTACCGCATTCATGCGTGCCAGCACTAACACCGTGGTCGACGAGCTGGAACGGGCGCTTCATGACGCGCTACGGGTGGTCGGCGCCGTCATCGAGGATAAAAAGATCGTTCCTGGCGGTGGAGCGCCAGAGGTTGAACTCGGCCTCAGGCTCAAACAGTTCGCTCCCACGGTCGGCGGCCGGGAGCAGATGGCGATTGAGGCGTTCGCAGGCGCGCTGGACGTCATCCCCAGAACCCTGG
>DATHCY010000127.1:0-6876 GCA_035319305.1 Methanocella sp.
CCGTTCCCATGGACAGCTTAGCATTGCTATCCTCCGTATTACTGCTCGTGATACTATCGATCCTCATACCGATCGTTTTCACATACAAATACGCCAGGCAGTTCGAGCGTCCTGCAACACAATAACTTCACGCCAAAAAAAAAATTAAATAGAAGAACAACAGGCGTCGTCTTAAGCCGGCATCGACCCATGACCGGCTTAAGGCCGACCGATCCTGTCAATTTCCACTTCTCTCAGGATTGCACTGGCAGGTTGGTTGAGTGACTGTGTGATCTATTATAGCCGTGCAATCTCTAATCTTAACTATGCTCAGGATGAATATGAACGTTCCCTACTCCGATTATAATTTCAAATTCGAAACTATAGTAAAACAGACAAGTTATATCCTAAACAAAGCTGGCGTTGAGTTATGCACCAGTATCGTAGAGACTAAAACAAGTTCAGTTTACCATAATGTTTGTGGGATTGATTATCCATCCTAACTAGGCTAATTCAGGGTCAACTGCCAGGTCCTGATGGGGCTCTGGTTTGTAGTTGTCATATTGACGCTACATTCGTCTGGTTGACTGGCAGCCTGCCCAGGCAAGATTATCTGCTTGGGCGATGTTGCGAGCGGCGTTGAGGTCGGCATGGATATGGAAACCAAGAGGTCAATTCTCCTCGGCGCTAAAACAACCGAGTCTCCCTCGACCCTACGGCCCCAATATTATGAAAAGTGGAAGGACATACGGGATAGCTTGGTAATGCCAATCGGCTATACATTCAAAGCTATTTAATTGACGACGCCCGACCAGATCACATACTCGCTGTTATCCGTAAACGCTGCGACGACTGTCACATCTGCGCCCGGATCGACTTGGAAGTACTGGTATGAGCTTATGGTGGGGCCGGCGTAGGAGATCGTAGCAGCCGCGGCCGGGTATTTGACGGTAGTGGCCGGTTGTCCGTTGACCATGACTCTAAAGCAATCCACTGTAGAGCTGCCCTGCTTTAAATATTGATAGTCGCCTCCGCCCAAGTTTCGGACCACGATTATGCCTGAGCCCGGGCCTGTGTTCTGTACGTGGATTCTCCGGACGTCAACCCCCACAAATTTATTATGGGGAACGTTATAGACCAGATGAGAAACAAATGCTACGACGATCGCTGCTATCGCGATCGTGACTGCGATCATCAGGATGGTACCTACGACATGTGCAACACCCGTGTCATTTTGAACGAATTTTTGTTGAGGAGATATAGCCATGATCCCGTTCACCCTGATCCCCCAATTGCAGATAATTGATTATTTAAGGTTTGAACCATAAATACATTATGTATTTATTGTTTATTTCTATTTATAAGTTCAAAATATGCTTTTATTACTTCCCAGTGTCCGTGATTTAGTGGTATCATTTTTATATGGTTGTGTTTTTGTCTTGTGTGGTGTTATGAGTAGACCTTGTACTTGTAAAGCGGGGGTTACCTGTCAGAATTCGGAGTGCTCTTATTACCTGGTTAAGGATGGTAAGCATATTGTCAAGAAGGGGTTTAATAGTGCTGGGAATCAGATGTATATGTGCCGGTATTGTCTTGGGAATTTGTTGAGATGGTTAACACTCCATTGTATTACAAGCATTTAGATGAGGGGGAGATTATGCTTATTGGTAAATTGTATAACGAGGAGATGGGGATTCGTGCTATTGAGCGTGTTACCGGCCACCACAGGGATACAGTCAGCAGAATTGTGAAGGATTTGGCCGATCATGCTGAATTCGTTGAAGGTCTGCATGCTACGTTGCTCGACCCTGAAGCGGAACATGAAGTGGATGAGTTATGGACGTTGTCTAAAAAAGGGGGAGAACGTAACGCCTGTAGGGGATGGCGGCGACCTGTGGTGTACACATGTATGCGCAGACGCTCGTATTTCCTTGTGGGTTTTAGTATTGGCGGGTGGACGCAAAAGACATGCAGAGACATAACACGGGTAAAAGACGGTCTTGAGGGTGGGAAAGCCGCCTTCTACTCGGACGGCAACGACGATTACCTGTACGTACCCCGAGTTCTTCAGAGAACTTGATTACGGGCAGATAGTGAAGATAAGAGAGAACAGTAAACATGTAGACAAAGAAAAACGAATCAAAGTAGGAAACCCTCTTGAGAAAAGGATCGAGACGTACAACGTCGAAAACTTGAACAGCAATGCTCCGAAACCACCTGTCACGACTCGTCAGAAAAGGGAAAGGATTCATCAAGATAGACGCCAGATTACACGACGCCCTCGTACTCTTCCAGCTCATCTGGAACTTCATACATCCACTGAAAAGCAAAAAGACGCCAGCAATGATAGAAGGACTCGCTAAACAGGCATGGACATGGAAAAAGTTCCTCACATACCAATATACCCTACATTAAAGGATACTGGGTATTACTTTTTAAATTTTTTACAATAATAACTTATCAAACGAACTCTTAAAGATTGTGTTAGAAGATTAATAAAAAGTATTGAAGGCCGATTAACGGCCCTCGCCAATTTTTTCAAATTATTTATGCTATTGTGCCTGCCCAGACTGGGAAGTCCGTGTTGTCCGTGAAGTGGGCAACTACAGTTATGTCCTTGTTCGGGCCGCAAGCGAACTGTGTGCTGGCGCCGATCGTGTTGCAGTTAGGACTGCTTCCAGCATCTAATTTTGCGGTACCATCAGAGAACGTGATCGAATACGAGGCAGTGGTGTTGAGCAGTGCGACATCCTGTCCGCTCATGGTCTTGACGACTATGTGTCCTGCATCGAGCCTCTTGACCTCTACACCGACCTGCTTGTTCTTCGGTACGTTGCTGCTCAGCTGGAATACGAATGCTGCGATTACAGCTGCTAGAATGACAGTGATGGCGACCATCAGGATGACACCGATAACGGCCGATACTGCCTCATCGTTCTTTGTGAATTTGCTTACCATATTATATCTCTCCACCATTGGTTCTTCAGCCGCAAGCCGAAGAATCGTTTTTCATTCCTTTCGTTTTTTCCTTTTTCAACCGGCATCGGACCGCTGGCAGGATGGCGTTTTACAGCCCGTGAGGCCACATCCCTTTTATTATGGTTTGTGGCAACAGGCGCAATTTCGCACACCTGCATCGGATTTCGTCGGTTTATTCAAGGGTATCTTCGAGATTAAATCCATATTTAATCTCTAAAGATTCTACCAAATTGTGTTAATGGCCTATGTCTATATAAAACTTTTGTGTTTGGCCCCTATTTGCCAAACAATTATGTAATTAGAGTAATTTCGATGTTTCAAGGCCTTCAAACATCATAGTTTTCATACATGTGAATATCATTGCTTAGAATTGATTCTAACAGTGTAAATTTGTTCCAATACTAGATATAGCGTTAATTATGGCTGCCTAATTTCAAATCTGTAAGTAAAACGGCTTTTTTTGGGTAGTTTCACTAGAAAAATTTGCTCAAGTGCGGCGCGACAACGAGCGGTTAAATCTATCTTCGATAGTATAAACTAAATCGCCTTGTATCGACCACATCAACTTAAAAAATACTGGTAAATACCAGTTGGATCAAAGCCCGGGAAGAACGACGGACGCTGCGCTGAGCCAGGGATCGCAGATCGATACAGATAACACAGATTGCACAGATACGATTGACAATAATAACGAAAATGGCTCTCCACCCTCGCTTTTTCATCTAATAAACCATCTGTAAAATCCGTGCAATCTGTCGTAATCTGCGATCAAAGCACAGCACAGCGTTCGTATTGTTGAGTCGTACTCTTACAAAGGCATGACTATACTCAGTGTATTTTCAAAAATTAGCGCAGCACCCGTATTGCCTTACACCAGCTTCTCTTCGATATACTCCACCGCATTCCGCCACACCTTAATCCCGTCCCCTTCATCCTTCAGCGGCACATCCCGACGGGCGTGCTCCTCGCGGATGCGGGTATACTGCGGATGGTTAGTGATATGGTTAAACGCCTCCGGGTGAGGCATCAACCCGAAGACCCGCCCGCCCTCATCGCAGATGCCGGCGATCGCATCGGTCGAGCCGTTGGGGTTATCAGGATACTCCTGTGTGGGCTGATACGCCCGGTCAGTATACTGTAATACGACGTGGCCATGCTTCCATAACCGATCCAGGACTTCCCGGCTCCCCGGGATAAATTTGCCCTCCCCGTGCCGGACGGGCATGTCGATGCGGTCTATGCCCCGGGTGAAGACGCAGGGTGATCTGGGGTTGGCCTTCAGCCGTACCCAAGCGTCTCTGAAGCCTTTATCGTTATAGAATAGTGTGGCGGTTTGCTTTGTGTAATCCCGATTGAAGGCGGGTAGCAGTCCCATTTTGATTAGGATTTGGAATCCGTTGCAGATGCCGATGATCAGTTTTCCGTCGTCGATGAATTTTTGTATATGGTTGATCATTGGGCCGGTCGGCGTTTTCGAGTAGAGTACTTTGTTAGCGAAGGCTTTGCCGCTGCCCAGGTCGTCGCCGTAGGAGAAGCCGCCGGGGAAGTTGAGCAGGTGGTAGTCATCGATCTTTACCAGGCCGTCGATCACGTCGTTGATGTGGGCGATCTTCGCCTCGGCTCCGGCCAGCGTGTTGGCGTAGGCGGTCTCGATCTCGCTGTTGATGCCGTAGCCGGTGAGCACCAGCGATTTGGCTTTTCCTCTCAAACTCTTCTCTATTGCCATTGCTTACCACCTCAGCGGATATTGCCATGACTCTTTCAGCGCCCCTGAGATCGTGTCGATGACCCGGGTGCCGTTCAGGCCGTTGATCAGGAACCTGTCGTCCTCTCGGATTGTACCGATCATGGCGCAGGGTACGCCTTCCATGGTTCTCTCGAACGCCTTGGCATTTGTGGGCGAAACTGTAACCACGAACCGGCTGGCAGATTCTGAGAATAGCACCTGGGCGTCCCGGTAGAGTCTCTCGGCGGGTACCTTTGTCAGGTCTGCCTCTAGGCCCAGGCCTCCGGCAAAGGTGGTTTCCGCCAGAGCGACGGCCAGGCCGCCGTCGGAGCAGTCATGGCAGGATGCCACCAGGCCGGCATCGATCGCTTTGGATATGGCCTCATAGGTCCTGCGGGCGGTGGTCGAGTCCACTTTAGGCACGTTGCTGCCGACCATTTTCATCAGCGCGTAGAATCTGGAGCCGCCGAGCTCGTCTTTTGTTGTGCCGATGGCGTAGATCAGATCGCCGGGCATCTTCGCGTCCATGGTGACGCACTTCCGGATGTCGGGGATCACGCCTACGGCGGAGAATAGCACTGTTGGTGGTATGGAGATCTTGTATTCTTTGCCGTCCTCGCCTTTTAGCTTGTAGTCGTTTTTCATGGAGTCTTTGCCGGAGATGCAGGGCGTGCCGAAGGCGGTGGTGTAGTCGTATAGTGCCTGGTTGGCCCGGACTAATTGGGCAAGCTTGTGTTTGCCGTCGGGCGTTTTTTCCGGGTCGTAGATGGGGTCGCACCAGCAGAAGTTATCGAGAAGGGCGATCTGTCGGAGGCTGCCGCCGATGGCGATGATGTTTCTGATCGCTTCGTCGATGGCGCAGGCGGTCATGTGGTAGGTGTCGATGTCTCCGTAGAATGGGTTGATGCCGTTGGATACGGCGATTCCGTTCATCTGGTCGAGCAGTGGGCGTATTACGCCGGCGTCGCTGGGGCCGTCGTTGTTTATGCCGGTGAGGGGTTTGATGACTGAGCTTCCCTGTACTTCGTGGTCGTACTGGCGGATGGCCCATTCCTTGCTGGCGATGTTTAGATCGGAGAGTAGTTCCTGCAGGTATCCGGTAAGGCCTTCGGTTGGGAGTTCTCGGGGTTCGGGGTGCTTGATCGGCTTCCACTCTGCCTGTAGCTTCATCTCTGGCAGGCCTTCGTGTAGGAATTTCATATCGATGAGTGCTACGGTCTTTCCGTTGTAGAGGGCGTGGAATTTGCCGGTATCGGTGTATTTGCCGACTACGGTGGCTTCGACGCCTCGGCGCTTTGCCAGTTCCATAAATCGGCCTATTTTTTCGGGCGGGACTGCTAGGGTCATGCGTTCTTGAGCTTCGGAGAGGAGGATCTCCCATGGGTCTAGGCCGTGGTACTTTAGCGGTGCCTTTTCTAGGTGTAGTTCGCAGCCGTCGGAGAGCTGGGCGGTTTCTCCTACGGAGGATGATAGGCCGCCGGCGCCGTTGTCGGTGATGCAGGTGTATAGGCTGAGGTCTCTGGCTTCGATTAGCATGTCTAGCATCTTTTTTTGTGTGATGGGGTCGCCGATCTGCACTGCCGTGGCTGGGGAGTCTTCGTGTAATTCTTCGGAGGAAAATGTGGCGCCGTGGATGCCGTCTTTGCCGATTCGGCCGCCTGTCATGACGATAAGCGCCCCAGGTCTGACGTATTTGTCCTCGGATGGCTCGTCGTTGATCCGGGCGGGCATGATGCCTATCGAGCCGCAGTAGACTAGTGGTTTTCCTCCATAGCGGTCGTCGAATAAAATTGCGCCGTTGATTGTTGGGACGCCGCATTTGTTGCCGCCGTCCTTGATGCCTCGGACTACGCCTTCCATGATTCTTCTGGGGTGGAAGATCCTTGGGGGGAGGAGGCCGTTATAGTAGGGTGATGCGAAGCAGAGCACGTCGGTGTGGGCTATCAGTTTTGAGCCTTTGCCGGTGCCTGCGGAGTCTCGGTCGCAGCCTACGATGCCGGTGATGGCGCCGCCGTAGGGGTCGAGGGCGGACGGGCTGTTATGGGTCTCCACTTTAAACGTGATGTTGTAGTCGTTGGTAAACCTGATTACGCCGGCGTTATCCTTGAAAACGGATACTAGCCAGTTCTTTTCTTTGGCGATCTCTTCGGTGGATTTTCGGATGCAGGATTTGAACAGGCTCCTGATCTCGG
>DATHCY010000128.1:0-12510 GCA_035319305.1 Methanocella sp.
TCAGTATTCGTGGTCGGGAACGCAATGGCAACCGCCTCATTGTCCGTTGCAGCCGCAGTATCCCTGTTGAACGCAGTGGTCGCACCATTCTGTACAATCGTCGGGAACCCAAAGGCCGTTCCGGCAAGGTTTGCACCGGCCGGAGCGATCATTGCTGCGATAGCTACTGCCAGTACTAAGAGTATTCCATATTTCAGTATATTACTCATTACTACCCTCCTCAATTGTTAAAAGTAGATTGGCAAGCGTAAATTAATATATTGTCATTTATAAAAACGAATCTCTATGGATTTACTATCGTAAAATACAGTTAGAGCCCGGCGTTGCTATGCTTGCGGTGATCGAGGACATAGTATGTGACGCTCATGGAGGGGTAGCATGCACGGACTACCCGCAGATCCACGATTAATCAGTGATCATCGGAATATTATCATGACTGCGAAACACATGGAATACCGGCTATAAGGCATATTCGGTGACCTACTATTATATGAGGAAATCATATGAGGAAATCGGGCGAGGATCAAGTGATCACTGGATAAATGCAAATAATGATAAAAAGAGAACCGGGCGGGAGATCGATGTCTCCCCCCGTTACTGGCCTGTACATTTTGCTTAGAGCCCGTATTTCTTAGAACCCGAATCCAAAGCCCGGTACTCCGGTACCGACCGTTGTGAACGGATATGCGAACGCTGCATTCTCATTCGTCTGGGCGAAGTCACAGTGCGTCAGAACCTGGGTCTGGGCCGCGGTCTGGACGATGGTCGGAAAAGCCACGCCGAATCCGCCGACCTCACCGATTGCGTCCATTCCCGGAAGATCGATGTCAGTATTCGTGGTCGGGAACGCAATGGCAACCGCCTCATTGTCCGTTGCAGCCGCAGTATCCCTGTTGAACGCAGTGGTCGCACCATTCTGTACAATCGTCGGGAACCCAAAGGCCGTTCCGACGAGGTTTGCACCGGCCGGAGCGATCATTGTCACAAATGCCACTGCCAGTACTAAGAGTATTCCATATTTCAGTATATTACTCATTACTACCCTCCTCAATAAGCAAACATATGTATAATATATGCAATTAAATATATTATTGGTGTTTGTAGTGAATTATCCAGACATCTGATCGTTTATAAACATGGACCGATCGTTTCTGACGATGAACACAAAAGCACCCCGACATCTGTGCTTCGAAGGCATTTTTCAGACTTAAAGCAGCGGCGGCAATGCAAATAAAATATATCGGAGGGTTTGAACCCCCCCGTTGATTCTGGTACGGAGGCCAAGAATCTTTTAGCATACGATGCGATACTTATTTGGTTGAGGGAGAAATTTGTCCACAGTGACATATAGATAAGTGGTATTACAGGCAGGTGTGTACTATTAGGCCAGAAGACGAAGATCTAATGCGGACCGTGCTCGAGACCGACGATTTCAAAGCTGCGTCCAGCGTCAACGAAGTTCACGGGGTTGTACGCAGAGTTCTTCGCAAACAACTCATCGATCTGCACATCGATGACAGCAAAGACGTGCTAGTACGCGAACGCCTGGTCAACCGCCACATCGAATGGATTACCCTGAAGATACTCAGGGAAATCGATGGGCTTCTGCTGATTCCGAAACACTATGACGACCTAGAGTACTTTGAAATGGCCCGAAGAGCAAATAAAAAGGATCTGTATTAGTATTTTTAATACAGGAGAAAAAGGATGCTATGAAGCCGGCTTCATAGCAAACGAACTCAATTAATTAATTGATTACTTGTGTTTTGCCGGGGCCTTTGCGCCAGGGGCTTCTTTCTTTTCCTCTTTCGCGGGGGCAAGCTCTTCGAGGGTCTTCTCACCATATGTAGTTACCCTAGCGTTTACCTGCACCATGTCAATACTGATCTCGTCACCCCGGAACAACTTCCTCTTTCTCATGCCATCGCTGGTCGGGTGGTAGCCGACTCCGCCAGCCACAAGAACCCTCCTGCGGACCTGGCCAGGTATGTCGCCCCTCATGGGAAAGCCGTCCTTGTCAGAACCGCCGGTGATCTGCAGCCTGTAGCCCGGCAGCCCTGCGATATCCCCCTCGACTTCCATACCAATGGCCTTGCCGATGAACTTGTTGACCTTCGGACCTGTGACATCCACACTATAGGCCTTGCCGGTCTTTGGATCAGAAATTATTAACTTGAAATCTGCCATCTATATCTCCTTCCTATCTATCTGATTAGACTCGAATAAAGCACGTATAAGTTTTACCTGCGACCTTACAATCGTGACCGTACAATCGTTTTCCGCGCATGAGTTATACGGCCGAAAGTCGGCATGAAATTCAGGTATCCTGTATATATAAATATTGCGGTTAAGCATTGATGTTTGCCCTATCCGCCATCCGCCATATAGCGCACGGCTTATCAGCTGACACCGGGCAGGTCCTCCTTCGAAGATATGACACTGCGCCCTTTCCAGTCGTAGTATAGCTTCAACATCATCAGCATTGTGTTACATAATGTGGCAAAGAGGTTCAACGAGAAGACTATCAGATCCCCTATCCCAAAACCGTATATCGTCAGACAGAGAGATCCACTGACCAGTACTAACATATAATATATCGATATGTCCTTTGCGCTCTTAGTGCTCAGCATGCGGTAGCACTGCGGCAGAAACGCCGAAGCCAGCAGGATGCTGCCAATGATGCCGATCTCAGAATACCCGACCATAAATAAAAGCTCAGCTTACATAAGGAAAATGTACGGAGGGTATAATATCTTTTCGATTATTGGAAACGAGCATGGAGCGAGAGAAAAACCCGGTTACTTCAGCGCCGGAGGAAATCTAGTCTCGCTGGCTATTCAAGTATTTAACCTTTAACAGCTTGCACTCTACCAAGTTGCAACGGACGTGCGGAAGAGTCCATTCACAAGGCTGCGAGTGCTAGCGGTTGTAAAGGGGGCCGGAAACCGGCCTCAACCCGAAGGAGAATCACGCATCTACCATCAATCATCAAATCAAATATGGCAAGTGCTTTTCCGTGAAACAGGAATCTATAGCACTTCATGGCATGGTAATTCACTACGCTGAGCTGAACATTGCAGTGAATAAGAAGGTTGCGTCGGAGCCTATGGAGGACTACGAACGCGCTACGATTGCTCCCGCGAGGGGTGAGCAGCAATACGAACGTTGCGCTATCTGTGCTTGTCCGATTAAAAAAATCAGGGCCTTGACCTGCGTCGTCTGAACTTTTTCCCCGGCTTCCTTTCGGGGTCCTGTGCCACGATCTTACCCCTGGAGAACTTTCGCAGGCCCTCGATGGTGCCCATGAAGGTGCCGTCGAGCAGGTATACCTCGGAGTCCTCGAGGAGCACGGCTTTCGATGTAAATAACGGCCCCAGCAGATCGTCATGGAACGATTCGTTGAAGGCGATTCCGCCGCAGAGCTCATTGAAGGATGGGATGATGAACAGTTCCGGATCGTGCCACTCGAAATCTCCGGGCTTGTAATTCGCGGCCACGACCTCACGATCCATCCTGGCCCGGATCCACGCCTGCCTAGTAATAGTATGTCCAACAACATCGGTCAGCTTGATGGTCGGATGATTATGCGAGATCACCCACTGCGAGCAGTGGAGCAGCGTTGGATCCGGCCAGGTGTGCCCGTGAAAATATGCGACCCCATCGATGATCGCGCCCCGGGCTTCGTGAATGGTAATATCGGGGTTTTTAGGAACCAGCCGCTCGATGCCGCCATCGTGGTTGCCGGGAATGATATCCACCACCGCCTGCTTCGCGATCCCATCCAGGAATGCAGGCACCTCATCCTCCTCCTGGAAAGAGGTTCGGGGCACATTATGCTTGATATCGCCCAGCAGGATAATTCGCTCCGGCTTTGATTCGGAGATATAAGCATCGACCCGGGCGATGCGCTTCGCTATCTGCGATGGGATGTTAATGCCGCTGTAGTACAGGTCGTGCTCAATGCCGAGATGGACGTCGGCGATAACCAGCGACGTTTCCTCGCCGTGCACGACGAGCGCCGGCGAGTCGATCAATGGAAGAATATCGGGCATAAACTGCAAAAAGGACTCTAATGTGTCAATATTAATATCCTTTTCGAGTTATTCAGGGTTGCTCAGTATCCCGTAATTGTTGTGTTCAATAAGTCTCGACAAATGTTATTACCCTCTATGCATGAATAGTACGTGGAAGGTCAAGATGTTTATCGGCGTAGATCACGGCACTACAGGCATACGGTTTGCAGATACAGGAGGTAGATGGATAGAGATCTCCCGGAAGCAGGCGAAGGACATGTCCCACAGGGAGATCATCGCTGCCGTGCTGGACGGCTTGGACGTGAAAAAGTCCGATGTAGAACTCATTGCAGTTAACTATTCTATGGGAGATGGCATCTCGAAGATCACTCCGATCGAAAAAGTGGAAAACAGAGGCGTCATTAGCCGGGAAGGCGCAGGGGTTCACGTTGGCGGCGGTACGAATGTGTATGACGCTATAGCTGCTTCAGGCATGCCCGCGGTCATTGTTCCAGGCATCCACCGTGGCAACTACTGCCACCCGTGTTTCAATGTATACTCACATGGTGCCAGCGCGGACAAGCTGGGCATCGCCTATAACGCGTTTTTAACGGCAGGTGATCAGAACTTCATCGCTTCAGATATTAGCTCGAATACTGTCACCATGGGCGTGCTGGGAGGGAGGATGTTGGGCGCGATCGATGCCTGTATCTTTGCCCCCGGCGTTCACCATGGGCCGCTCGACTTGCAGTCTATCCGGGATGTCGACGCCGATCTGATCACAGCAAATGACGCGTTTTCAACCGCAGGAGTAACCCGGAACATCCCACAAAAAAATTTAAGCGAGCTGCTTGCCGGTCTGGATCGGAACGACCCGTATTCGCTCTGGGCTTTTGACACGATCGCCATATTTGCGGCTATGGAGATCGCCTCATTTCTATTGCTGGTGCCTGACGCGAAGATATTCACCGCAGGTTCCGTAGGCTCGATGGACTTGGTCAGGGATCGCATATCAGGACTGGTGCACGTGGAGGTATCGGTTCTAGGCAAGATGGCTGCTGCGGTCGGACTCTCCCAGATCGCCCGTGACGTACACGGTGGTAAAAGTGATATCCTCGGCATTGGAGTCAAGCGCTAATCGCCTATAACAAATGGCTAATTAGTTATCCCAGCCCTGTATCATCCCAAGGAAGTATCGGTGGAACCTCAAATCGTCGGTCAGCTCAGGGTGGAACGCCGATGCGAGTAGATTCCGTTGCCTGGCGGCGACGATGAAATCGTCGTATTTAGCTAGCACCTCAACGTCCCTGCCGGCGCTGACGATGGCCGGAGCCCTGATAAAGATGGCGTGAAAGGGCCCGTCGAAGCCTTTAATCGTCAGCGACGCCTCGAACGAGTCGATCTGCCGGCCGAAAGCGTTCCGGTTGACAGTCACGTCCATTAGGCTGAGGAGCTGCTGCTTCGTCTTTTCCACCTCGTCATCCCCGCGGCTCGCCAGCAAGATCAGACCCGCGCAGGTGCCCCATACTGGCATGCCAGCTTTAGCCTTTGTAATGATCTCTTGGGCGATACCCTCCCGCCAGGCCAGTCTGCATAAGGTGGTGCTCTCCCCGCCGGGGATGACGATGGCGTCGCATAGCGGCACAATGCCAGCATGCTTGATCTTTATGACTTCCCCCCGTTTCCCGAGCGCCTGTCTCATCGACTCGATATGCTCCTCCACATTGCCTTGAATGGCGATGACACCGATACGTATGGTTTTCATGGTGATCTGCTGGTTCGAATATGCTACATGCGAGGTTTAAAACTTTTCGACTGTGGCAAGTTCAGAAAAGAACTGCTATGTTGAATGTCATCATGAAATGACCGGCCCTATACCCGTGAATGGGTACGATCGCTGTGCTGTGCACAACCGATTGCCCATATACGGTGGATAGTGCGACGAACGCTGCGCTGGAACACAGGTTACATGGTCAGATAAACACAGATTTTATGAGAAAATGGGAGTTTACTGTTTGCTGGCCATGGCGATATATAGCAGATCGCTTAAAATAGCGCTGGCGGTTTCGACCGACCCCGCGCCTTTGCCGACGACTACAATTCCGCCAGCGAGTTGGGTCTCGATGAGGGCAGCGTTCAGCGTGCCCTGGACTGCCAGCGGATGGGTCTTAGGCACCAGCCTAGGGCTGACCCTGAGTATCTTTTCGGTGCCGTTTGGCCGGACTTCGCCGATCAGCTTGACCACGTAACCATTATCGCTGGCCAGCTTCAGCGCCTCTAGGGTAATGCTGGAGATGCCTTCGACGCTGACATCCCGAAGGGTTACATCCATACCAAACAGGGAGTTGGCCAGGATCACGATTTTCAGCGCTGTGTCGATGCCTTCGACGTCGTAGGTGGGATCCGCCTCAGCGTATCCCAGTTCCTTAGCCTCAGAGAGCACCATCTCGTACGGCAGCTCCTCGTCGATCATCCGGGTAAGGATGTAGTTGCAGGTGCCATTGAAAATGCCCTTTACACCGCGGATCTCGTTGCCTGCGAGGGGTGACCTGATCAGGTTAAAGACCGGCATCGCGCCGCCGACCGTGGCTTCAAACAGGAGGGACGCCCTATTAGATCTGGCCAAGTCAGTCAGGGTTTTGTATTTCAGCGCTATCGGTCCCTTGTTGGAGGTGACCACGTGCCTGCCCTGACTGAGGGCTTCGGTGATATAGTCGAGCCCAGGCTCCCCGGTCCGGGCGTCAGTCGGGGTGACCTCGACCAGGACGTCGTAGTCCACTTCGCGGACCACATCCATGCTCGACAAATTGCCTATCCTTTTCAGGGTCCCGTCCCGCTTCCCTTTCAATATGGCTGCTGGGTCGAGCCCGTCCGGGTTCACGACGGCTCCCTTGGAGTCTGCGACCGCCACCACCCTGAACGAGATGCCTTTATCCGGATAGATACTGCCACCATCGGCAAGCACCTTTAGTACGCCCCGACCGACGCTGCCCATGCCGATGATTGCGATCCTGACCGTCTTCACCACTATTATTAAGCCTCCGTATCGATGGGCTCGATCACAAGCAAATCCTTCTCCCGGGCGATCTCCCGCAGCAGGCTCATGGCTTTTCTGGACTCCTCTTTTCCCATCGCATTGATCCCGATGCGGGCCGATGATTTGAGTTTAATGCCCGGCATACTCATAGCCAGATCGACGATCTCAGCGTAGCCGGTCTTATCGATCTGATCGATGGTGTCCCTGATGTCCGAATGGATAATATGGCCGACCAAGATGACCGTGCGGTGCTCTTGCAGCTTGGCCTCGTTGACCCGGATGATCCTGATATCCTTCTCTTCCAGACGGCGCTTCAGCTCTTCCAGGCCATCGCTAATGTCGAAGGTAACCTGGATGGGGATGGCCCCACGGAGCGTCCGCTTCTCGTGATGATGTACTACACTGACTATGTTTCCTCCTGAGTCCGAGATCGGCACCAGAGCGTTAACCAGTTGTCCGGGAATATCTTTCAGCTCTAAATCCATCGTTACTCTCATCTATTGTCCACCGTCGAAAGCGTCATACTACTTGTAGTCCGACCTGATATAAGGTTATTGGTTGTGGAGAACATTTTCCGGCTGAGGCGTTTGACTTACTGCGATATCCGCCTATTGGAAATACATAAATTAATAAAGCGGTTTTGCTGCTGGTGCTGGTCTGACAACTTTACAACCATAGATATAAGTGCAACAGATCAATTCTTTAAAGAAAGCCTTCGACGAATTTCGCCGAGGAGGTTTATCTATGGAAGTGTCCGATGCTATCCGTTTTCGCAGATCTATAAGACGCTACAAGGACGATGAGATCCCCGATGAGTACGTGGAAAAGATACTGTGGGCAGGCCAGCTGGCGCCATCCGCGGGTAACCTTCAGGGCAGGGAATTCGTGGTCACACGGGATGCTGCCATGCGGGAAAACATTTGCGATGCAGCCCTAAAACAGCGGTTCATCAAGGAGGCCCCGGTCTGCATTGTGATATGTACCAATCTGGGCCGATCGAAACGCAAATATGGCAAGCGTGCAGAGCTGTACGTCCTGCAGGACGCCGCTGCTTCCGCAATGAACATGATGCTGCAGGCCGTAGACCTCGGCCTCGGGACCTGCTGGGTGGGGGCGTTTGACGAAAAGGCCGTGGCCGAGGTGCTCGGATTGCCCGTTGGCATCAGGCCTGTGGCAATACTACCTGTAGGAGTGCCTGACGAAATACCGTCCGCCCCGACCCGGCTATGGTTGGATATCGTGCATCACGAGAGGTGGTGACCCGGAATCAATAAACTATTTCAGGGGTCATCTTTCACTACCTTGTAGGGCCGCATCATCTCGTTGTCTTCGTGCTCCAGGATATGGCAGTGCCATACGTAGCCCGGTCCTTCCGTGGCATCGAATGGATAGGGCTCGCCGTTGAGCTGGGCGAATCGTATACGGATCGTCGTTACCTTATTCGGGTACGCCTTGATCGTATCTTTCCAGCCGACCTCTCCGGGCTCGGGCCCGGTTTCAGTGCCAGCTATGAGATATGGGCCCGGGTCAAGCTCCTTGGGGACGTAATCCGGCTTAAAGGGAAGAGCTCCGTCGGTCAGCCCGCTGCTGTTTAGCTTTAGCCAGTCTGTATTATAGGTGTCTGCGTAGAAATCCTGCCGCTTTACGAGCTGGAACTGGACCAGGTGCACGTGCATCGGGTGGGTATCGTCAGTCAGATTGACGAACGTCCAGTCCTCGGTGGTGCCGATCTTCGGCAGTTCGGTTATCGGCGCGTCCCAGATCGACCCGTTCAGGAAATAGCCAAGCGTGTTATCATTCGCGTCGACCGCCTCGGTCAGCGTGAGGAATCTGGTTTTTACCGGCTCTGGCAGCGTCGGGAACTCGGGGCCGGCCAGCGTTGGGTTTAGCAACTCCGGCAATGTCTTCGGGCTAAAGCCCTTGGCGTCTTTAACAGTGAATTGCATGACGAGGCTCGTGTTTTCGTCTGGCGGGGTACCCCCGGAGAACGGAGTCAACGCGCTGTTAGTCATAACGATCTTGGTGCCCGGTTCAAAGCTCGAGAAATCGATCAGGATATCGGCCCTTTCAGTCGGGCCCAGAGAGATCGTGGTCAGGGTGACGGCAGACTTCAGGAAGCCGCCATCGCAGCCGATCTGGACGAATGGGATATCATCAGTCTCTTTGGTAAAGGTCAGGGTGACGAAGCGATCGCAGCAGAAGTTCAGCAACCGTAGCCGATACTGGCCTCTATCCACGTCCTTGTTGGGCCATACTAGGCCGTTGACCATAATGGTATCGCCGAAAAACTCCGGGACCCAGTAGGGATGGACGTCGGGGAGATCCCCTACAACCGGTAGTGCGAGGCCGTTTTCGCCGCTGCAGTCCTTCTCGAAGAACGACCGATCCTGGATGATGAGGGGCAATTCGAAATCTCCCGAAGGCAGCAATGGCTCCACCTCACTGCCGGGGTCGCGGATCAGGAAGTACCCGCTCAAACCGGCATATACATTGAGCCGTGTCATGCCCAAGGAGTGATCATGGTAGAAAAAGGCTGCCGGCTCCTGATCATTGAGGAAGGTGAACGTGTTAGAGACAAACTCCGGGCCGGTAAGACCATTGTGGGTAAACCACGCTTCAGACCTGCCATCAAAGATCGAGGACTGCTCTCCACCATGCCTATGTGGGGTCAGGGGTATCGGTGCCTGAGCATCCGGATAGCCCGGGGGGAAAGGCTCGAAAGGAGGTGTTGGCATGGGAATATTATTGGGATTCGCGAAGTGAATCGTGGGATCAACCGGCAGGAACTGAGCCGTAGTCATGTTATTTATCCAGGTGATTTTCGTGGTGACGCCCCTTATGACGTCGAACATTGGGCCCGGTGTCGACTGAAAGATCATGTCGTCATCGCTGGATTGACCTTTGACCTTGCCAGAGAATGCTAGGACGGTCGTCGGTCCGAACCCGGTGCTATTGCCGTTCTCATCCTTCAGCGGCAGGATCTGCTGCTTAAAGGCGCTTGCGGAAACGTCGACAAGCCCGTCCTTTCCTATGATGAACGCCGGGGGCAGAACCAGCTGGTTGACGAACTTAGGGATGCAGGACGGATCGACTGTGCCAGTGACGGTGCCGCTTGCACATGCAGCGTCAGCCGCCCCGATCATCCTGCCGGCGCCCCCGGTGACTGCGAAGGCGCCAGCCATCATACCGGTCAATTTTAAAAAAGTCCGCCGGTTGACTGCGTTCAGTTTGATGATATCTCGATCGGTTTTATGGACATCATCTTTTAAGGTGCGTGAGGAACTTTTTGTAGTTGGGTCTAGGTTTATCAAGGGTGAAACCTCCTAGGTTGCAACCAATAGACATAAAACAAGTTATCTATTAATCCATAGGTACTAAAGAAATTAGAATAAAGGGCATTAAGCATTAACTATCACGAAAAAAGTGCTGAGTTGACGCTTATTTATGGAAAAAAAGTGCCGAGCTGGCGTTTATTGTCGAAGAGCGCAGAAAGGTAGAAGGCTCGATAGTATTATCCATCCCACCCTGAAATATTATTACTCAATATTTTTACCATGTTCACCCTTGGGTAGCACGAAAACAATAAAACATTTTTTTTGGGGGGGGTGGGGGCGAAAACTTGAGTGGCTCTGAGTTCACAACCAAAACCATAAATTGCAAAAAAACGCAATTAAATCCCTATGACACAAATAACACTGACTTAAAACACGAACAATCGTCTCGAAGACCATAATACACCAAACTAAAATACTGCCAGCGAAAACAACGACGACAGCGCCCTCGTTATGCTATCAGCTGCCATGTAATGGCTTCCGCAGAGCAGAAGTGGAAACGATTACTGGTTTAGTTTGGTGTATTATGGTCTTCGAGACGATTGTTCGTGTTTTAAGTCAGTGTTATTTGTGTCATTTGTTTTTAACCGGTGCCTTGGTGCAGTTTGCGGTTTGGTCGTGAACCTATAGTCATTCAAGTTTTCGTGTCCCCCAAAATGTTTTATTGTTTTTGTGCTACCTCACAGGAACTCTGGAAAGCTTCAACAAAATAATAACCTGAACAGCCAAGATCATCTCCGCCGATTCAGCATCATCTCGAGGTATGACTCCCGGATGAGATCGCCCGTGACTTCCAGCTCCCGCAGGATGGCGATGGCCTCGTCTCGCTTTGTGATGACGTCATCCAGGTTTTCGGTCTGAAGTTCCACTTCCACGTAGTCGCCAAGCCCCTCGATCCTGTCGAGACACACCTCGGCGCTCCGGTAACGGTAGATGTGTCGCTCTTTTATGATGTCCATCGTTTTCTTAAAGCCGAGCGATATCAGTATATCCTCCATCTTATCCCTGTCTCCGACCTCTACCTCTATCTCTTTCCGGGTCTTGCTCAACGCGTCGAGCTTTTTACCTTTATATGTCAGATAGACCATGCTGTCCTGTTCGCGGAGTCGGAGCGCTTCGTCGGTATCTTTGAAGTCCCGATGGGGCGCGTTGTAGTAAGAGTCGATCTGCAGGACCTTGGTCTGGAGCGCCGCGCCGTTTCTGGCAAGGCGCTTGGATAATTCATCCCTGTCCGCAGCCGCCTTAATCTCAACCTCGATCATCGGTGTATACATATTAACCAATATTTATAACCATTTTCGTACAACAGCTTTTTACCCGTCCGCGCATATTACAGAATATGAGACGCGCAAAGGCCGTCATTGTGGATATCGACAATACTGCAATGTCGTGTGATCTCAGAAGGGCGGCCCTGTGCATGGAGATCGCCGGAAGGCCAGTTTCCGAGGTTGAGGTCCGACAGGATCTGTTCTGCTCCCGCATATTAACAAGCGCACAGCAGGTGCAATATTTTAATGCATTCCTGTCCACGAGGTTTATGTTCATGGACTATCCGTATCCGATGGCAGTGGAGACGCTGAATCTATTGCGGAAAAATGATGTCAAGATCATCTTTCTTTCCGGGCGTTTCCGACTGCCAGTAGATAAAAGTCGAGCCACTATAGAGTTCATGCGGCGCTACGGACTGTTCGAGGAATCCGACGTGGCGATCTTCAAGCCTTCCATGGACATCTTCGATTTTGATTTTAAGGCGGCTGAGGTGGAATCGCTGAAGAGTTGCTACGAAGTGCTTTGGGCAATAGATGATACGCCCGCTAGCCTGCGGATCTTTCAAGATGAGGGCATCTTCAGCATCGGAATTACAAACAGCTACCCCGCAGCAAGGTTCGATTTTGCGGATATGATCGTCGACAACTGGAATGAGGTGGCGGCGGGCGTAATCACCGGCACACTAGCCGTTGTTAAAAGGATAACGAACGGTATTGTTGATAACAAGCTTTAAGTCTCATCAGGGCGTGAGTAAAACGTCGTCAACATATACAGATAGACGGACTTCGACATTCAATTCATTCGAAAGGTGAAAACCATGGTAGTCCAGAAAGGAGATTTCATCAAGCTTTCATATACT
>DATHCY010000129.1:0-6088 GCA_035319305.1 Methanocella sp.
CATTGAGTCGGGTGACGTGGATCCCCGTCTATCGACGATCAGAAGCATCATTACGGCGCTGGATGAAATGGAGCGCTGCAAGGTCACTGCGAAGGACTTGATGACGTTCCCGGTGATCGCGGTGACTCCTTCAGATACGGTAGACCATGCGGTCAAGCTCATGGAAAAGCACGGGTTCTCACAGCTGCCGGTGATCGAAGAGGGTGTACCTGTTGGCAGCATCTCAGAAAACGTGGTGGTACAGGCCATGGGCACCGATGACTTCGGCAAAGTCAGCGCGTCAAGGGTCAGCCAACTGATGGAGGAATCATTTCCAGCGGTAGCGCCCGGAACCGACATGGGCACCGTCTCTCATCTGCTAGAGACCTACCACGCGGTCCTAGTCATGGAACTGGGCAAAGCTATCGGCGTCATCACCAAGTACAACGTGATGCGGCTGCTGAATAAGTAGCCTCTGCCCTACACATAGTGGTGATGATCGTTTTGACGTTTCGTAATAGTTTCAAGGCGCACACAGCGACGGTTTACGTATTAAACTAAGAAATAATGTAGCATGAGTAAAGGTGTAGATCGCCGGGAGTGCGCCCATAGAAATTGCCCTTATCATGTGCCGGCATACAGCGTGACAGGCAAGCGAGGCGGCTGTTGCGGCATGATCCGCTCTATGACCATTTTCTGCTGCCCGCACCCAGCGTTAAGGTACAATTATAAATTCCCCGATGACAAAAATAAATATATATTAACGCCTTTTACGTTTTAAGTCTTATTCAGAGCTTAAATTTCGTATTTAACGCAAATACGACGAGAAAAGAAAATTTTATTAGGTATTGAGTGCTATTATAGGTATACGATTAATGAGGTAATTTATATGACAGAGATTTCCAAGGCACCAATATCTAGGCTGTTAAGCGAGGCCGGCGGCGAGAGGATCTCCGCAGAGGCCGTCGACGAAATGGTCAACTATACTGAAGACTATGTACTGAAGGTAGGCCGGGAGGCAAGCAAGCTGTGCGCCCACGCCGGAAGGAAAACCATCAAGGCGGAAGACATCAAGCTAGCAGTTGAGCGTCTGAACCTTTAAACAAATTTATATTAGTATCTCTTCGATCGCTTTTATAGTGGCAGCAGCATTGCATGCTGCATATTTTAATTATGCACCAGCGACCTGGCCAGCCCATAATAGTAGTGCCCGCTGACAGAGGCCTTGTTGCAGGAGGACTCCCCCACGGGCGGAGGTTAAGCTTTTAAATATGGACATCTAAAATGCCATCAGTTAACGTGGTCAATATGAGACAAGTACTTGAGCTATTGGAGAAAGATGCAAGGCTCTCCCCTAAAGAGATCGCAGAGCAGACAGGCCTGGACGAGACAGAGGTCGCAAGTTTCGTCAGGGCCATGGAAGCTCGGGGCGTGATCAAGCGCTACAAGGCCATCGTCGACTGGGAAAAGTTCGGCGACGAGAGCGTGTACGCCATCATCGAGGTTTCGATCTCCCTAGAACGGGGCGTGGGCTACGACTCCATAGCTGAGCGTATTTCCAAGTTTCCCGAAGTAGTTACTTGTATGCTTGTTTCCGGTGACCATGATCTCCATCTCGTCATCAAGGGAAAAAGTATGAGGGAAGTCGCCTTCTTCGTCGCAGAAAAGATCGCGCCGCTGAACCAGGTTCATCACACTGCCACCCACTTTATGCTGCGAGCCTTTAAGACCGAGGGCGAGATCATGTTCGAGCGGGAAGAGGACACCCGTCTGGTCGTGCACCCATGAAGATCGCAGAAAAGGTCAGAAACTTACCCCCTTCGGGCATACGCAAATTTTTTGACATAGCTTCGGGCATACCCGATGTCATCTCGCTAGGCGTGGGCGAGCCTGACTTTGTCACCCCATGGCGAGTTCGTGAGGCTTCGATCTACGCCCTCGAGAGGGGCTACACAACATACACATCCAACTGGGGCCTGCCGGAACTGCGTGACCGGATCTCAAAGTACGTCGAAGCAGGGGCCGGCATCGATTATAACCCGAAGGGCGAGGTGCTGGTCACCACAGGCGTGAGCGAGGCTATAGACCTTGCCGTCAGGGCGATCACCGACCCAGGCGACGAGATCCTGGTGGTCGAGCCCAGCTATGTATCATATAAACCATGTGTGATCATGGCCGACGGCCGGCCTGTGCCGGTGAACGCCCGGGTGGAGAATGATTTCAAGGTCACTAGGGAGGATCTTGAAGCGAAGATAACTGATCATACGACTGCCATCATCATGAACTACCCGAATAATCCGACAGGCGCCATTATGACGAAGAGGGACCTGGAGGAGATCGCCGACTTGGCTATCGAGTACGATCTGATGATCATCTCGGATGAGGTCTACGAGAAGATGACCTATGAGGGCAAGCACACGTCCATCGCCTCGCTCGATGGTTTGCGCGACAATACGATCCTGCTGAACGGCTTCAGCAAATCGTTCGCCATGACTGGGTGGCGGCTGGGCTTCGCGTGTGGCAACCCCGAGGTCGTAGAGTCCATGATGAAGGTGCACCAGTACACGATGCTCTGCGCGCCGATAACGGCCCAGATGGCCGCCATAGAGGCGCTGAAGAGCGGCCAGGAAGAGATGCTGGATATGGTCGCCGAATACGACCGCCGCAGACGAGTCATCGTGAAAGGGTTCAATGACCTGGGCCTGGACTGCTTCGAACCGAAGGGCGCCTTCTATGCGTTCCCGTCGATCAAAAAGACGGGCCTGACCTCAGAGCAGTTCTCCGAGCGGCTTCTGTACGAGAAGCATGTGATCGCCGTGCCGGGCGACGTGTTCGGCGAAACTGGGGTGGGTCACCTGCGCTGCTCCTACGCGACAAACATGGATCAAATCAAGGAGGCGTTGGCCCGGATCGGCGAGCTGATCCAGGAGATCGAGAAGGAGCAGGCGCCGAAGCTCAAAACCAGGATATAGGCTCGCTTTCGTGAGCTAACTGTCTCTACGGTTTGCTCGTGAGTAACCGGTGACATCATGGGGGCGTGATCTCCGCGATCCAGGCGGTGTTATTGGCAGGGCACTTGCATCTGCGCCGGCGAGCAAATACGAACGCTGCGCTGTGCATGTTGCAGATTTCTCAGATACTTCTGCACGGCGCAGCGTTCGTATTCCTTCCCGGACTTCGATACAACCGCTCTACGAGTCTTATCAGAGCAATCCCCACCAAGCAATACAACGATCATTCCGTCCCAGTAAACTGGGACAGGGACAGCAATCGATCCGATTTTAGGGTAAAACCTTTCAAAACGATCAACGATCGTATTTTGTTGGTGTACAAAGAAAAAACGCTAGTCAGCTTGTGCGATACTTTCACCGTACTTTGCCGGTATGGTCTCCCAGTAATCCGTGGCCAGATAGCCGTCGACCCAGCTCTGAATCTGAACGGGAGTCCAGTGGTTGACCGAGCCTAAGTAGGCTCCCTGCGCTTCGAGCGCCCTGGCCTCCGATTCCTTCGCGGTGTATGTGTGGTTCAGGAAGTACGTGTGGTCATCCTCTGTATGCTGTGCTTCATGGATGAGCACCCCCGCGAGCCAGTAGCAGGAAGCATCGATGTCTTTATCGTTGATATAACAGATGCCGTTGTTATCGATCCGGGTATATGTGTCGGTCGGGTGTATCTCGGAGATCCAGCGGTTGACCAAGGTGTATTCGGCCGGGTACTCCTGATCTAGATATCCCATGGCTAGTTCGATGTTATTCACGAAGTGGCCGTCCCCATAGATGACCGTATCGATCGATTTGGCATTTGGTGCATAAGCCTCGTACGCGATGGCACTGGACGATACGAATAAAATTGTCGTCGCTGCTGTCACGAATATTATGCAGCATAGGATAGCTCCAGGTAGTCTCAAGCTGGTGGCCATTGGTGTAATTACAAAAGAGTAATTACTTATTATTAACCTTTGCGATGATCCACGGACGTAGTTATATATCTGGCCTGCGCAGCAAGCGCTTTTTCCTTGATACCCAAACCTTTTTATCCTTGACCATGTTTAGCATATTCAAGAGCGAGGTTATATCGTTGAATCCGGATGTGCGGACGATATTGGATGCCGTTGAGGGAAGCCAGAAACTCTTTCGGGACTCACTTCCCATGATTGCCAGCGAAAACGTGACCAGCCCTCTGGTGCGAAAGGTGCTGTCATCGGATCTGGGCCACCGGTATGCCGAAGGACAGGTCGGCCACCGCTTTTATCAGGGTTGCGGCTTTGTGGATGTGATCGAGGGCAAGGCCCTCGAGTTGGCGAAGGAGGTATTTCGGGCGCCGCATGTCAATGTGCAGCCGGTGTCCGGCGTCAACTGTAATATCGCTGCCTTTTTCGCGCTGGCCAATCCAGGGGATGGCCTAATGGCGCTGGCCGTACCATGTGGCGGCCACATCAGCCACGCAAAGTTTTCGGCAGCCGGTATTAGAGGCCTTAAAATTTATACGCATCCTTACAATAATGGGATAATGAATATCGATACGGATGTGATGATCAAAGAGATCAGGAAGAACAGGCCGAAGATCGTCATGTTCGGCGCCAGCCTGTTTCTCTTCCCACACCCGGTGCGCGAGGCGAGAGAGGTTTGTGACGAGGTCGGGGCCAGTATCGTCTACGATGGCGCCCATGTGCTAGGCCTGATCGCCGGCGATCGGTTCCAGGACCCCCTGAGGGAGGGGGCAGACGTTGTCACCGGCAGCACCCATAAGACCTTCCCAGGGCCACAGGGCGGCATCATATTATGTCGGGAGAAGTTCGCGAAGGACATCGACGAGGCGGTTTTCCCCGGGACGGTTAGCAACGCCCACCTGCACCACAAGGCCGGTCTGGCCATTACACTGGCCGAGATGAAGGTGTTCGGAAAGGCGTATGCGGCACAGATAGTTAAAAACTCGCAGGCGCTTGGAGAGGCTATGGATGATCTCGGCTTCAGCGTGCTCTGCAGGGATCTCGGCTACACGAAGTCTCATCAGATCGCGGTGGACGTCTCGAAGATCGGCGGCGGGTCAGTTCTTGCGGAGAAGCTCGAAAGGGCGAGCATCATCACTAATAAAAATCTGTTCCCGTGGGACCATGTGAATACGACGGATAACCCGTCAGGTCTGCGCCTGGGCACCCAGGAGTTAACCCGGTTAGGCATGAACGAGCCGGAAATGAAGGAGGTGGCAAAGTTCATCAAGAGAGTCGCCATTGATAAGGAAGAACCCGAAAAGGTTAAAAAGGATGTAGTACACTTTAAGTCTCAATATCAGGCAGTAAAATACTGCTTCGATGGCGATGGTGCCTATGAGTTTTCACTCAGGTGACTCGAAGGGGGCAGACTGTTCTCGAAAAAAGCTGAAGCTGATCATCTTTGACATGGACTCGACAGTGATAGACTGCGAGGGTATAATCGAACTCGCCTGTGCCAGAGGTGTGGGCGAATATGTAACGGATGTCACCCAGCGCGCCATGAACGGCGAGCTGGATTTCGAGCAGGCACTGATAGAACGGGTTAAGCTCCTCAGGGGCCTCAGCGAGGCAGACGCGATCCGCGTTGCCGAGCGCGTTCCCCTGATGCCCGGTGCTGTAAATCTAATGAGCGAGCTGGAGGCGTGCGGATATCGTAAAGCCCTTATCTCGGGAGGATTTACAATCATAGCGGACCGCGTGGGATCCATGCTTGGCATGGACTACGTGTATGCGAATGAGCTTATGATCCAGGACGGTGCGGTTACTGGAGAAGTCCGGGGACCGTTGACGAAGCAAAACTCGAAGAAGGAGGTTCTCGAAGAGATTTGCAGACTGGAAAGGGTTAGCCCAAGGGACTGCATCGCTGTGGGCGACGGGTCAAACGACCTGTGCTGGGCAGGAGTTGTCGGCATGTTTGTGGCCTTCAACGCCACGCCGGTGGTACGCCGTGCGGCGGACGTAGTCGTGGAGGGCAAAAATCTGGAATCCCTGATTCCTATAGTACAAGAGGAGGAAGACGAATACAATGCTAAAAGAACTGCAAGAGAAGAAGCAAAAGTTCCTGAAAGATGCCGAGGAGTTAAAGACTAACAGGAACGAGTGGAACTCCAAGGCCAG
>DATHCY010000130.1:0-4201 GCA_035319305.1 Methanocella sp.
GCAGCGGGACCGGAGGGATTGCCGCCTGGGAGGCGGCTCTGAGGCTGCGCGACGATGGACGGTTCGGCAGGGTGTTGCCACGACTGCACCTAGCCCAGAATATCCCCTTCACGCCAATGTTGAACGCGTGGAATGAGGGCCGAAGGGATATCATTCCGGAGAGGGATATGCCCGATGCGAAAAAGTGCATCGCGGGGATGTACAGTGATGTTCTCTCCAACCGCAGCCCACCGTACGCGGTTAGAGGCGGCGTCTATGATGCCATGAAAGATACGGATGGCCGGATGTATGGCGTCACAGAAAAGGAGGCGGTAAACGCGAAGAAGATCTTCGAGGAGACGGAGGGGATCGACATCCTCCCCCCTGCGGCGGTCGCTGTGGCCGCGCTGCTGCAGGCATGCGAAAAAGACATATTAAGAGGTCGCAGGGTGCTTTTGAATATCACTGGGGGAGGATATGATCGCCTGAGGAGGGACATAGGTCTGTACCGGGTTTCTCCGTGCCTGAAGGTTCCCGGGCCGGATGTGCCCCTGGAGGAGATCGCGAAGGTGATCATATGATGGAAGCTAAGGAAACTAATGTAGAACTGGCTATCATCAACATGCTAAAGACATGCGGCATCGACACGGTCTTGACATTGCCCTGCGACCGCATGAAGAACCTGCTGTCGATGCTGCCGGAGCACTTCAAGGAGATTCCTTTATCCCGAGAGGAGGGGGGTGTGGGCATAGCTGCAGGCCTGTACATGGCCGGAAAAAAGCCCGCTGTGGTCATTCAGAGCACCGGGCTTGGAAATTCCCTGACGGCCTTATCCTCGCTACACAGAACCTACGACATGCCGTTACCTATACTTGCAAGCTGGCGTGGCGTATACAAAGAGGGCATCCCCGCGCAGGTCCATTTTGGCAAAAGCCTGCCCGGGGTACTGGATAGCACGGGAATCCCATATATGGTCGGGGAAACCCCAAGCGATCTACCGGCCATAAAAAAAGCAATAGATCAGGCATTTAGCGATAACTCGCCCTGGGTGGTACTGCTCTCGCCCCGGATCTGGGAGCGATCGATGGCACGACCGACTGAGATGGTCCCGCAGCCCGTGGAACGGAGCTATGATATCAGTTGTACGTCGACCGTCCCCGCCGCGATAGAAACGCGGTATGGTATTATCGAGGGAATAGCGCCATACCTGCGGGACAAGGTCGTCGTCTCCAATATCGGCATCCCAAGCAAAGAGCTTTACAGTGTGCTCGACCAGCCGACCAATTTTTACATGCTGGGCAGCTGGGGACAGGCATCGAGCATCGGGATCGGCCTTGCCCTCGGTCAACAGAAGCGGGAAGTGGTCGTACTCGATGGCGACGGAAGCATCCTTTTCAACCCGAACGCCCTTGGTATGGCGGCACAGGAAGGGCCCAGTAACCTGACGATCATCGCCTTTGACAACACTGCCCATGGCTCCACAGGAAACCAGCCTACGTACTCATCCCGAATGGATCTAGAGCTGCTGGCCCGCGCCTACGGGCTGAAAAATACCTCAAAAGCAGCAACTGCTAAAGCCCTTCTCAGCCTGCTGGAACGGAAGTACGAAGGGCCCCGATTCATTCATGTGCCGGTGCTGGCTAGGAATGCCGATGTTCCAAATATACCGGCCACACCGGTCGAGATCAAAAAACGGTTCATGTCTGCGATAAAATGACGGTGGAAGAGCCCGAAACTTTTAAGTATATTGAAGTCTATGTGGAATCCTGCATCCTCGTGGTGCAATTCGTGTGGAATAAGCACACCCGCCCTAGCTCAGCCTGGCAGAGCGGTCGGCTGTAGACCTTACGACTGCGGAAACCGACAGGTCCCCGATTCAAATTCGGGGGGCGGGATCCTTTCCCACATGGAAAACTATAAGTTCCCTCGGGAACTTGTAGAGCGCGAAAAGCTCGGATAGTGTAGAGGCCTATCATGGGGCCCTGTCGAGGCTCCGACTCGGGTTCGAATCCCGATCCGAGCGTAGTGTTTTGAAATGGTGCGGACTCGGGAAAACTTTTTTGGAAAAAGTTTCCCGGCCCACGGCGCCAAACCAAGCCCGAAGGGCATTTTAAAAGAGATGTTTTCTAGTGGGCACAGGGGACGCGTCGCTGCTGCAGGACAATATGCGGCATCAGATATGCATTTTTTGATGATTTTTATGAGCGCACGCCATATTGTCAAAAATTTTTAATCAATCAACACAAGCCTTTTTATATAAGTCATGTAAGACGTCACGCTGAAAACCGCAACCTTCAAGCTATGGCAGTGAAAATTATCTCCGGGATGAGCCTGGCGTACGGTGCGGTGCACGACAAGACGATTCAACTGAACTATGAGAAAGATGAGATCTTCACTGTTATAGCGATGAATTGCTCTACGACGTGTTCTCGAACTTGGTGAGCAACTCGATCAAGCATCACATAGGCGATGCATATATTTCCATCAGCATTGATGCCACGCGGGTAAATGGCCTGAGCTATTGCAGGGCGGCGGTGGAGGATAATGGCCCTGTAATCCCTGATAACTTCAAGGATAAGGTTTTTAACCGGCTATTGAGGGGTACGACAAAGGCGAATGGGATGGGCCTGGGCCTATACCTGGTGAAGTCGCTGGTGGAGAGCTATCTGGACAGGTATGGGTGGAGGACCGGGTGCCCGGAGACCACACGCAGGGCAGCAGATTCGTCGTGCTACTGCCTATGGTGAGTCGTGGGCAGGTTTCTTCTATCTGAGGGGCCGACCGGGATCTATCAGCTATCTATAATACCGATGAGCCATGATCTGTGTTTCTATGTCCAGTAGTAAGTGCCGCATCGATTCTAACCGGTATAAAGCCGTTCTATTCGACCTCGATGGTGTGATCACCGACACGATGGATTTGCACTACGAGGCTTATCGTCTTGCTTTTAAGGACTATGGCATAGACGTGAGCAGAATGGACATTTTTATGCGGGAGGGTATGCCGTCGATGGATGTGGGAAGAGATATCGCCAGCGCGAAAGGAGCTAGGCTCACTGAAGCAGATATCCTAAAGCTGATAGGCAAAAAACGGGAGATCCAGCGATCGATGGCGGAAAAAGATGCCCGTGTTTACCCGGGAGCTGCGGAGACCCTGAGCGTGCTGCGGGACCACGGCATCAGGCTGGCGCTGATCACGGGCAGCAATTTGATGTCCGTGCAGAAGACCCTTCATAAAGTGGGCATCGAAGGGCTTTTTGACGCGATCGTGACCGGGGATGACACGCCGCGAGGCAAACCCTATCCTGATCCATACCTGAAAGGCATGGAAAAGCTCGGCGTGCCCGGAGAGAATTCGGTGGTGATAGAGAATGCGCCGCTGGGCATCAGATCAGCTAAAGCCGCCGGGGCAGGATATGTCATTGCGATCACTACGACGCTGCCTGCAGAGTGCCTAAAGGAAGCTGATGATATCGCGTCATCGTTCATCGACATCGAAGACTGCCTTGCAAAACGGCTGACGTCGAGCATGGCCCAGGATAGGTTAACGCATGATCGGCAAACGTAATGCCCACGAGCCGGGCCGGGAAAGAATGAGCTGGGCCGGGAAAGAATTATAACGGAATACCATAGTTATTGATAGTTGTGGACTTCGATAAAGACTACTATGCCATTCTAGGCCTAGAGAACAAGGCCACACTCGATGAGATCAAAAAGGCATATCGGGTACTGGCCAAGAAGTATCACCCGGACGTTAACAAGTCTCATAATGCATCAGAAATTTTTAAAGCGGTAACTGAAGCCTATGAGGTGCTCTCTGATCAGAAGAGCAGAGAGCAATATGATGCAAATTTCCGGGCCAGCCGTAAAGACGGGTTCCGCGAGGAACGCGCTAGGGAGGTGCGCTGGGAGACAACCAATAAATCAAGCGAGACAACCGACAACTCAGAGGAGAAATTTAGCAGACCGGAAGAGAAATTTAGCAAACCAGAGGAGAAATTTAGCAGACCAGGAGAGAAATTTAGCAGACCAGGAGAGAAATTTAGCAAACCAAGTGAGACGTTCAACAGATCATGGGAGACACTTAACAGATCATGGGAGACATTCAACAAATCACATGATAAGACCAGCAAATCAGAGAAGAAAACGGACAAGTCATGGGAGACAACCGACAAATCAAACGAAACAACCGACAACTCAGGTGGGACAACAGACAACTCAGG
>DATHCY010000131.1:0-4601 GCA_035319305.1 Methanocella sp.
CTATGATCTCGGTTGATAGAAAGGCCCCGTAGTTTGCCGGCATTCTCGGACACACGTCTACACAGGCCTTACAATCCACACAGGGCGTATTCTGGTAAGGCTTGTTCTCTGTATTGTCGTATGCAAGGGTGTTACCAGGACATATTGTGATACACGCCCTGCATCCTGCGCATATATCTTTTTTCCAGACCGACTCTTCCAGCTCCTTATATGGGAGGACGGACGGCTTCGATGACGTGTTGCTAAGCATTTCCGGCACCTTGTTTATTAATTAGCGTGGTAATTATAGTCCTTCTTTACTGTGTACGTATATAACTCTTGTCACAACTGGTTGAGCCTGATCAAGCTGATAAATCTGGTGCTTTGCGGTAAGCGGCCCGTTTTAGGCCGGCAACCTTATTGGGTAAAAAGGATGATTGCGCTCGGCCCCTGGGGGGTGTACTGAATCCTAATAAGAGAGGTGATATCTGGCTGAAAGCCTCATAGCGCAATCTATACTGATCTAACCGATGAATCTACTAATCCTTTCTGGCCGAATTATCAAACAGTAATTCTCCAGGCGGAAAGTTACTCATTTGTTGTCCTTTTTAAAATATGTTCCCAGCGCTTTGATGGCCATCCATGATAGCCAGGCGGCCAGTCCATAGAAACCAAGTATGGAAACGATCGAGATGACCAGCAGGATAGTTATGCATATCCCGCCGCCACAGCAGATTGCTGTCGCCGGATCGATTGTTGGTACAGAAGTTACCATAGCCAGGTTAATACCCCGAGTAAATATGTTTATTTTTATATATAATCTTCATGGATCTCCTCCCCCGGTCCATCTACATGAACATATACATGAATATGACCAACCGTAACCTGGTCTTTTGCTGATAAGTATCGGGCACTGCCCCCGGATCATTTTAAAATCTCCCGAGACAGTCGGATTTACGATTTACCAACTATATTAGTCCGCTTTAAGCGCGAAAAAGTGAGATGGCCCGGTCCGGTAACACCATATAGGGGATAATATGGAACACTACACAGTCGATGAAATGACAGCATCAGATAGGGCCTGGGTCCTTGCCATATTCCATGAAGGGGTCTCGGCCGGCGATCCCGTCCTTGATGTAGATAATCCCGATAACTGGATTGACCTTAAGAATGGACAGAACTTGGTGGCTCGTTCGGGGGAAAGAATCGTGGGATGGGCAGCGATATGCCCAATCCATGACCGGGAACTGCCGGAGGGCGTCTCCAAAGTATCGGTATTCGTGAGTCCGGAGTGCCGGAGGAAAGGTATTGGACGACTGCTGTTGAATACGGCGGTTGGGCTATCCAGAGAGCAGGGGGTCGAATCGCTGATTTGCGGCGTCGTTCCCGGTAACATCCCCGCGATCATGCTTCACAAAGCTTGCGGCTTCAAAGCGTTAGGCATGATCAGGGAAGCCGGAAAGGTTAAAAACAAACAGCAGGACGCGGTCTTGCTCCACCGCAACATCGCATAACGTAGGTAACCTATAACGGTAGAAAGCTGGTGATGCTCAACCTCAAATATATGAAGAGCGTACTACATGAGCGCTGTGATATTATGGTCAAAGATGAGCACTTTACAGCGTTTGAGGGAGTGCACTTTCATGAGGGTTCGGCATGAGCGGCTACTGGGATGGCCGATATAAAGCAGAGGGTAAAATCTGGGGTCGAGAGCCGAGCTCGACCGTGGCTTATGCCTTGGACGCTTTTAGGAGAGATGGTGTAAAGACCCTGCTGGTACCTGGCGCAGGTTACGGCCGAAACGCGGTCGTCTTCGCCCGCTCAGGGATGGAGGTCACTGGCGTTGAAATATCGAGTGAGGCGCTGCAGCTGGCGGAAATCGATGCCAGGATCCGGTATATCCAGGACTCGTTCATCGACGTTCCCGTCCCTAGAGAATCGTTCGATGCGATCTACTGCTATAACGTGCTCCACCTATTCAGGAAGGCGGATCGCCAGGTATTTATCAGTAAGTGCCGGAACTTGCTGAAACGCGGCGGCACCATATTTTTCGTAGTGATGTCGGAGATGGACGCTGGCTTCGGCATGGGTGCAGTCGTTGAAGAGAGCACCTTTGAAAGCAAGCCTGGCAAGCCCGTCCACTATTTTACGGACCAGGATCTGCGAGAACACTTTCAGGACTTTGATATCCTGGAGACCGGCGTTGCAGGTGATCACGAGGATCACGGCGAAGAAGGACCCCACATTCATAAGGTTCGGTATGTGTTAGCGAAAAAACGGCGCACATACGAGTTCGACGGGGAGAAATACAGGGCAGCTTCCCCCCACCAGCGGGAATGGGGCGATCGGCTGATAGACAGCCTGTGCCTGAAGGGAAACGAGCGAATCCTCGATCTGGGCTGCGGAGACGGCACGACGACTGCAAAGCTGGCTGACCTGGTGCCGGAAGGCCATGTGCTGGGTATCGACGCCTCAGAGGGGATGATCGCCGCCGCGAAGCCGCTGGAACGGACAAACCTCGAGTTTCGTAGGCTGGACATCGGCGATCTGGATTTTGACGGACAGTTCGACGTCGTCTTCTCAAACGCCACGCTGCACTGGGTCAAAAATCACCGCAGGATGCTGGCTGCGGTGTACAAATCGTTGCAGCCTCGGGGCCGGATACGGTTTAACTTTGCCGGAGAAGGCAATGCTGAGAATATGATCGCGGCCATCAATAGGGTGATAGCGCTCCCGGAGTACGTCGGCCTTTTCAGGGGGTTCGAGTGGCCATGGTACATGCCTGGCATCAAGGTTTACCGTGCGCTGGTCGAGGAGACGGGCTTCCGAGACGTCAGGGTCGAGTTGCAAAACGCCGACCGAACATTTACGGAGGATAGCCTGGTGAAATTTATCGATCAGCCATCTATCGTACCATTCTTAGCATTCATCGGGGACAATGCTGCGGTCAAAGCTGCCTTTAGGGATGACGTCATAAATGAGACGAAGGCGATCGCCAGGACTGCGCAGGATGAATACTTCGAAACATTCCGCAGGGTGGACGTGACCGCGATCAAATAGCTGGTCTATGTTTTTAAATGAGATTGATCCGAAGCCGGTGAAGCCGATCACCTCTCATCCAATGTATACCGTGGACGTCTTCGCAGAGGAGAAGTATACAGGCAATCAGCTCGCCGTGTTTCGGAACGCTTCAGATCTAACAACTGAGACGATGCAGCGGATCGCCCGGGAGATGAACTACTCTGAGACGACCTTCATCCTCTCCGACGAACCCTGGAACGAGGGCTACGACGTCAGGATTTTTACCCCCGAGGGAGAATTGCCTTTTGCCGGACATCCGACGCTAGGTACAGCCTATGTCATCCTGAGCGAGATCATTGACACGCCGGTTGATAGGGTGACGCTGAACCTGAAGATTGGCCGGATACCGGTTTCTGTCAGAGAGGAGAATGGCAACCGGCTGCTCTGGATGGAGCAGCGGCCTCCGATGTTCGGTCGGACCTTTGAGCCTGCCGAGGTGGCTCCGATCATTGGCCTGGAGCCGAAGGACATTGACCCACAGCTCCCGGTGCAGGAGGTCTCTACCGGCCTGCCGTTCGTGATCGTGCCCATACGACCCGAGGGAGGGCTCCGGCGGGCGAAACGAGATCCGGACGCTTTCGAAGCCTTCGCTAAAAAGTACGGAAAGGACATGATCTACATGTTCTCAGCCAAGCCTCGTGACCCCAAGAATCATCTGGCAGTCCGCATGTTCACCCGATTTGTGACGATGCCAGAGGACCCGGCTACCGGCAGCGCCTGCGGATGCCTGGGCGGCTACTTGGTCGAACACGGGTATATGGGCGAGGAATCGATCGATCTCCGCGTCGAGCAGGGGTACGAGATGGGCCGCCCATCGCTGCTGCGGCTAAGCTCTTGCAGAAAGTCCGGCACCATTCGAGTTTGTGTAGGCGGCAGAGTTATTATGGTTTCCAGAGGCCATTTACTTTAGGAGCCGGATTACGGGTAGCGGTGTAATGTGTAAATCAGAGAAGGCTGCCGGGAGTTTTATCTCAGGTTTCGGCTGTTCGCAGGCAGTGATGATGGCTTTTAGCAAAGAGCTAGGCCCCGATGCGGTCGCTGCTCTGAAGTGGCCTGCGCACTCGGCGGCGGGATAGCCAGCCAGCACAGGCAGCATGTGTGGAACAGTCAGCGGATGGCTAATGGCGATTGGACTGAAGTACGGGCGGAGTGCCTCCGGAAGACCTTCCTGTCAAGGATAAGACCTACGAGCTTCCAGGCAGTCCATCTACGAGTTTAAAGCCCGTCACGGGTCCGTTGTCTATCGGGATATCCTGGGCTGTGACATAGGAACGCCGGAGGATAAGGCCAAGTCCAAGAGTAGAGCCTGATCGGTACTGCCTGCGTCGACTGCGCGTAAGGGATGCGGAACTGCTGGAAAAGCTCCTGTAATGATGATCCGTGTCGCTCATCGGGCTCCCCCGGACGGAGCCTTGGACAAAGAAAAGGTTAATGTGCAGCATCGCAGATAACCTTGCGAAAAAGAATCCCGGGATCAACGGCAGGGATATCGCCATCTTCATCATGGAATCCCCAGATGAATAACTGGGGGTCATAGGCGG
>DATHCY010000132.1:0-11301 GCA_035319305.1 Methanocella sp.
GTCGAGCCCGCCTTCTTGTGGGGTGGTGCGGTTGCGGTCTCAGCCGTCCTGGGCTGTGCCTTAGTCATGGCCTTCTTAGTTTCCTCGATCGCCTTCAGCGCGCCGTCCTTCTTGGATTGGACTTTCTTGACTTTGTTGTAATACGTCTGAGCGTTCTGGGGTACTGTCATTGCGATATCCAGGTTCACGGTGGTTTCGGGCAGCGCCACCGTGATCAGGCCGGTTGAGGGGTCGATGGCTTGAATAGCTAATGCAGCTGTATGGCCAGCCTTTTTCGCCTCCTTGAGGGTTCTTCGGATGTCGTCCCAGGAATAACCCTTTTCTCGTGCACCTCTAATGACTTTGATGATCTCCTCTACCCTCTGATACTCAGCGTAGATCGCTTCTCCGTTCCTGGCATTCTCTTTCTCCTCTTTCTCGAACTTTGCTATAGCGTCCTGTTGCTGTCGCAGACGGCGTTCGAACATATTCAGTTTTTCGGATTTTTTCTCGACTGTGGTTGCCTTTACTTCTTTCACGATCTGAGCGCCGAAGAACGCGTCTAGAGCCTTGTTGAACGTGTCGAAGTGGATTTTCTCGTAGCCTTCATAGCGCTTCAGTTCAAGGGGAAGGACGTCAAGGTCCTTGCCGTCCTTTTTTACGATGTGGGGCTTCAGGCTGCCGTTGACTAGCGGTTCAAAGAGTTGTTTGATCCCGCCAATCAGCACCTGGATCTCGCTTTCCATCATTGTCTGTGCTTTCCTGTTCTTGTCGATGCCGGCGATTAGGCAGGCTTCCTCCGCGTAGATGCCGCCGATGCTCGTCTGGGTGGCCAAGGTACGAACCACATCTCTGTCTGACCCTCTAAATGCCCTGGAGAGATCCTCGACCGTCATATCAAGAGGGCTGAGCTGGGGTGGCGGATACTCATACTTCTCGCCTCGGACCACGTCCCTATCTCTCATCTTGAGTGATTTCATGGGCATGATGATCTTGCGCTCTCCGTCCAGCAGTACTACGTTGCCGCGGGCGAATAGCTCCACGACTAGGATGTTTTTGATTCCAGCCCTCACGATCTCGATTTCCACGATCCGATCGAAGCTCTGTTGCGCGATCCGTGTGATCCGGCCGCCCATCATGTACTTCCGTAGGATCATAGCAAAGGCGGAGGGTAGTTTCGGCGATTCTGGGGCGTTGGCCACCAGGTGGAGGCGTCTGCCGGCCTCTGCGATCAGGTCGTACTTGCCTGTCTTAAACTCCTGCAGACGCAGGCGTATCTCCGCGGGGGAGGGTTGGTATGCCTTTTCCAGCTTGGCATCCACGAGAAACTGCAGTTCTTTGACCACAGCGCATACATCGACGCTGGTCATCTCCTCTTTCAAATTTGAGTCACTCCATGTTGTGAGCAGACCCGGAATGGGCTATCTGCCTTTTATGACCGTTGCATAATGATAAACTTTGGCATACGGAACACATTCATGATTATGTTATGGCCCGCGCCCTGTGCAGCATATGGATCTACCGTTAGGATTACGGTTATTTGACCTCTCAGCCGTGCTGCGTTTAGAACTCGTCCAACGGCTTAAAAGTATATTGTCCCTGTTTGGTGCATGGCACGCGGTCATAACCCTTCTTCCGGCGATTAAAACGCTGCCATGAGCGTGGCTTTTCATTGAAAGGGCGAGACATGTTTATTTGCCTGATTCGTAAAAAAAGGTAAGGGGAGATATGTGAGAGCGAACCTTGTTAAATTGGCTATATCGGTGGTGGCTGCTATTGTTATTATTGCGTTGATATCGGCACTGGCATGGGGTTTCTTCTCGATGCTCAGGCCGGGAGGCGCGGCGTCCGCCGCCCGATCCGGCGCCTCTTCTGGATCCATATCGGGCGGTGGCGGAGGCGCCGTTATAGCGGTACCGACCGCAACCCCGAATCCGGTTGGAGTCCCTCAAGACAGTGCGTCCGAAGAGACGCAGTATAGCCCTTCACCTACGGTGTCGATGCTGCAGTCGCAGCCACAACAGTTCACAGCAGGATATGGTGGTATGGATCAGGTCCCGGGTGGAAATGTCCTAATTCAAACTCCCAGTACGGCTCAGTTTCCGGGCGGTACCGAAGGGGGGCCAATACCAAGGGTGCTGCCGTCCGGTGAAAATGTTAGCGGCGGTCCAATATATGGCACCGGCTCCGGCAAAAACGCAGTCATACCAACTTCGGTCCGGAATGTGTCCCCTAGGGTTCGGAACGTGTCCCCTGGTGTTCGGCCGTCGGGGATCGTGGAATCAGCGCCCAGTGCCAACTACCCGATAGGAACGTCTGCCATGCCGAACGTTCCTGTGGAGGGCTTGGATGCTTATCAGGGGGGATGGTGCCAGGTGATAATGGCGTTGTTGCGCGTCCTGCCTCTGATCTTTCCTGGATATGACCCGGGGGTGCAGTGGTATACGGTGTAGTCAATTGTATTCTTCAATTTTCTGTCCGCGTTGCATTTACTAGAATACCAATAGCACCCTCATATTAACATATTAATTAATTTTTTTTTGATGAGTGTTGTGAGAGCGATTCGTTCCCGGACTACATACCAAGGTCTTCTCGCCTCTTAACGTCCCTAGCGATAAAACCAAGAACCATCAAGAGAGCCGCAAATATGTGGACTCCTACGACGCCATCGTGGTGGAGAAGCTGAACATCCCGGAGATGGTGAACAGGCAGCACAAGGTCAGGAAGATGGGCCTGCTGCACGGAGAACGCTACGTAGAAACATTCACGATGCTGCGTGGGGAGACTTCGTCCGAAAGCTCGAATACAAGGCGGAAGGTGCTGGTAGGGAGTCATCAAGGTCGAAGCCAAGAACACGACCCAAGCGTGCAGCCATTGCGGAGAACTCGTCTACGAAGACCTGAGTGTCAGGATACATCGATGCCCGTACTGTGGCTTCGAGATGGACAGGGACGAGAACGCCCCATGAACATCCTTCAGAAAGGATTAGCGATAATCAGGGCATGTTCCCTGCCCCAGCCTGCGGAGAAAGACGTCTCTACCGTTCACAGGCGGCGAGCGCCATTCAATGAAACAGGAAACCACAGCCCTTTAGGGCGTGGTAGTTCGCCCAGGAGCATACAGAAACTCTGGGAAAATTTCAGCCTATACTCTACACACCCCTTTTCACGATGCCGGTGTTGTGATAAACGCTGACGTAACCCTTGATCAATTCACGGACGCATGGTATGCAGACTTTTATCGAACGACATATACCGGCATAAGCGAAGGTAGTTTCGCCGAATATGCGAGTTTAAGTTGAAAAGCCAATACTTTCCCCGGCAGCAATAATTATTTTCGTTATAGTATAGGAAAAGGTTTGATATCGTGTAGTTATAATAATATCGATTGTAGCATGAAACTGCGACACCCAAGCACTACATGCTACCACAGGTGGAGGCCTGTAGTAATAGGATGTTCATCACTTGAAGCCTACTGCTACATAAAACTCCATCCAATACCCACCTCAACACCCACCTCAACACCCACCTCAATACCCACCTAAACCTATAAGGCCATGGACGGGATGTACGCAGGGAGACGGCCTAATGATAACCATATACTGGTGCTGAAAATCAGACCGTTCATCCCAGTTCGCGGAACCCCCTCCGTGGCATATAGGTAAATCTGATGTTACTATCACGTTTTTATGCGATGTCCCTGTCAACTACTCCGTCAACTATTTCGTGTATAGGGGAGAATCCAGTCCGATGAAAGGACAAAAAGGGCGGGAGATGCGTTCATTCATTTCGGACCTGGCAGGCCAACGTATCGAGCGGCTGTTCCAGTTAGCAGCCGAATCCTGTGACGCCCGGCCTGATCTCGCAAACCGCTATGTCTGGATAGCGCGGAGGATCAGCATGCGTCATAGGGTGGGCATACCACGGGAACTGAAACGAAATGTCTGTAAGCAGTGCTACTGCTACCTGAAGCCTGGCTCCACCTCCCGGGTCCGCACTGACGGCCGAAACGTGATCATCACCTGCATTAGCTGTGGCGGAATACGACGATATCCCTATAAAAAAATTAAGTAAAACAGAGAGAGCCGGCCTTCGGGGGCCGGCTCCTTCCCTTGTTTGTCATTTCTTTCTTTCGGAGGTTTCCTCATCTGTCTCCTGATGCAGTTCTGACAGGCACCTATCCCTTTTGGCGGTACCTGTCATTGTTTTAGTAATCGTCTACAAGCTGCTCGAACTAACAGGTGCTGCATGAGCTTGCGCAGGATGGAGCAGGTGCTGAACTGCCGCCACATCCCAGCGGAACGGTGTATACCTGCGGGATCATGCCTGTCACAGGTACTGAGCTCTGTACTGGCACTGTCACGGGCACTGTCATCGAACTCTGAGCGCATGTCATGTAGGGGACCTGTACTGTTTCAGGGACGACCACGACTCTGGGCACCTGCACCGCTGCAGTCTGGGTCACCGGAACGATCGTCGGGACCTGCTGAGGAACTGTGGTACAGGAGATCGTCGGGACTTGGGTGGTCACCGGTACGTTACATGATATCGTTGCCACGCAGTTCTGAGGCGCGCCATATGAAACAGCACCGCCGCCACAGGGGCCGCAGCCCGCGCCGCCGCCGTACCCAAGCCCGGAACCATATCCCATGCCGTATCCACCGTATCCAGAACCGTATGCACCCATGCCGTATCCAGACTGTGCGAAAGCTGGTGTGGCTAGAAGCGCTATTGAGAGCAGCACGATTGCAGCTGCAGATATGTTGTATACCATTTTCATAACTACACTCCCTTTACCTTCGATCAGAACATCTGGCCGAGTTGTAATAAATATTGCCAGTTGAAAAAGTCACTTATAGGGCTTAATAGTATAAAATATCGCAAAATTGCCTTTACATTAACAAAAGAAGGTATTATACTGCCATAATTGTATAAATGAATGATATTATTGGATAATTTGTTGAAAATGGTCTAAAACTGCCATCAACTCCTAACGCAGGCTAAAGTGTGGGGTAACACGAACCACCGCAATAAGAAGCAAATGATTAGAGGTGTAGCGCCGCGATGACACATGCCAGCAACGTAGATAACACTCCCGTAAGGATAATGCCATCAAAACATCCGAGACCGCCGATACTAATAAAAATCGTGCCAGTCTTACGAAGCCTGGGCAAGTTCAGCAAGGTGGTACCAACGATAGTACCAACGGTTCCGGCAATGAAACTGAGCCTGGCCACGTTGACCAATCCAAGCCCATAAACATACAGCGTTATAAGCGCCACCACTATAGATATAGCAGGGGGCACATACAGCGATACATAGAAGCCGATGCTCCGAGAAGGCCTAGAAAGCAGAAATATACTCAGCGATACGACAATAGTAGATAGTATAACCGGGATCGGTGGCAGAACAATAGCAAAGTATACCGCCACTATGGTTGCCACAATACACCCGCCCAAATTGAGCGAGATCGTAGTCCTATGACCATGCCAGACCGGGAGAGCGTACTCCTGTCCCATATACGAGACGTGTTTCTGCTCGCTATCCCGTCCGCTCTTGAACTCATACACTGGCACATTGAAAATACTGGCGAGCAACACGGTCAGATATAACGCGACAGCCTGAATAACCGACAGCCCTAACGCTTGCTGTACCGCCGAACCAGGGGAGATCTCCAGCAGTGCCAACACGGCGAGGACCATGAACGGCAGGACAAGCAAGAGGATAAAGAAGGGCAGCGAGAAGGGTAAAAACGGGAGGTTTTTCTCAGTCATTCGTTCGTATTTTTAAATCGCAGACGCTTTCTTATCAATGACAATGTAATCCTGTATTGCCCTCACGGCAGAGAACGGGATAAGCACAAGCCCATCTTCAGTATGGTAGTTCTCGACGTTCAACGTCATGTCAGGGCGGACAATCAGGTCGATCAGATCCCCAGTCCTCGGCTCGCAGGTAATATCATACAGGATACCCATCTCAGAACCATCAGTACCCATCACTTTCTTGTTGGAGAGTCTTTTTGCCATCCATTTTGCCATGATTGGAATATAAGAGCCGTTCCGATAAATAAAATTTGTCGTAAGCCTGAGGGAGGAAGAAGTCGTTTATAGCCATTTTGAAGAGTTTTATCGATAACAAGCACAGAGCAAGAGAAAACCCCCACTTCAGAGCAACATCGAACCGAGTCTCGCCGGCTCGCCAACCATTTAACCAATAATCGCTTACCAACTATCAGGTTACAACACCGCCTTCGAGCGTCCCATTCACAAGGGGCTGCAAGATGATGGTGATCATAAAAATTTTAGAGACGGGGTAAGCTGGAGAGCAAGATAATCACATAGGACGGGGACCAGCCCGAACCGGAGAAAAACCGGAACCTGAAAGGAGACTATCACCACCATCAAGTATGGCAAGCGCTTTTCAATGAAACAGGAACATACCCTTCAGGGCATGGCAGTTCGCATCGCGCTGTAGCGTCAACCACCAACGATTAGTCGCTGGCTTACTCCCCCAAATTTCGTACTACCATACGCCTTTCGGGCGGAACACATAGGCTCATCGACCCGGAGCCCCGGTACACTTGCTGGCAGCCTATACGTAACAGATAAGTTGCAACACAATAAAAGAACTGAAACCTTGAGAGAATGTTCACCGCTGCGTTTGGTCTCTATCGTGACAAGTTCTCGTGTCGGGCGTTCGTGTGTGCGGCCTTTTAGTCTTTTTCGATTATTTGGCCGCACATTGCATTTTAGACGTGTTAGCAGGGTTACCAGGCTATGGTTCCTATGTTGTACCGGCGCTCGCAGGCTTATCATGGAGGTTTAGACATATTCATAAGTTGGGAATGCCTTTTGGATCTCTTTTGATGTTCCGCCCTTGAAGTGGTCCCGGATGCTCTTGTAGTAGGCGGTGACCATGTCGTTCATGGTGGGCTTGACCTTCTTGATTGCTTCCTGGAAGTGGCGTGATGCCACCTCCTTAGCCTCAAAGCTCTCCCGAAGTGCTAGCATGGCCGCCTCGCGGCAGATAGCCTCGAGGTCGCTGCCCACATAGTTCTCGGTGAGTTCGGCGATCTGGCCTAGATCCACGTCGGAGGCAAGAGGCATACTGCGTGTATGGATTTTCAGAATGCTCTCACGACCTTCTTTTGAGGGTGCGCCGACATAAACCAGCCGATCGAACCGGCCGGGCCGTAAAAGGGCTGGATCGATGATGTCGGGACGGTTAGACGCGCCGATCACGACCACACCCTCCAGTTCGACTAAGCCGTCCAGTTCGGTGAGGATCTGGTTGACCACTCGCTCTGAGACCCGGCTGCCATCCTCGCTGCCGCCTCTCGCCGGGGCCAGGGCGTCCAGCTCGTCGAAGAAGATGATGCTCGGGCTGACCTGTCGGGCTTTGCGGAAGGTCTCCCTCACGGCTTTTTCTGACTCGCCCACCCACTTGCTGAGAAGTTCGGGGCCGCGAATGTTGATGAAGTTTGCCTCAGACTCGCCCGCTACCGCCCTGGCGAACAGCGTCTTGCCCGTGCCTGGGGGGCCATAGAGTACGATACCCTTCGGAGGCCTGATGCCCATCTCTTTGAATTTCTTCGGTTGTTTCAGCGGCCACTCGATGGCCTCGATGATCTCCTGCTTTGCCTCATCAAGGCCTCCGACGTCGCTCCACTTGGTGTTAGTCGGCTCCAGGAATATCTCCCGCATGGCGGACGGCTGCACGTCCTTCAGCGCCGCGGAGAAGTCGTCGCCGGTGACCCGCATCTTCTCCAGGAACTCCCTCGGTATTTCCTTGTCCAGGTCGATCTCGGGAAGGTACCGTCGCAGCGCCTTCATGGCGCCTTCCTTACACAACCCGGACAGATCCGCGCCCACGAAGCCGTGGGAAATGGCCGCAATTCGATCCAGGTCAACGTTCTCCAGGGGCATGCCCCGGGTGTGGATCTGCAGGATCTCCAGCCGGTCGGCAGCATCAGGAACGCCGATCTCGATCTCCCGGTCGAACCGCCCGGCTCTCCGCAGTGCAGGATCGATCGCGTCGAGCCGGTTGGTCGCGCCGATGACCACCACCTGGCCCCGCTCCTCAAGGCCGTCCATCATGGTCAGGAGCTGGGCGACCACACGGCGCTCAACCTCCCCCGTGACCTCCTCACGCTTTGGAGCGATGGAATCTAGCTCGTCTATAAAGATGATCGAAGGGGAAGTATCCCGGGCCTGTTCGAAGATCTCACGGAGCCGCTGCTCCGATTCACCATAATATTTAGACATGATCTCCGGGCCAGCAATGGAGTAGAATTCCGCGCCGCACTCATTGGCCACGGCTTTCGCCAGCAGCGTCTTGCCAGTGCCGGGCGGGCCGTGGAGCAGCACGCCTTTGGGCGGGTCGATGCCCAACCTCTGAAACAGCTCGGGGTGCTTCATAGGAAGCTCGATCATTTCCCGGACCCGCTGGACTTCTTCCCGAAGGCCGCCAATATCCTCGTAGGTGATGCCGGTGGTCTTGTATTCCTCGTAGCCTCGCACCGGCTTATCCCGTAGTTCGATGTTGGTATTCTCATTGATCAGAACAGGACCGGAAGGCTCCACCTTGACTGCGATCAGCGGGATCGCCTGGTTGGATAGCGTCCTGCCCATAAACGGGTTGGTCATGCTGCTCATCAGCGGCACGACGTCGCCGAGCATGATCGGCCGCTTAAGCAGCTGATGTTTAATCATTTCCACCGCATTGCCGCTGAACTGGATAGCCGTGCCCTCGGGAGGCGCCAGGACCACATGCTGGGCATCCTTTACCGTGGCCTTTCGGACCTTTACCCTCTCGCCGATGCCCACGTCGGCGTTCTGTCGGGTGAAGCCATCGATGCGGACCATCTCCTGGCCCCAGTCCTGCTTCTCGGCCCGCCAGACCTTCGCCACCGTCGTCCTCTTCCCCTCGATCTCGATGATATCGCCGGGAGATAGCTTCAGCTCCAGCAGGGTGTTTGGATCGATCCGTGCGATCCCCCTGCCGAAGTCGCTGGGCAGCGCCTTTGCAACCTTCAGGTGTAAGTCTTTCATGAGATTCCTCGTATTACCTCGTATTAATTAATTAGTATGATAGTCACGATCACTGCAATGTTCAGACCAAGTCCTGTGCTTCCACATTATATTGGATATCTGTTTATTTAACGAAGTTGGTTGGTGCTCCGATCATACATATAGGCAGATATGGGCAGGATGCCTGCAGGATACTGGAAGCGGAAAAGTCGGACATTAACCTGATGTATATCTTGCACATACAAAAATTTTCTCATATGAAACTGGCGAGAGGAGGCCCGGTCGCCGTGGTTCATGCGATTACATCCAGTTCGATGTTTTTAACGTCAGCTAAGCTGGACCGGCGGATCATCATTAAAAGCGGGTAATCCTCGCGTAATTTAGTTAATTGTACGTGTGAAATAAGTCTATCCGTTCGAAATTCCGCTACTGTAGCCCCGCGTATGGGCACATGGCCCGCATTACCAAAGGTTTAAGCGCATGGCTACTGATACTACTGGGAGCGTTGAGACCATTGAAGTGCCTGATCTTTGACCCTTATTGTGGTGCGAGCGAGCAGATGATCCTCGGCGCGTTGATCGGCTGCGGCGCCGATGAATGGCGTGTGAAGAGCGCCGTAGAGGGCCTGTGCGGGGCGCCGCTGCGCGTCCAGGACGAGAGGAGGAACGGTCTGACGGCCAAACTGGCCATGATTAATGATCGGGACGCGAAAGTCCCGGCCGCTGTACTAGGCCGGGAAGAGGCATTAGATAAACTGAATGTGATGCACGAAAATGAGCCGGTACGAATCGACGCGATGAATATCGTACGTAAAATCATAGATGCAAGGGAGCCTGCGAACGAAGGGAAGAGGGATATCAGCATCTACTCTGTCGGCATGATAGGGGGTATCTGTACCGCGTATGACTCCCTCAGCAGGCCTATGGTTAGGTCGACCCCGATCTCGATGGGGGGAGGTATGCAGAAGACAGCATCTGGCGATATTCGGCAAGTGCCGGGGCCGGAAACGTTAGCGCTGCTGCAGGACTCGAAGCTGATTTTTCAAGGCGGACCGTTCGACGGCGAGTTGCTCACGCTGGAAGCCGCGGCTATACTTGCGTACTATGTAAGGGAATCCGGCCGGTACTATCCAGAGAACCGCCTGTTATCGGCTGGGTACGGCCTGGGCAGCCTGGAACTGGCTATGCCGAATGTGCTGCGGACGTTGCTATGCGAGGTCGACGACGCTCTGATCGGCGACCGGATCGAACTGTTGGAGACAAATGTGGACGATGTGACCGGCGAGGTGCTTGGCAACCTGATCGAGGAACTGCTCTCTATGGGCGCGCGGGATGTGAGTATTATCCCTGCCACAATGAAAAAGGGGAGAAGCGGCCAACTAATTCGGGTAGTTGCCAAGGCTGAGGACGGTCCGGCGCTGTCTCGACGGATCATGCTGGAAACCGGTACCCTTGGAGTCCGGGTCATTCCGGTCAAGCACCGCTATATAGCCAAGCGGGAGATCAAAACAATCAAAGTAACAATCGAGAACAACCAATATCCGCTGCGCTTTAAGGTGGCTTCGGATATGAATAGCAAGGTACTGGACCTTTCGGTCGAGTACGAGGATGCTAAAATGGTCGCCCGGGAACTGGTGATCCCGTTAAAGACAGTGATGCGGAAAGCAGAAGCCGAGGCATGGAAAAAGTACGATGCAGGCGGTAAGGTTTAATCAGGATCCGCTTCTTTGCTGGGTTTCTTGGGGTAGCACGAAAACACAAAATTTTTCCATGCACTTTTTAGAGACACGAAAACCCAGCAAGAGCAGGCCACACCACCACAGACATAACCCCACAGGCACACGAATGTGAGCTATCATGCCCAAGGGTATGTTCCTGTTTCACAGGAAAAACACTTGCCATCATGGTATATGTGCAAATCTCCCCCAGGTTTAGGCCGGTTCTGCTCTTTGTTGTACAATCGCCATCACCTTGCAGCTCCTTGGAAGACGCTCAAAGGCGTCTCTGTAACCTGGCATGTATAGAGCGATTAAATGTTAAATGGTTGATAAGCCGACGAGACTCGATTCAACACGGCGCTAAAGCGACCGGGGTTTCTCTCACTCCGTGCTCGATGTCAATAATCTGTCAACGACCAACGACTAAAGTAGTGGGCCTTCTTCACCGCATGGTCCTATTATCATGAAAAATAGTATTGTCAGGCAAACGCCTGACATTCCATCCCCATTGTTATCCTCGCTCAGCAGAATCCGAACGGGGAGCCGAAACCACAACCGCCGAAACCCGAACCGCAAC
>DATHCY010000133.1:0-2681 GCA_035319305.1 Methanocella sp.
CGCATTTTGGACAGGTTCCGGTCAGTGGCGGTCGGCGGTATCGGGCGCCGCATTTGACGCACCGCATCTGCTGTGTGGAAAAAGCCCTCAAGTTGCCGATCAGGTCCGGCAGGAAATGGGAGTTGATCACTCGTTCGGCCACATCCCGCTCATCTACGGCCCTGAGGCGCCGCCCCAACTCCAACTGTGCCTTGAGCTTATCCTCCATACTGCCCAACGTTTTATAGGCCGAGTTCGCGGGGCCCGCCGCGATATTGCCCGTCCCGTGGGTGAACATAAAGCCTTCGTACTGCTCTGGCCGGCCCAGCCGCTTCGAGACGAGGTCGATGAGCTTCTCTACATCCTTAGGAGCCTTGAATTCCCGGGTCGCCAGATAGAACTCTCGTGGATACCGGGCCATCACGTCGATATTATGCGATTCTTTATCGATCTCCTTCGGGTCGATCCGCATCGATAACACCAGCGGCGCATCCATTTTACCTCCGCGACGATCCGGCAGGTAGGATAGCGAAAAGTTGACCAGGCCATCCATCAGCAGCAGCACACAATCCTCGTCGCCGTCGCAATTACGGCGTTTCGCGGCGTGGAAAAACGGGTGGGCGTAACCTGCGGATGCGCTGGTAAATCCCAGGATTCGGCCGAGAACTCCCGCGGAGGTATGCGGCGCCAGGCCTATGACCAGCTGGCCTATCAGGTCCTCCTCCTGGCGCACATTATAATAGCGGGGCAGGCCATAGTATTTCTCCAGCAGATCGTCGATGAAGGCGCATACCTTGATCATGTAGCTCGAGCAGTCATGGGATAGCACGATGTCTTGCACTCTGAGCTCTACAATCTGCTCTGAAGAAGTCAGAGGCGCCTCGTAGACGTCTTTTTCGTAGCCCAGCTCTCGGGCTCTCTCGATGCTGAGCCCGATCTCGGCCGGTATGAAGTGAGTGAGCGGCACATCGCTGAGATCGTAACGGATGGTGCCATCCTTGAACACATAGACATCGTGCTTGGCCCGCAGGATGCCCTTCTCCAGCGGCTCCGGAGCCTTCTCCTTTGAGATTAGTCCTTGCACCCCTTTGAGAATTTCGAAGTTATCTCTTTCTCCAACCCGCTTCAGCGCGGCGGTATACAGGCCCTTGACGTCGATCTTCTGTCTGACGTTGGGCGTGGTAGGCTTATGGCATTTTGGACATTCCTCTGATAGGCCATATATGCCGCAATCCGGACACCCGTACACAGGTTCCGTGCGGCCGCCACACCCGCAGACCACCATAAAGGTGTCCCTATGGCACTTTGAGCACTTTCGCCTGCCCAGTTCCACCTCGATCTCTCCGATCCTATCGCTCATAGACTTGCTGTACGCGCTGGCGTCCTTAAGGGATCGGCGTATGCCGCCCGCCTCTCCCACGGGGAACAGCACATGCACTGGCGGCTTCATTTCCCGAAGCTTGCTCTTCTCCGGACGGCCCATCCGGGCTCCGATCCTGGCCGGCGCACGGTCCATCACCATGACGCCGCTCAGCGCAGAGACCGCGTTATATGCATTTATATGAGGAATGGTGTAAGCACTTCTATCCTTTATAGAGAGGTCCGGGCTCAGGCCTAGACACCTGCAAAAAACATAAGTGTCCTCTGGCGAGAACCGGATCACGCTCTCTCTTACGGTATGGGGAATGAGCAAAAATTCAAGCAGACGCTTTGTCCGTTGATCGATCGGCAGCGTAAGCCTGCCATCTTTAACCGTTCCGCTTTTGCTCACGAAATCGGCCAGATACGTCACATCGTCGACGGACAGGTCCATCCACATATACGTGTATTTCGGGTGAAGCGGCACATCATACTTTTCCGACACTGAAAAGGCTTCTCTGGCACTGTTAATCGTGACCGGATTGGCGGTCTTCACCTGCAAGTCCTGCTGCCACCATTCCTCCACATAGGGCGACGGTACAAAAGTATGGTTATTTTCCAGGAAATCGCCGTAATTGATAATAATCTCACCATTATCCAGGATCTCCGACACGTCAGGACGAAGCCTGAGCGCGGTTTTTTCGTCGCCAATATAGACCACGTCGCCATTGATCAACCTCACAGTAGGGCCCTCCAAGCTATCCACTGGGACGATCGCGGCCGCCTTACCCGGACGCTCGACCTTCAGCTGCGTCCCCGTAGCGATAAAGTCATCCATGATGACCATCGATGCAGGATGGACACCTGCAGTGGCAAACCCCGTATTCCGAGAACGACCATACCGCAGCCTAAACCCCCCCGCCCGGGAAGGATGGCCGAATACCGGCCGGCCAGCGATCAGATCCGTGAGGTACTTATCCTTTGGCTTGATCTTCTTACCCTCCTCACCATCCTGAGCGCCTCCCGCGGGTCTGGAACCCGCTATAATCCGATCCAGCCAGTCCCAACCATCGAACTTCAGCTTATCCACATGTTTTTTGACCTTAGGAGCCTTCAGAATAATGCCCTCAGCAATAACCAGTGCGATCCCGCCGCGCACCCGGTTGGTCTCCACCCGCTCCAGGTTCCGATAGCCCTGCACCTCCTCCTGCTCAGTGGGCTCGCCATCGATACACACCGGACAGTTACGGACGATCAGGCGAATCTCCTCATCCGTGGGCGTATATTGCAGATGAGAGATCGATTTGTATAGCATGATCTCTTCAACATAACGCTCCGCCTCT
>DATHCY010000134.1:0-14787 GCA_035319305.1 Methanocella sp.
ATAAGATCAGGGAGCACGTAAGCTCAACAGCAACTGGCGGACGCTGCGAAAACTGGAACAAAAAGTCGCTGGCCGTCCTGTACTGGGATGTGCCAGCACAGAAATAACTATCGATTGATCAGAGCGGCCACTGCCTATTGCTCAGCTGCGATCCTGGACGGGTCATATTCAGCCCGCCAGATATAAATTCGAATGTCACGATCGGGGCCATGGCTTTGCCAGGCCGGAAATCCGTCGGCCGGGAGACAGTTCCGTTGAAGCTCTTATCCGTAGTGCTTCGCCCGACGGTATTCATAATAAACCGATCCCATGATGACATATTCTGGACCAGGTCCCTCGATGCCTTCAGCGGACCGGAGACGGTTCCCATGGACTGTGTGAATGGCTTGTTGGTCTGATGGCCAAGAGGGTCGTTTGGCTTAATGGTGACCGGCTCCGGGCTCGTCCTCTGTCCCGGACTTTCCTGCCTAGATTCTATTCTGCCAGCATTGCTCTGGGCACCAGGGTCGCTGCCCGAGGTCTGGTTTGCTCCGGTTGCGCTCTTCAGATCGTAGTTAATGTTCGGCTGGGACGTAGTCAGGTTTTTTTGAATGATGTCATCCGAAGAGTTAATGGGGGAATTGCCGGGCGCAGTCTCATTTTTCAAAGTCGTATTGCCGGTGGCGTTGTCCAGGGCATTGGTTTTATTCGTAGTAGCATCGCTTGTAGCAGGTAAGTTGCCAATGCCCTGGCCTGCACTGTTCGTGTCTTCCATACTCATCTGAGGGAAGATCAGTCCGGAGCCTAAGGGTGCCTGGTTCAGGCCGATCGGGTCGGAGATGAAAGTGCCCATAAAGCCCTGGCTGAGCGGTACGGGTAGAACGACGTCTGAGGAGGAGCTTGAACTGAAGAACCCGGTTTGCTGGGCGGTTTCGGCACCGTTAGAAGTCTGTGCTAGGCTTATGCCGCCCTGTGGCGTTCTGCCAAGGAAGAATGACTCATCGTCAACATCGGTAGCCGAGTCGGTATGGAACAATGTTTGTTTATTCGCGGTTGTGTAGCTCTGGTTCTGAAAGAGTACGTTACCGACCGAAATCTCAACGGCCGACTCCTTGTAGGCAAGCACGATCGACGGAGTTACCTGTCCGAGTATCACCACTATCAGAATAGTTATAACGAGCCTGCGCCTTAACGCATTAGCCAGCCAAGCTACCCGGCGGCACCATGACGCCATACATCTATACCCTCATATACCCATTACGTTCAATAAATAGCCAAATTATTATATATTAGTACTGTTATTAGCTATAAAACAGGTTATTTACCTGTACGGTCGTTAACAACCGACATATTTTTACAAAAAAAATCGTTTTTTCCCCAGTAGCTTGTCGATTTATATTATCTTTAGCCGCAAGGCGATATTCATTAAAAATATGTTATACATAGAACTATATTTACCGATAATTTTTCATAATAGGCAGTCGTTCTCTATTGACCCCCCTCCATTCAGGCGATCTCCGCTCCATTTGATATAAGACGTAGATACGCGGTATTATCAGGCCGTACCACCAAGCAATACATATGCTGCAGGCTACACGGACATTTATTCAGGTTTTGATTAGGGGGATCGCGATCTTCCGGTTGACCTCACCATCAATATACGATACGCATTCCCACGCCGTAGATCTCTTCCAGGTTTCGGTCAGTGACAACTTCGTCCGGATCGCCCATAGCGATAAACTTTCCCCATTTCATGATGCCTACGTTTTGTGAGGGGAGGAATGTGTGATCTGGGTAGTGGGGGTCATTATTAGTGAGAGGCCTTTTCCTGATCACGGCTCGTAGAGTCTTCTTCTCTCCGGCTCCATCTCGTCGATCTGTCTCCGGGCTTCCTCTGGCTTCACCGCCTCCTTAGACCCGTCCGGGTTCTGCACGATGGCGCCGCTCTGCAGAACCATCTTAGCCCTTCGCTGGCGCACGGATTTATCCGGATGGCAGACCAGTTGGCAGTTGCCGCAGGTGTACTCGGTCCTGAAGCCAGGCTTGACCGAATTATAATATACATGGTCGGTGATCGGTCTTTTGATATACGCATCTACCGAGTCGGCAAACGCCCTGGGGAAGTCCTCATCCTTCTCGGGTATCGGATACCTTGAAGGGGTCCAGGTTGACCACTTGCCGGAACGGTCCAGGCCTGCGTAGCCGCCGCAGATATAGCTGCATCTGGCATACGATTTTCGCTTTGCATAGTCGAACTTGCGGCCGCCGAGCACCACCTCAGAAATCTCATCCGGTGATATAAAGCCGGAGGCGCAGACCGCACGGCATAGCCTGCAGCCATCGCAGTAGTTTCCCTCCTCCGGAAGCGGATCGGTAGGCAGCAGCGGCGCCTGAGTGACCACAGAGCCAAGGGCGATAGCGGCACCGTACTTAGCCATGATTACATTCCCTGAAAGCCCGAAGTGTCCGATACCGGAGCGGACTGCGAGGTAGCGATGGGATATCGGGGGCTTTCGTTCGGCCATGCTCGTCTCTTGGTCGTTCCTGTATTGGAAGTTGGCCGGCACCGGCATCGACCGGTAGTCCAACTGGGTCAAAAAAGTCGACATTTCCAGCGATATGCCGGCGGCAAGGGTCGTCTGCCTGATTTTATCTAGGTTGTGCTGGTCGTGACACTTTTTCTGCAGGTACGGTTCGATGGTTGCCTGGTCAAGCGGCAGTGCGAAGCACACCGCAGCTCGGGCGCCCGGAAGCATGTAGGAGATGTCGGCGGATGGAGGCCCTCCGGCCATCGTCTCTACTGTCGCGATCCCCGTGGCACAGGCGCCTAGGTTCTTCGCCATATCCTGCACAATATCGCTCAACTCTGTCATATCCATTTTTAGACCTCAGAATCGCTGCAACCCATACTTTTTATTCGTGGAAGCATCAGCCTTGCTATATCTTCTACGAGCCGATGTTTACCTGATCAGGAGGCCTGTTCTCGTATTCCTCCTGCTGTCGGTCCGAGGTTCGCAGTCTGTTGAACAGTCCTTCCGTGCTTGCCAGCTCTGTGTGAGTGCCGATCTGGGCGATCGTGCCATCATCGATGACGATGACCTTATCGGCGATCTCTGTGAGTGACATTCGATGGGATATTATGAAGGTCGTCCTGCCTTTCATCAACTCGTCCAGCGACTCTTTCAGATGCATCTCCGTCTCCGGATCGATGGCCGATGTCGGTTCATCCAGGATGATCAGCGGTGTATCCTTCAGGAATGCCCGGGCTATGGATATGCGCTGTCGCTGTCCGACGGATAGCTTCGTGCCTCGCTCGCCAATCAGCGTATCGTAGCCGTTCGGCAGTTTTTCGATGAAATCGTGAATGCGCGCCTTTATAGAAACCCGTATCACATCCTCGCTTGACGCGCCTGGACGTCCGTATTTGATATTGTTTTCTATGGTATCATTGAAGAGGAAAATGTCTTGGGATACGATGCTGATCTGCTGCCTCAGCCAGCCGTAGTTCAGTTCCGTAAGATCCACATCATCTAGGTATATCTTTCCTGACTGGGGCAGGTATAGCTTTAGCAGCAGGCTGACTAGTGTAGTCTTGCCAGCTCCGCTGTGGCCCACGAGTGCGATCCTTTCGCCCGGACGGGCCTCGAAGTTGATGTGCCTGAGTACCGGTTCTTTCTCGTTGTACATAAAGGACACGTCCTCAAACCGCACGTCTCCTTTGACACGATCGATCGTTTTCAGGCGCTTCTCCCGGTCGTCCCATTCGAACTCCGGGTCGATTCCGAACATCTCCATGAGGCGATCCATGGACGCAAAGGCCGGCTGGAATGTGAGGTAGGTTCGGTACAGCGTATTCACGGCGTTTGACAGGAATATGATGTATGATATGAAGGTCACGTAGTCGCCCATCGTCATGCGGCCGCTCTGGATCTCGCCAGCCCCGATGAACATGATGGCCAGCAGCAGGGCGAACATCGTGCCTTGGATGAATGAGGCGGCCATGGACATGAGCATCGATCGGATGACTCTGGCCCTGATCACATTTCGAAGTTTGAGCGATAGCTTACCCACTTCTACCTTCTCGGTCGCATAGGACTTTACTACTTCTATCCCGGAAAGCGCCTCCTGCAGGTCCCTCGAAACCTCGGCGTTAGCCTCCCTCTCCCTGTGGCTCAAAGCCCTGATCCGTCCGGAGAATAGGTACCGGACTGCTAGATACGCTGGTATCACGCACGCGATTAGGATGGCCAGCTTGGCGTTCAGTGACATCAGGATGGCGATGCCGAAGATCAGGTAGAAAGCGCTGGAGAGGAGCTGTGTCACCGCATCTGAGAACAGGTACTGCATCATGTTCACATCGTCCGATACTCGGGACATCAGGTATCCGGTCTGCTTGTTCTTGATAAACGACATCGGAAACCGAAGGACATGGTCGAACAGGCTGGTCTGGACGTTAAAGGTCAGTTCCTGCTGGTACACGGTGGTGATGTACCCTTCGATGAGATTAAGCAGGCCATAGATGATTCCCACGATCACCATACTGAGCACCAGGAACTTGATCGAGCTCAGGTGCTCGATCATCGAGGGAGCGAGCTGGCCTAGGCCCAGCGCCGATAGCGTCCCGTCGAGTCCCTCATAGCCGGTTTTCAGGATGACGAAATCAATGAAAATTTTACTGGAAAGCGGCAGCAGAGCCGTGATTCCCGTCGTGACCATGACCATTACGGTGCTGATGAGGCCGAGCTTCCATACCGGCCGTACGAACCGGAAGAAGAACTTCAGGTCGCCGAGACTGAACCTGGCTTTCTGGGGCCTTGTGCTCCCGATGATCATGTTTAATGATTCCTTAGCCTTCCGGGCAAGTTTCGATAACTCAGTTGACATGCTTGCATTTACCCTTATCATTTTTATCCTTGATGTGATTCGGCGGCAGTTTTAAAAACCACTAGTTGCATCGTATGACGCCCGGTTATCCTGAGATCGAACGATGAAGCGGCATGAAGCCTGTTTGTTATGGTATGTCCAAGTTGAAATATTTGTTCAGGGGAAAAGATCGTAGCAGGAAACGGTAAAAGTTGTACTGCATTACAGGTTGTCCTCAGCTTCTTGCTGAAGGGCCGCTTTATCTCGACCCGCTTGACGTGGATCATTGTTGTGTTGCTGATCTACTTCGTTGTCATGTTTGTGTGTCCTTCCTCATCTCTAGGCAAATGGATATAGTACTGGACAGGGCGTACTCTCTCCTTTACTGCCGCTAGCAACAACTTCGAGCTGGCCATCGCCCTGTAGCCGTTGCGGTATTCGGCATCGGTTCCGGGGGAAGCCTTTGCCGCTGTGATCGGGTCGCTTATCGAGTGTCTGTCATGATCGCGCTGGTCAACGTCGTGCTGCGGTGGAGAACGCTGCGCTTCGGCGTGAAAATCTGACCGCCTGTGCAGACATCTCAGATCTCGGATGTCGGTCATTCTTACCGTCCGTTTTCATGCAATGCCAAGTCTAGGCGTCGGGATGCTTCGCCTAATACGGCCATGATGCTGGCTCCGATTATGATCGCCAGGAAGTCCTGCCAGACGACCCTAAATCCGCCAAGCGTTATCAGCAGCGCCGTGGCCGCTCCTGGAGGGTGCCTAGCTTTTACTGCCGTCTGTAGCAGGATCACTAGTGCAACTCCGATGCCTGAAGCCAGTATTTGTACGGCTTGTAATCTGCCTGTCTCAAATACTGATGGCATATTTGCCAGCCCGAGGGCTATCACCACCAGGTAGCCGCTTGAGACCCCTGCCAGATGGCCGATCAGCGTATTGTAGAAGCGGGCCAGCTGGCTGTAGGGATATACTGCCAGCAGAAAGGCGGTCGATCCCACTGGGAAACAGCCATGGATTGCCAGCTATAAAACCGATCGTGCCCGCTACGAGTATCATGATGCCTCCGATGGTCGCTTGCCATATCCTATCATAGGCGCATCGCAGTCCATTCTTCAATCGGCGAAGAACACGAGCTTTGCTTGGCGGCATCAGGGGTCTATCAGAAATGCTCATGTCAGGTCAGCCCGGCCATGGCATGCTCTTGAGCGATCCATATCATCTCCAGTGGTTTATATATCAATGGTATATAATTACAATGTGTGCTGGGATGTTATTACTTGCCCATTGTATAGGGAGGGTACTCTGAACTCTTTACCGAGCGTTTCGCCTAATAGTCCATGTGACTTTTGTAAAACGCTTAAACACACCGGTATTTATAGTAAATTTTATCATCCATCGATACGCTATTCTATACCATGTTCCCGTTAGCTCTCTGGGGGTGTGTCTCATTGAAGAGATGAGGCTGGAGCCGATCGGGATCGTACATTCTCCGATCCGAGACCGGAGGGACATGCCCCTGCAGGGTGTGGAGGCGGAGATCGAGGTCTTTAGAGAATATGAGGACGGGCTTTCCGGTATCGAGGAGAACTCGCACCTGTTCGTCGTCTGCTGGCTGGACAAGGCCGAGCGGGACGTCTTGAAGGTGACTCCGAGAAAATATTCGACCGATCTTCCCATGAGGGGTGTTTTTGCTATTCGTACCCCCGTACGGCCGAACCCTGTTTCGATCACCACGGCAAAGTTGGTGAAGAGGAGCGCTCGGCTGCTCACCGTCTCTTTTTTAGATGCCATCAATGGCACGCCCGTAATCGATCTGAAGCCCTATGAGCCCGGTTGGGATTGTGTGTTTTCTGCGACCAGGAGGGATCGGTATGATTCGATCAAAAAGATGTTGCCCGCAGAATACCATGAGGATCTGGTGAGGCAGGCGGTCAATTATCATGGCGAGCTGTGCCAAGGCTTGGCGATGGCGGTGCGGATGGCCGTGTTTGCCACCAGGACATTGCATAAAGATCTGCGTAACCCTGATGTTTGTATCCTCATCGGTAAGAATTCGTGTGTCTCGGACTCGCTAATCGGCATCACTGGAGCGCGACTTGGGAACAAACGACTATTTTACAACCTAAACCCAAAGCTGCGTATGATGGATTCGTATTCGATATATGATGCTGATAGGACCATCGTCTTCCGTATCAAAAAGTTCATGAAGGACTATAACGGGATCATGGACTGCGACATCAACGATCTGTTCGAGATCGAAGTGATCTGAGACTACATTTCAGTGCTTATTGTGTTGGTGGTTATCTGTGGTCGTGCTACCCATGGGAGAACGTTACGGGGAAACATCAGACCAATGAACCGCCAATGCATATGGGGTGCTTGATTGTTTGGATGGTCAGGTTACTCGATAGACGATGCTGTATCAGAATACATTCCGGTATTCACATTGATATTTTAATCCTTGAGCATTATTCTGGCATCGACAGTCACAGCGCCTTTCTCATAGGCCATGACTGGGTTGGCATCGAGCTCCATGATATCGTCCCGGGCCATCATCAGTCGGGAAATATTTACTAGCACGTCGGCCAGTGCATTGGTGTCGACGCCCTTTTTGCCTCGGAAGTCCTGCAGCATCCGATAGCCTTTGATCTCTCCGATCATCTCTAAAGCCATCGCATGGTCGATCGGCGCTACTCGTATGGAAACATCCTTGAAGATCTCGACGAAGACGCCTCCCATCCCGAACAGTATGATCGGCCCAAACTGTGGATCGCGCTTCGCTCCGGCGATCACCTCCTGGCCGGGGGTGGCCATGGTTTCCACCACTATTGTGGCGTCGGGATCGATCGCCTTAGCCGCCGTGATAATGCGATCGCATGCACCTCTAGCGCAATCGGGTGAAGGTATGTTAAGCGCGACCATCCCTAGGTCGCTCTTGTGTGCGATCCTTCCCGAAAGCACTTTGATCGCTACAGGAAATCCAAGTCTGGTCGCAGCTTCAGCAGCTTCCATCGGGCCGGCCGCTTCCAGTCCTGGGTTGACATGGATGCTATAGCTGGCCAGTAGATTCTTTGCCTCGAGCTCGTTTAGCAATGTCATCGCTTCACCCTCTTTTTCACCAGGAACCCATCATATTCGATCAGCGATCGCAGCGCCTCAGCGGCCCGTTCTGGAGTCGAGTAGAATGGCACCCGGTTTTCGCGGAACATCTTCGCGACTTGGTCGATATCTTCCCCTCCCATCCAGCAGGCCACTACCGGTTTCGGATACTTTTCCTTGAGCACATCAACCACGGCCCGAGCGGGCTCCATGGCGTCGGTCATCCCTGCATGAGCGTAGATCGCCATGACGCAGTCGATGTCTTGATCGTCGATCAGGGCTCGCATCGCCTCTTTATAAATGTGGTAGTCGGATTTGGCTACTGTGTCCACCGGGTTTTTTACCGAGGCAAAGGCTGGTAACAGCCGTGCAATGCCTGCTCTCGTATACTTGTTGAGTTGCGGCACCTGCATTCCCCTGCGCTCGCATGCGTCGCTGGCCATGATCGCCATTCCTCCGCCGTTGGACAGTATCGCCACGCGGTTTCCTTTCGGTCTGGGCTGGGTAGACATGGCCATGGCCGAGTCGAACATCTCTTCTACCCCTTCGACCCTGATCACGCCTGACTGGCGGAATGCTGAGTCGTAGACCGCGTCCGAACCCGCCAGGCTGCCTGTGTGGGATGCGGCTGCGCGTGCGCCCGCCTCGCTGGCGCCCGCCTTGATCGTCAACATGGGCTTTTTTACTTTCGAGGCGGACTCGATAAACCTCCGCCCATCCTTCAGTCCTTCGATGTACATGGCTATGGTCCATGTACACTCGTCCTTCTCGAAATATTCGAGAAGGTCCGCCTCCGAGACATCCGCCTTGTTGCCCGTACTAATAATACAGTTCATGCCCATGTGCGAACCGATGGCCCAATCTGTCAGTGCGAGGCTCAGCGCGCCGCTCTGGCTGATAAACGAGATCTCGCCCTTGTGGGGCATCCGGGGGGTGATGCTGCAGTTGAGTCCAATACTTCGGTTCACAAACCCCATCGTGTTGGGCCCGAGCATACGGATACCGTAGGCGGCGGTCTTTTTTTTCAGTTCTTGCTCGAGGGCTTCACCCTCCTTGCCAACTTCGCTGAATCCTGCTGTGATCACGCATAAAGCCTTCACACCCTTGTTACCGCAGTCGTCCACGATCGCCATAGCGGCTGTCGCAGGGATGACGACCACGGCTAGATCCACCTCTCCGGGTATGGATGCCAGATCAGGGTAGCATTGTCGTCCGAGGATTTCCTGTGCAGTGGGGTTAACTGGGTAAACATCGCCGTCGTAATGGTTATTTAAAATGTTATGGTATATTTTATAGCCCCATTTGGATGGGTCCTTCGAGGCGCCGATGACTGCGATGCTGTGAGGCTTCAGTAATGGGTCAAGTGGATGGCTGCTCATGGATTCCCCATTACTCACATGATAGCATGTTTTATATAAGTGATGGGCATGGCTCCATGATCAGGTCAAGCAGTTCTGCCATAGTTAGCGGCTTGGCTGAAGGCTCCGTGCCTCTACGATCGCAGTATGCGTGGTAAAGCTCTACGACGATCGGCGGCTTCATCTCGGCCGTTTTGATCAGCTGCAGGTCATAGAAAACGTCCCGTGGGCTGCCATAGGCGATAATGCTGCCCTCTTTTACTATACATACCCGGTCGGCCAGCCGGCTGGCAAGATCCAGATCGTGGGTCGAGATCACCACGCTAATGTCGTGCACGTCTCTGGTCTCATGGATGATGTCTTCGACCATTCTGGCGTGTCGATCATCTAGGTCTGAAGTGGGTTCATCCAGGCATAATACCTTGGGTTTCATCGCAAGCACCCCTGCTATGGCTACAAGCCTTCTCTGGCCTCCTGAAAGGTAATTTGGCATTTTATCTGTCAGATCCAGGGCTCCTACGTGCTCTAGGGCTCGCATCGCCACCTCTCTAGCTTGTTCGACGCTCATGCCTAGGTTGATTGGGCCGAACATGACATCGTCCAGTACTGTGGGCGCGAACAGTTGGTCCTCCGGCCGCTGAAAGACGAGTCCCACGTCCTTCCATATCTCTCCTTTCATATCAGCGCATTGCTTTCCCATCACGTAGACGTGTCCTGATGTTGGCGTGAGCAGTCCGTTCAGGTGCTCAAGTAGTGTTGATTTTCCCGATCCGTTGGCACCGCAGATCGCTACGATCTCTCGAGGCGCCACGTAAAAACACATGTCATGGATCCCCATACTTCCATCGGGATAGCGATGACTGGCACAGTCTACATGGATGATCTGCGCTCTGCGGCTGCTTTCTGCTTTACACCACTTACAATCGTTTGTCATATGCTTCCTCTGAACAGGTCTGTTCATACAATGTAGTAGGCTGCTATTTGTTGCCTGATTGTGATCATAAACCTCTATTTATATATTTATGAGTGATTTAAAATAAAAGCTGCAACAGCATAGGCAGTTTAGCCCCTGTCCACCCCCAGCCTCTCAAAATGTTTATAGCATGGCAACATATAGTTGGAAAGACATGACCACCGGTCAGCGGCATCCTGCTGGTAGGAAAGGCATCCCTCTCAGGGCGCATCACCTGCTCTGCATCCTCGGCTTTCAGGGCATCGGCTATACAGCCGAATTTATCAGGAACCTGCAGAAGGTCAAGCGCATGATCGAGCAAAATCCCGACCTCATAATCGAGATCGTAGACGACTGTGACGTCGTATGTATCCAATGTCCCAACTCCCAGGGCCCCGATTGCTTCAAGGGCAGGATGAGCGATAATAAGGTCGTCCGGGATATGGACCGCCGGGTCATGGACAGGCTCGGCATTAAGGCAGGCGATCGGTTCAAGGCTAAAGATATCTATAACATGATCAAAGCGCGGATCCGGCCTGAGGATCTCAAGGAACTATGCTCCGGCTGCGAATGGCTCTCCTTAGGCTTCTGCCCCCGAGGACTGGAGAGCTTGAAATACTAACCTGATAACGCAACACCTTCTTTTAAAAGCGATCCACTATGCTGAATATCACCACAATAAACCAGTCCGCTCCGCTAAAAAGGAATACGATCGGCGCGCTGCGCTGGAACACAGATTCCACTATTCTCGTGTTTGCAATGGTGGTTGTGCCTATAGCGGTCGTGTTACCCACCGAAACCCCGATAAGGATAGGACCGCGCACCGCCACGGACACAACCACCATCGCAAACACGAGAATACTAGATAACACAAATTCAACATAGCAAAAGCAATTAAAAAAGAATCAAATTCATCTGTTCGACGCCGTTTTTCTGGCCCTAGCTGCCTTGAGGGCTTCAATGGCGGGCATGGACTTTCCGCTTAAAAAGTCTATGGCTGCGCCACCGCCGGTTGAGACATGGGAGATCTTATCCTCGATTCCCAGCGCTTCCACTGCTGCCGAGCTATGGCCACCACCCACGACGGAAAACTTGGCCTTCGTCGCCGCCATGAGTATCTCGTTGGTGCCCACGCTGTAGTCGGGGTTCTCGAAGATGCCCGCCGGACCGTTGAGCACCACATGATCTGAGTGCCTGATTATGTCGCTGAAGTTTGCGATCGTTTCCCTGCCGATGTCCGAGATCACATAGTCGGTGGGCAGTCCCTTGATGTTCATCTCGACCCGTTGGCCGTCCTTGTTGATTGCCACGTCAGACGGTGTGATTATCTTACCATCGAACTCATCTAAGATGGCCTTAGCGCGCGGGACTTCCCCAATCAGCTCGTTCTTCTCCAAAAAGTCCATATTTGGCTTGCCGATCTTAACGCCGCCAGCCACCAGGAATACATTGGCCACGACACCTGTGACCAGCACCTTCGTGGCGATCTTCTTCTCCAGCACATTCTTGGTTACGCTGATGCTATCGTCCACTTTAGCTCCGCCCAAGACATAGATCGTCTCGCCGCCACCAGTGAGCGCTCTGGTCAGCGAGTCGATCTCCTTCTCCATTAGCCGACCGGCGCCCGACGGGAGCACCGGGGTGAAGCCCACTAGCGAGCACTGGGACCGGTGGGATGCGCCGAAGGCATCGTTGAGGAAGACCTGCGCAAGGGGCGCGAGCTTCCGTACCAGATGAGTCTTCGAATGGGTCTCCGGAGGCTGCTCCAGCTGCTCCTCCGAGTAGAAGCGCACATTCTCCAGCAGGATAACCTCGCCAGGTTCCATCTCAACGATGGACGACCTAGCATGGGACCCGAAAATGTCATCTACGTAATGGACGTTCTGCTTCAACAGCCGCTGGAGCCGTCTCGAGTGATCCTCCAGCAAGGTGAAGTCCTTCTTACCGGGCCTACTCTGATGGGCGATCAACACCACCTTCGCCTCGTCCAGCTGCTTGATCGTCGGGACGCTCTCCCTGATACGTTTATCATCGAGGATCCTGCCGTCCGGGCTCATGGGAGAGTTGAACTCCACCCGAAGTAGCACGGTCTTTCCCTTAAAGGAGAAATCGTCCATCGTGTTATAGTCGCGCTCCATACAATCCAACCTGTCTATATATTCTCACTAATATTATATTATTTGTTTTCGTCGTTATACAGGGCTGATTAATCAAATATAACAGGTAAGCGATCGGTTAAAAAATTTTTGATCATCAAGGAGATCAACGGACCGCCGCGGCGATACTATTTTGTACTTGCCGGGCAAAAGCCGTGATGATGAGCGACAGGAATGAAGGTAAAAAGATCGTGATCGTTCTGACAATGTTTGCGTTTATTCTGTTACTAACTTACTTCTGGCCGTTCCAGACCAGGATCGCAGATCTCCACAACCTCACACCGACACCGCTCAAGCCCGAGGTCGATGCGTACATAGCGAAATACGCCCCGGAAGAGCAGGCAAAACTCCTACTCCCGCCGCCAGAGGTGAAAGTCCAGGCCGACAACATGCTGAACGATCACGTAGTGACCCAAGGCGAACTCAATGCGACGGGATGGATACTGGATCACACGAACGAAAGCGATAAATTCGTGGCCGATATCTTCGGCGCCGAACTTATCATGGGCATGACCACCCGCTTTACCTCAGAAGGCGGCGACTGGGCCAACGCCCCCAACCCCATCAAGATGATGAACGAAACCAACGAAATTTTCAAGACCACCGATCCGGCCCGTGCCAACGCGCTGGCCAAAGCTCTAAATTCTACGTACGTCTGGGTGCCACAAGACCGACGCCTCAACACAGGGTGGTGGGTAAACGCCAGCGAGGTCCGGAAGGAGAAGTTCAACAATACCCTCTACTTCCGACAAGTTTTCGGTAATGGCGACGTATCCATCTACCAGGTCCTCTAACCCTACGACCATAACAAGTATAGCGAAGAGCGGACCCTTTCTTCGTCCCAACAACCACAACATTCATCATCCCTCCCAGGCTCCGATACAACTGCTTTTATCTCGACGAAGAATCTGTAACAAGCAAGTTGAAAATGAGGCGAATGCCCCGCTGCAAATCGGAGCATTACACCTACTTTGTACTCTGTTCAGAACCCTATCCCGATCTTCAGGAACAGTAAGGTCATGATACAGGTGACAACTGTTAGCAAGATGGCGACGCCTGCATTGACCTTCATCACCTCGCTCTCCATTTTGCCCCCCTCCCCCAAAGTTGCGCAGGCATTATTAACCTTAGACGGAGTGATGGCGCTGGCGATGCCGCCAGCGACCGCCAGCGAGCCGAACGCGAGGGGGAACTTGTCCGCGCCGATTGTATTGGTCAGAGCCACATTCTGGATCTTGGCGAACATGACATTTGACGAAGTCTCGCTCCCGCCGATGACCGACCCGATGAAGCCGGGAATCGGGGCGACCAATCCGTAGTAGGCGCCGAAGATACCCGCGAGAGCCACGCCAATGATCGCATCCATGTTAGCGGTTGCCAATGTCGCCGGGACGAAATTGCCATCAACGACAGAGCCGCCCGAGTAGAACATGATATATGCGATCGAGAAGAACAGACTGTACGCCAGGAACGGGCCGAGGAAGCGCCTGATAGTCATATCGAGAGCCTTCAACACCTGTGCTTTGCTGGCTCCGAGCGTAAATATGCCGACGATCGATGAGATCAGGATCCACGTGTACGCCTGATTAAGGATATCAAGATCCACAGGCTGATTTTTATAGATCTTGATCACCTCAAAACCATTAGGAGCGTCTTTTAAAGTCTGAACTATCTGGGGCAGGTTGACGATAGCCACCAGCAGGATTAGGATGATCCAGGGCGAGAGCGCCCGGAGAAGAGATATTTTCGGCACCGTAGCAGCAGCAGTAGTAACCCCGCCATCCGTCGCAACCTCCTTAGAAGTCGCCGGCTTTTTCTCCTTCGAGAGGCTGTTTTGCAACACACTGTAACCGTATAGCACGATCATCGACAGTCCGCCCGCAACGACACCCACAATCTGCAGGGGCACGATATTCGTGTACACCAGGCACAGCGCCGATATGGATATCACCAAGCCTGAGAGCAACGCGGGCAACCATGACCGCTTTACCGCCCCGAAACCGCCTACCACCCAGAGGATGGCGAACGCGAACAAGACGCTGATCACCGGCAGAAAAATTGATATGTTCATGGCGAACGAGTGCTCGGTGATGGGGATGCCCATGCCAGCGACCGTGCTGGCCGGCAAGGTGATCGGCAGCGACAGCAGCGCGAAGGAGCAGAGCGGGTCGTAGCCCAGGCAGGCGATGGCGATGGCCGCCAGCGGCGTGAAGCCCATGGCCACCAGCAATGGGGGGAACAGCGTCGGCGTGACCAGGCCCAGCGCCGTCACGAACGACCCGAAGCCCATGCCCACGAAGAGCGCCTTTTCTTCCTTGGTGCCGGCGATGTTGTGCACCGCGTCGGAGATGCGGTTGAGAGCACCGGTGATCTGCATC